>NZ_JBSHNQ010000071.1:0-231713 GCF_053604665.1 Lacinutrix chionoecetis
CTCACCTCTTACCATTCCGAACAGAGAAGTTAAGCCTATTTGCGCCGATGGTACTACACTTGTGGGAGAGTAGGTCGTCGCCTTTTTTAGAAATCCTCAGCATTTATTTGTTGAGGATTTTTTGTTTATAATCGGTTTTTCTTTTTGAAACCTTAAAAGCGAGGATTATCATAGAACTGTAAATCTAAAAAAAATGATACTGTTTCCTATAAAACAAAAGTTTAATAACAGCTTTTTATAATCATTTTTTTATCTTCAAATTTTCTACTTAATTAAATGAAAACTAATAAACAGTTAGAATTAGCTTGGAATTTTGTTAATAACACCGAGAGAAACGTGTTTTTAACAGGGAAAGCAGGAACGGGAAAGACCACTTTTTTGCACAAATTAAAAATGAAATCTCTTAAAAGGATGATAGTCGTTGCACCAACAGGAGTTGCAGCAATCAATGCTAAAGGGGTAACGATACATTCATTCTTTCAGATGCCTTTTGGCCCAATTCTACCTAACGATGACTTAAATAGCGCTTCTGGTTTTAATAGAAAATTTGGTAAAACCAAAATTAATATTATTAAGTCCATGGACTTGTTGGTGATTGATGAAATTAGTATGGTTCGGGCAGATTTATTAGATGGTATCGATAAAACCTTAAGAAAATTTAGAAATAGAGAAAAAGTTTTTGGAGGCGTTCAATTATTACTGATTGGAGATTTACAGCAATTGTCGCCTGTAGTTAAGGAGAACGAATGGCAAATACTAAAACCTTATTATAAAAATGCTTTCTTTTTTAGCAGTACGGCTTATAGAAATTGTCATGCTATTACTGTAGAATTAAAGCATATTTATAGACAAGATAACCCGAGATTTATAGAAATTCTAAACGAGATTAGAACAAATACATTATCCTATTATTCAGCTGACATATTAAACAAAAGATATCGACCAGATTTTTCTCCACAAGAAGATGAAGGTTATATATCATTAACAACGCACAATAATAAAGCAGAAAAGATAAATAATTTAGAACTACAACAACTTAAAGGGGAGGAAGTTGTTTATTATGCAACAATAGATGGCAAATTTCCTGAATTTTCTTATCCTAATAAAGAAAAATTAATTTTAAAAGTCGGTGCTCAAGTCATGTTCATTAAAAATGATAGTGCTGTTGACAAGCGTTACTTTAATGGTAAGATAGGTAAAGTCATTTTATTAGATAAAGATGAAGTTGTTGTAAAATGTCCTGATGACGACTTTAATATTATTACTACGCCAGAAGCTTGGGAGAATATAAACTACTCGGTTGATCAAACTACCAAAGCAATAACCGAAAATAAAATAGGTTCGTTTACACAAATGCCCTTAAGATTGGCATGGTCAATAACTATACATAAAAGTCAGGGTTTAACTTTCGAGAAAGCAATTATAGATGCACAAGGAGCTTTTGCTCATGGGCAAACTTATGTAGCTTTAAGTCGCTGTAAAAGCTTAGAAGGATTGGTACTAAAAAGTAAAATTAGCTCTAATCAAATTATTAGCGATAGTAATGTTATTTCATTCAATAAATTAGCCGAAGAGAATCAACCAGACGAAACTGTTTTAGAACAATCTAAATCAGAATTTCAACTTAATTTAATCTATGAAGTATTTAATTTTTACAAGTTTTTATATCCTGTAAATCGGCTTTTGGATTTATTTTATAAAAACAGAAATAGCGTTGAGGGTAATGTTGAAAGCCCAATGTTAAGTATAAAAGAATGTGTAACGCATTTATTAAAAATTGCCAACGCTTTTAAAGCGCAGTTGGTAGAACTTTCTGAAATTACTTTAATACCAGAATCGAGTAAAGAAATACAAATTCGTTTTAATAAAGCCATAGATTATTTTAAAAAAGAAATTGAAACGAAAATCGAAGAACCCTATAAAGATTTTAGCTTTACAACAGATAATAAAGCTACAGAAAAAGAATTTACAAAAAACTTAGATTTACTTGAAGAATTAATAGCTACCAAAAAACTTTACTTTAATGGCTTAAAAGATGGTTTTAAGGTTAAGGAGTTTTTAGAATTGAGAGCCAAATCTGTGTTTTTAAATAAAGATGCTCCAAAGAAGTCAAGAAAAACAGTAATTGATGGAACAACAAATGTTGAGTTATTTGAGTTACTCCGTGAACTTAGAAATAAAATTGCAAATGATAATGATTTAATTCATTATCAAATTTTTACTCAAAAATCCTTATATGAGATGTGTGAAATCTTACCAACTAATAAAACAGAATTGTTAAATGTAAACGGTTTTGGAAAAACACGTGTTGAAAAATATGGTTCGGATATTCTAAAAGTAATAAGAGACTATTGTGATGAAAATGACATTGAAACCTCTAAAAACAATGAGATTTTTGAAGCACCAAAACCAAAACGACAAAGAGGTGATACGAAGAGAACATCTTTAGAATTATTTAACTCTGGTAAATCTATTGAACAAATTGCTATGGAACGCGATTTAAATGTAAATACAATTATTGGTCATTTGGCAAGTTTTATTACTTCAGGAGAAATAAAAATTTTAGATTTAATTTCTGAAAAGCATTATAAGGAATTATCTGAAATTATACCAAGGCAGAAATTTGAAAATCTTTCAGAATTAAAACATCAAATTGATGATAAATACACTTATGGAGAGCTACGTTTGGTGTTGGATGACTTATCCAATAAATAGCTTAATTTTGTGAAATTAATACTTACGTTAAAATAAAAAGGCTTCGAATTTTTTCCGAAGCCTTTAATAATTTACTTGTATAGTCTTTATTACCCTTTAATAACACCTCTCGATATTACGATTTTCTGTATTTCGGAAGTTCCTTCATAAATTTGAGTAATCTTGGCATCACGCATTAAACGTTCTACATGGTATTCTTTTACAAATCCATTTCCACCATGAATTTGTACAGCTTCTACGGTTTGCTCCATTGCAACTTTTGAGGCATACAATTTTGCCATAGCACTAGACATGTCGTAATTATTACCTTGATCTTTATCCCATGCAGCTTTCATAACTAACATTCTTGCAGCTTCAATTTCAGTATACATATCTGCTAATTTAAAAGCAATAGCTTGATGGTTGCAAATCTCTGTTCCAAACGCTTTACGCTCTTTAGAATATTTTAAAGCTAATTCGTAAGCACCAGCAGCTATGCCTAATGCTTGAGATGCAATACCAATACGACCTCCAGAAAGTGTTTTCATGGCGAATTTAAAACCAAATCCATCTTCACCTATTCTATTTTCTTTAGGTACTTTTACATCATTAAACTGTAAAGTATGTGTATCGCTTCCGCGTATTCCTAATTTGTCTTCTTTAGGTCCTACATCGAAACCAGGAGTGCCTTTTTCTACTATAAAAGCATTAATACCTTTATGTCCCTTGTCTCTATCAGTTTGTGCGATTACTAAATAAACGTCTGCTCTTCCTCCACTTGTAATCCAGTTTTTTGTACCGTTTATAATATAATGATCACCTTTGTCAATTGCCGTTGTTTTTTGAGATGTGGCATCACTACCAGCTTCAGGTTCACTTAAACAGAAGGCTCCTACAAATTCTCCAGTTGCTAATTTTGTTAAATATTTTTGTTTTTGCTCTTCGGTTCCATAAGCTTCCAGCCCATAACATACCAAAGAGTTATTTACAGAAACAATCACCGAGGCAGAGGCATCAATTTTAGATAACTCTTCCATGATAAGAACATAAGAAATAGCATCCATTCCACTTCCTCCATATTTAGGATCTACCATAATACCCATAAAGCCTAAATCTCCCATTTTCTTAACTAATTCTTGTGGGAACTCTTGTTTATTGTCACGTTCAATAACGCCAGGTAGTAATTCAGTCTGTGCAAAATCACGAGCAGCGTCGCGTATCATTAAATGCTCTTCGGTTAAGCTAAAATCCATAATTGAATGTAGTATTGATTTGATAAAATAAGAGTGCAAATATAGTTTTTTATTGGCTTTTTGTCAATAGATATTTATATTTTTACTTAATATGATAAAAAACGAATACAATGTTATTGGTGTTATGTCTGGCACCTCATTAGATGGAATTGATTTAGCATTGGTAAACTTTAGTTTACAAGATAAATGGAAATTTAAAATTATTACAGCCGAAACGTCCTATTATGAGGAAGATTGGGTCGATAAACTTAGATCCTTATCTCAATATAGTAAAGAAGAACTTGTTGAATTAGATATAAATTACACTAATTATCTGGCAGGAGTTATTAATAAATTTATAAAAAAAAATAATATTAATTCTATTGATGCTATTTGTTCTCATGGACACACAGCACTACACGAACCTAAAAAGGGATTGACTTACCAAATAGGCAATCTTTCTGTTCTGGCAAGCCTTATAAAGCAAAAATTGGTTTGCGATTTTAGAGTGCAAGACGTAGCATTAGGAGGTCAAGGTGCGCCGTTGGTGCCTATAGGAGACCAACTATTGTTTTCAGATTACGAGTTTTGCCTAAATCTTGGAGGATTTGCCAATGTTTCTACTTTAATCAATGGAAAACGCATAGCTTTCGATATTTCTCCTGTAAATATTGTGCTTAATAAATATGTTGCATCATTAGGTTTATCTTACGACGACAAAGGTAATATAGCGAAAAAAGGAAAGATAAATAGTGATTTATTATATGCTCTTAATAACCTTCAATATTATAAAGAGACTTATCCTAAATCGTTAGGTATAGAATGGGTTAATGCAGTTGTTTTTCCTTTAATAGACAGCTATACAATTTCTGTGGAAGATATTTTAAAAACATTTGTTGAGCACATTGCTATTCAAATTACAAATGTAATTAATGGCAAACAAAAAGCGTCTGTCTTAGTTACAGGAGGCGGTGTTTTTAACTCATATCTCATGTCAAGAATAAAAGATTTAAGCCACAATGAAATACATATCCCTTCAAAACAAATTATAGAGTTTAAAGAAGCATTAATTTTCGGTTTTTTAGGCGTTTTAAAATTAAGAAGCGAAAATAACTGTTTAGCCAGTGTCACGGGTGCAAAACATGATCATTCTTCAGGTGTTATTTTTCAGTTCTAAAAAAATAAGAAATTTAACTTAGTACACTTTTTTGTTTTTTATATTTGTGAAACTTAAAACAAACCATAAAATGAACCAACTTTAACTTTTCTTCAATTATATTCAGAATTAAATCTAAAATTATAAAAGAGTTTAAAAATATATAAATGAAGGAATTACTAAAAAAATACGAAAATAAAGAACCAGAAATTGTTTTTAATTGGAAAGATGCTGAAACAGAAGCTGAAGGTTGGACGGTTATAAATTCGCTTCGAGGTGGAGCAGCAGGAGGTGGTACAAGAATGCGTCAGGGTCTTGATATGAATGAAGTATTGTCTTTGGCAAAAACCATGGAAGTAAAATTTACAGTGTCTGGTCCTGCTATTGGAGGCGCAAAATCTGGTATTAATTTCGACCCTAACGATCCAAGAAAAAAAGGAGTTTTAGAGCGTTGGTACAAAGCCGTTTCTCCATTATTAAAAAGTTACTATGGAACTGGAGGCGATTTAAATGTAGACGAAATACATGAAGTAATTCCAATCACAGAAGAATCTGGAGTTTGGCATCCTCAAGAAGGTGTGTTTAATGGTCATTTTAAACCTACAGAAGCAGATAAAATTAATAGAATAGGACAATTACGTCAAGGCGTTATAAAAGTGATAGAAAACCCAGGTTACTCACCAGATGTTTCGCAAAAATATACTGTAGCAGACATGATTACTGGTTACGGCGTTGCAGAAGCTGTTAAGCATTACTACGAAATTTATGGAGGCAGCGTCGTTGGTAAAAGAGCTGTTGTTCAAGGTTTTGGAAATGTGGGATCGGCTGCAGCCTATTACTTAGCCCAAATGGGAGCTAAAGTAGTTGGTATAATAGATATTTCTGGAGGTGTTATAAAGGAAGAAGGCTTTTCTTTCGATGAAATTACAAACTTTTTCTTAACCAAAAATGGCAATACGCTATTAACAGATAATATGATTCCGTTTGCCGATATGAACAAACGCATATGGTCACTTCAAACCGAAATTTTTGCACCTTGTGCAGCTTCAAGATTAATAACTCAGGATCAAATCAATCAATTAATTGACACAGGACTTGAAGTCATTTCTTGTGGTGCAAATGTACCTTTCGCAGATAAAGAGATTTTCTTTGGTAGTATAATGGAGCACACAGATGAAAAAGTGAGCTTAATACCAGATTTTATTTCAAACTGTGGTATGGCAAGAGTATTTGCTTATTTTATGGAACGTAAAGTACAAATGACGGATGAAGCCATATTTAATGACACTTCTAATATTATTAAAAAAGCCCTGCAAAACACCTACGATAAAAACCCAAGTAAAACCGAAATCAGTAAAACTGCTTTCGAAATCGCACTAACTCAACTCGTATAAATATTTAATAGACTATGGAAACAGTTATAATTCTTGTATTTGTTTTTGGTTATTTAGCCATTACTTTAGAACACAGCATTAAAATAGACAAATTAATTCCTGCTTTAGTAATGATGGCCATAAGTTGGGCATTAATATCGTTAGGTATAGATTCGTTCCCATCATGGTTCGACTCTGCTAAACACGCATTAGTAGACAACTTTCCTTCGTTAGGGCATGACGATAAAATGCACTTAATGGAAGAAACCTTGTTGCATCATTTAGGGAAAACAGCAGAAATTTTAGTGTTTCTTTTAGGAGCAATGACTATTGTTGAAATTATTGATTATTTCGATGGTTTTTCTACGATTAAAAATTTTATTAAAACAAAGAAAAAATCTAAAATACTTTGGATTTTTTGCTGTTTAGCATTCGTGTTATCTGCGATTATAGATAATTTAACAGCTACAATTGTTTTAATATCAATTCTTCAAAAAATAGTAAAAGACAGAAGCGTACGTATTTGGTATGCAGGTTTAATTATTATTGCAGCAAATGCTGGTGGTGCCTTTTCACCAATAGGAGATGTTACAACTACCATGCTTTGGATTGGTAAAAAAGTATCAACAGGACACTTGTTTGGGTATTTATTATTACCATCATTAATCTGTATGTTGGTGCCAACAATTATCGCATCGTTTATGCCAGCGTTTAAAGGGAATTTAGAATTCGATGAAGGTAACGTAGATAAACCAAAGAGCCGTTTTAGCGCTACAATGCTATATCTGGGATTAGGAGCTATTGTATTTGTTCCTGTTTTTAAAATGGTAACACATTTACCACCTTATGTTGGTATGATGTTGTCTCTGGGTATTGTAGCCGTTTTTGCCGAAATTTATAGTTCTTCAAAATTCAGCCTTACAGAAGTAGATGATAACGTTAGCGAAGCTCATGCGCATCACAGTCCAGTACATCATTCACTATCTAAAATCGAATTGCCAAGTATCCTTTTTTTCTTAGGAATTTTAATGGCAGTTGCTGCATTAGAGTCATTAGGAACACTGTTTAATTTTGCTTCTACCTTGAAAGAAACCGTACCAATGATGGGAACAGAATTGCATCACTCTGGTGTATCAGATTTAGTAGTTATTTTATTAGGAATAGGCTCTGCAGTAATCGATAATGTACCATTAGTAGCCGCAAGTTTGGGCATGTTTTCAGAACCAATGGATAACGAGCTTTGGCACTTTATAGCTTACTCTGCAGGAACAGGAGGAAGCATGCTTATTATAGGTAGTGCTGCAGGGGTTGTAGCTATGGGAATGGAAAAAATAGATTTTTTCTGGTATCTTAAAAAAATATCTTGGTTAGCACTTGTAGGGTTTTTGGCAGGAACATTAGTCTTCTTCTGGACAAGAACTTTATTTTAATATACTTAAGAAAAAAAAATCACGTTATACTTTTATCTAAACCAATACTATGTTAAATACTTTTTTACAAGAAACAGCTCAAGATGCAGATGTTTTAACTGATGGAGAACCAGTAGAAAAAACACTTTCAATTATCGAATTAATTACCACAGGTGGTACAGCCGGAATTATTATAATTTCAATTTTATTCGTGCTTTTTGTAGTAGCAATATATATTTATTTTGAAAGACTCCTTGCCATTAAAGAAGCCTCTAAAGTAGACGCTAACTTTATGAATCAAATTAGAGATTATATAAGTAATGGTAAAATAGATTCAGCTCAAAACCTTTGTTCTCAGGCAAATTCGCCAGTATCAAGACTAATAAGTAAAGGCGTTTCAAGAATAGGAAAGCCATTAGACGATATTAATAAGGCCATTGAAAACGCTGGAAGATTAGAAATTTATAGCCTGGAAAAAAATGTTAGTGTTTTAGCAACAATCTCTGGTGCAGCTCCAATGATTGGGTTTCTAGGTACAGTAATCGGGATGATACTTTCAATTTTCGAAATTGCCAATTCAGGAGGTTCTATAGATATTAAAACCTTGGCAGACGGTTTGTATACTGCCATGACCACTACAGTAGGAGGTTTAATTGTAGGTATTATTGCATACATTGCCTACAATCATTTGGTTGTTAAAACCGACAAAATAGTGTATAAAATGGAAGCAAATTCATTAGAATTTTTAGACCTGTTAAACGAACCAAGTTAATAATTAATTTATGAATTTACGCGGAAGAAATAAAGTAACACCAGAATTCAATATGTCGTCCATGACAGATATTGTATTCCTTTTACTAATCTTTTTTATGATTGCTTCTACGCTCGTTTCAGCCGAAGCCATAGATTTATTACTGCCAAAATCGTCAAGCAAAACAACACAAACTAAAAGTGTTTCAGTAAGTGTCGATAAAGACACAAATTATTACATAGATTTAAAGCAAGTTTCTAAAGAAGCCTTAGAGTCAGAATTACTCTCCAAACTTGGAAATGCCGAAGCACCAACAATAACCATCCGTTCAGATCAAGATGTAGAAATGAAACATGTGGTTTACATTATGGATATTGCTAACCGAAATAAAATTAAATCAACACTGGCAGTTAAGTCGCAGTAAAATGAAATATTTAGAAACAAAACACGAACAAAATTCAGCTAAAATCACTACTCTTATTGTAGTGATTATGGTTTTATTGTGTTTTGTTGTAGGGCAAAGCTATCAAGATCCACCAGAAGAATATGGAGTTGCAATAAACTTTGGAAATGCAAGTGCTATAAATGAAGAGTCAGAGCCGAGTAATGCTGAAGCACTTCAGGAATTTGAACCTGAGCCAGAAGAAGTATCTCCAGAAGAGATTATAGAAGAAGAATCTACACCAGAAGAAACCATTCCTGAAGAAACCGAAGAAGCACTTGAGAAAGCAAAAGAAATAGCTCAGGAAGAAGCTAAAGCTGCAGAAGAAGCAGCAGCTGCTGAAGCAGCGGCAGAGGCTGAGGCTGAGGCTGAAAAATTACTTATGCAAGAAGCTGAAGAAGCTTTAAAAGTTAAAAAAGCAGAAGAGGCCAGAGAAGCAAAAAAAGCAAAAGAAAAATTAGAGAAGGAAGCATTAGAAGCTAAAGAAAAACAACAAAAAGAAGCCGAGGCAAAAAAGACCGCAGAAGCAGAAGCTAAAAAAATAGCAGAAGCTAAAGTAAAGGCAGAAAAAGAGGCAGAAGCTAAACGCGCAATTGAAGCCAAGAAAAAAGCAGACAAAGCAGCCTCCGATGCAAGACAAGCAGAAGCAGCCAGGATTGCCAAAGCAAACGCAGAGGCAGCTTCAAAAAAAGCAGCAGCAGACGCGGCTGCAGCATCTGCAGCAAAAAATAAAGGTGATGGAAACAAGCCCGTTCCTTTTGCTTTAATAGAAAATGCACCAATATATCCAGGTTGCGAAGGTGGCAATAATGATGCTAAGAAAAGATGCATGAATGAAAAAATTAAGCAATTTTTAGGTGATAATTTTAATAGAATATTAATTTCAGATTTAGGCTTAACTGGGATACAAAAAATAAATATTTTCTTCAAAATAGACGAAACTGGTAAGGTTGTTGGTATAAGAGCTAAAGCACCAGACTCTAAATTAGAGCAAGAAGCAAGACGAGTAGCGAATTTATTGCCTAAAATGAAACCTGGAATGCAACAAGGGAGGCCTGTAGCTGTATCGTTTTATTTGCCACTTAGTATAAAAGCTAATTAGAATAATACCGATACAAAAGAGCATATTCAATTGTAAATAATAATACAATAAACTAACTCTATACAAGATTGATTTTTTTTAGTTAAAACGCCAAAAAGCAAAGGTTATGAAGTATTTAGAAACAAAACACGAACGTAATTCGGCAAAAATCACAATATTAATTGTAACGATTTTAATTCTACTTTGTTTTGTTGTAGGGCAAAGTTATCAAGATCCTCCAGAAGAGTATGGTGTTGCTGTAAATTTTGGAAATTCGGCAGTAGGGAGTGGCAATATTCAACCAAATAAACCGGTAAAATCTGAAAACTTAAATGTAAATAAGCAACCTCAAGAAGCACAAACGCAACCCAATAAAGCAGAAGAACAAACAGAAGAAACACAAGACGCAGCTTCAGAACAGGTTAAAGAAAATGTATTAACCCAAGAGACAGAAGAAGCAGTAGCTATAAAAAAAGCTGAAGCAGCAAAAAAAGCAAAGGCACAAGCCGATGCAAAAGCGAAAGCCGAAGCACAACGCAAAGCAAAAGCGAAAGCAGATGCAGAGGCTAAAAAGAAAGCCGAAGAAGCAAAAAAGAAAGCCGAAATTGATGCCATGATGGGAGGAATGACGAATTCCGATGGCGAATCAAGTGGAAGCGAAGGTAACGATAACCAAACAGGAGATAAAGGCCAATTAGATGGTAATCCATATGCTCCAAGTTATTTTGGTGGAGGCAAAGGGAATGGTGGAGTAGGATCTGGTCTGGGAGGTCGTGGTCAAGGAAAATTTAACGAAGTTAAACAAAATTGTAACGAAGCCGGATTGGTGGTAGTTAGAGTAGAGGTAGACAGAAGCGGTCGTGTGGTTAAAGCTACACCTGGAGTTAAAGGTACAGAAAACACAGCACCTTGTCTTCTAGAGCCAGCTCGTAAAATCGCCGAATCTGGAAAATGGCCTGCAGACTCGAAAGCACCAACCAGACAAATAGGTTTCGTGAGTATCGATTTTAAATTAGGACAATAAAAAATGACCTATCAAGATGCAGTTAATTGGATGTTTTCTCAACTCCCAATGTATCAAAAACAAGGTAAAAGTGCGTATAAAGTAGATTTGCACAACAGTATCTTATTAGCTAATCATCTTTATAATCCCGAGAAGAAATTTAAATCTATTCACGTTGCAGGAACTAATGGTAAGGGTTCAACAAGTCACATGTTAGCATCTATATTGCAGGAAGCAGGATATAAAGTAGGGCTTTATACATCTCCACATTTAAAAGATTATAGAGAGCGTATAAAAATTAATGGAAAGGATATTAGTAAGCACTTTGTTATTAATTTCATTAAAGAAAATAAGTCATTTTTTGAGACTCATTCATTATCTTTTTTTGAGATGACTGTTGGTCTGGCATTCGCTTATTTCGCTAAGCAAAACATCGATATTGCTATAATAGAAGTGGGTTTAGGTGGCAGATTAGATTCTACAAATATAATTACGCCAGAAGTGTCTGTGATTACAAACATTGGATTGGATCATACACAATTTTTAGGAACCACCTTAGCTGCAATAGCCCAAGAAAAAGGAGGGATTATTAAACCTAACATTCCGGTCGTTATAGGAGAAACTCAAAAAGAAACAACTCACGTTTTTAACAAATTAGCTAAACAAAATAAATCTAAGATTATATTTGCCGATCAGGAGAATTTAAAAAGTTACACAAGCGATTTAAAGGGAGACTATCAAGTAAAGAATATTCAAACTGTGGTTCAAACCATTGAAGAACTTAAAATTAAAGGATTTATTATTTCCGAAGAAAACATCACAGAAGGGATTTTAAATGTGATTAAAAATACTGGTTTACTTGGCAGATGGCAAATTTTGCAAGAAAATCCAAAGGTTATTTGCGATACTGCACATAATCGAGAGGGTTTGTTAATTACTATGCAACAGCTTAAAAACGAAAAATTCAAGAACTTGCATATCGTTTTTGGAGTGGTAAGTGATAAAGATTTAGACTCAATTGTAGATTTACTACCTAAAGATGCCACTTATTATTATTGCAAACCAAATATTCCAAGAGGATTAGATACTAAAAAATTAAAGCTATTTTTTCAAAACAAAAATTTACTTGGAAAAGCTTATAATTCTGTAAATGAAGCATATAAAACAGCCCTAAGTAGTGCTAATGAGAACGATGTTATTTATGTAGGCGGCAGCACTTTCGTGGTTGCAGAAATTATTTAAAAATTTTTGTAAAAAAGTTTTTGTGTAATCAAAATCTCGTGTATATTTGCACACCTAATAATTAGGGCGACTAGCTCAGTTGGTTCAGAGCACTTGGTTTACACCCAAGGGGTCAGGGGTTCGAATCCCTTGTCGCCCACATAAATTGAAATCCCGATGACATTCTCATCGGGATTTTTTATTTTACAAATACACCACAGTTTAAAAGTTTCAGTTAATTGAAAGCGTTTGTAATTTATTGTTTTGCAATAGTGATTTGTAATTCGGTTTCTTTAAATTTGTTATTAATGAATCTTTATATATGAGTAAGTGGTTGCGTATTAGTTTAGTAAGTTTATTCTCTATTACGTTAGTAATCATTGGTGTAGTTTTAGTCAGCAATCATTTTATTAAGAAAAAAGTAGAACATTTTTTAGAATATAGGCTTCCTAGTTATATTTCTCAAAATTACAGTAGCATCGACTTAAACTCTTTTGAAGGCACTGTTACTATTAATGAACCAGTTATAAATATCAGTAATACTGATAACCAAACCGTTCATACAAAAATAAGTTTAGACAAAATTATTGTAGAAGATGTTAGCTATTGGGATTATTTATTTAATGATAAAATACACATAGAAGATATAAAATTAAAACAACCTAAAATTTTATATTTTAAGGATAATTTCCTTCAAAATAAAACCAGAGATACCACAACTGGTTTGGTGAAAATTTTCAAACCTTTTATTATTGACGAATTAAGCATAGACAATGCTACGCTGCATATTTACGATAAGAGTAAAGATTCTTTAATGCTTTATGTGGAAAATGCAACTATAGAGATTGATGATATTGATATTAACAATAATACCATTACAAAAAAAATTCCTGCACAATTTAAAGACTACGAATTTGAAGCAGATTCAATATTCTTAAAAGCGAATACTTTCGAAAATTTAATGACTTCTAGTATTAAGCTTAAACATAACAAAGCAAAAATTAGAGATTTAGAGTTTAAGACCAAATACTCGCGGCAAACAATGTCAAAAATCATTAATAAAGAAAGAGATCACTTCGATTTAAAGATAGATAGTTTACAACTTGAAGGCATCGATTTTGGCTTTAAAAACCGAAAGCTCTTTATTAAAACAAATGCTATTGAAATTAATACACCCAACTTAGAAATTTTTCGCGATAAGTTAGTTGCTGATGATCTTGAAATAAAAAAATTCTACAGCCAGTCTCTACGTGAGATTCCTTTTAACTTAACTGTAGATGCTGTTAAGCTTAAGGATGCTCAAATAATTTATACTGAAAAAGTAAAAGCAGAAAATAGCGGAGGTACTATAACATTCACAAATTTTTACGCTACTATTAATAATGTCGGTAATACATACAGTTCGCCCAATAAAACAACCTTAGATATTGCAGGTGATTTTATGGAAACCACTCCATTTAAAGCCTTTTGGAGTTTTGATGTTAATAACAATGCGGACGATTTTATCTTTAAAATGAATATGAATTCCCTCGAATTCTCAAGAGTTAATATGTTTACCGAACCGAATTTAAAAGTACGCTTAAATGGGGAATTGAAAAAGATGTTATTTACAATTGATGGAAATAATACTAATTCAACCGTAGATATGAAAGTTGATTATGAGGATTTAAAAATTTCAGTATTAAACAAAGAAGGCAACAAAAAGAATTGGTTGTTATCTACTGTTGCAAACTTATTTGTTTCTAAAGATAGTAAGGATGTAGATGGTAATTATAGAGAAGCAAAAACTGAGGTTGAGCGCGATAAAACCAAATCGGTTTTCAATTTTATCTGGTTAAATACCAAACAAGGTTTGCTAAAAAGCATGGCAGGTGATGGTGAAAAAGATAACTAAAGGTAATTATAAATTATAACAAGTCTAAAATACGCTCCAGAGCCATACCACGTGAGCCTTTAATTAAAAGGGTTGATTTATTAACTGAAGACGTATTAAAATTGGTTTTAAAAGCTTCAAAAGTAGCAAATTGTTTAATTTTATTTGACTTGCTTTTGGTTCTGTTAAAGTTCTCACCAATTAAATAAACTTCATCTATATCTAAATCTGTTAGTAAATTTGAAATGTTTTGATGCTCTTCTTTGGCTTGGTCCCCAAGTTCAAACATATCTCCTAAAAAAACAATTTTATATTTATCCTCAAGGTTATTAAAATTATCCAAGGCAGCTTTCATACTTGTTGGGTTTGCATTGTAAGCATCTAAGATTATTTTATTTGTGCCTTTTTCAATAATTTGAGAACGATTATTTGCAGGCGAATAGCTTTCTAAAGCATCTTTTAGCTCGACTAAGGGCACATTAAAATACTTACCTATTATCGATGCAGCACAGAGATTAGTAAAATTATAGCTTCCAATAAGCTGAGATGAAATAACGGTGTCTTCCATTTTTAACGATACAAACGGATTTGCTTTAATAAATTCAATTTTATAAAATTTTTCATCATCTTTAGAAAAACCAATCTTCTTAACATAAGTGCTGAGTTTTTCTTTTTGTATGCTATCATCAGCATTAAAAAAAACGGATTTATTATTTCTAGTTAAATAACGATACAACTCACTCTTACCGTTAATTACACCTTGTAAGCTCCCAAAACCTTCTAAGTGTGCTTTACCAAAATTAGTTATGTAACCATAATCTGGCTTTGCTATGGTACATAAAAATGCTATTTCTTTTAAATGATTGGCTCCCATTTCTACAATTCCAATTTGAGTGTCTTTTGTCATTGCGAGTAAGGTGAGCGGTACGCCTATATGATTATTAAGGTTGCCAATAGTAGCAGTAGTAGCATATTTTTTAGACAAGACCGCATTAATTAACTCCTTTGTAGTTGTCTTACCGTTGCTGCCAGTTAAGGCAAGAATAGGGATGTTTAAATAGGTTCTGTGGTATCTCGCTAAATCCTGAAGCGTTTCTAAAACGTTATTAACAACTATTGTTTTCTCAGGTACTTCATATTCAACTTCATCTATTATAACATATTTTGCTCCCGCTTCCACAGCTTTTTTAGCAAATGTATTACCGTTAAAATTCTCACCTTTCAGGGCAAAGAACATATCGTTTTCAGAAATTTTTCTGGTGTCTGTAGATACATCGCTACAGTTTAAAAATAAGGTGTGAAGTTGTTCTATTTTCATTAAATAAAAGTATAAAAAAAGTCCTAACTAAATGTTAGGACTTTAAATATTATTTGAAACTAAAATTAGTTTTTAGATTTATTTTTAGTTTTAGATTTAGAACCAACTCTTGACATAGCACATCTAAACCCAATATAGTCTGTTGCCATATTTTGTGGGAAATAGCGTCTTTGTGCTGGGTCTAACCAGTATTCTCTATCTTTCCAAGAACCACCTTTGTAAACACGAGCCTCGTCGTTAATTAAAGATGTTCTTTTATTACTTTTATCCCATTCTCTAACCATTGTTCCAGTAGAATCGTACTCGATATTATGTTTAGGTGAGTTATACATTTTACTTGTAGAAACGTTTTCTTCACCTACCACTTCGTCGAAATCATCGTAACCACGAGAAGAGCGTCTGTCTCCATCTCTAAAGTTACGGTTATCACTTCTGTCAAAGTTAGTTCTTAAATAAGTCTCGTCTTCATCAACAGGTACCTGCGCAATTTCACCTGGTAAATCTCTTGCAATTACTTTACCGTTTGGTAACGTATCGTAAACAATTTCATCTGTAGTTACAATTTTAACAGTACCATCTTCCCCAATTGCATTCTTGGTATAAACGTTACCTCTATAATAGTTAAAATCGTTAAACTCGTCATCAACAATAGGTCTGTAAACATCAGCAACCCATTCTGCCACATTTCCTGCCATATCATATAATCCGTAATCGTTAGGCGCATAAGATTTTACTTGAGCTGTAATATCTGCACCATCGTCAGACCAGCCAGCAATTCCACCATAATCACCTTTTCCTTGCTTAAAGTTAGCCAATTGGTCACCACGAATTTTACGTTTTCCAGAACGAGTATATTGTCCATCCCAAGGATATTTTTTACGACCTCTGTATACGTTGTAGCTTCTTATTTCAGATAAACCTAAAGCAGCATATTCCCACTCAGCTTCTGTTGGTAATCTATATTTAGGAGAAATTATTCCGGTTTGTCTTGATGCAAAAACATTCATTTCGTTTCCTTCAGCATCAGTTTGTGGCTTTAATTTTCCACCTCTTAAAATGTCTTCATTACCTCCAAAAGTTTGTGTTGGAGCATTAATATAAGTATCTGTACTAAAGTTAGCATCAGCAGTTGCTTCATACTGGCTGTCTTGTTTTAAATAACCATCTTGTTGTAAATACATTTCGTTTACACGATCTGTTCTCCAGTTAGCAAATTCAACAGCTTGAATCCAACTTACACCTACTACTGGATATTCTGCGTATCCTGGGTGACGTAAGTAATTTTCTGTCATTACTTCATTATAACCTAATCGGTTTCTCCATACTAAAGTATCTGGTACAACACCTTCGTAGATTTTTCTGAAATTTTCATCTTCTGGCGGATAAACACGCTTAATCCAATCTAAATACTCCATGTACATTAAATTGGTAACTTCAGTTTCATCCATATAGAATGACTGAATGTGTTGCTGGTTTGGTGTATTGTTCCAATCGTGCATGACATCGTCTTGTACACGTCCCATTGTAAAAGTACCTCCTTCTACAAAAACTAAACCAGGAGCAGTTTCCTGCTCTTTAAATTTTGTGTTGTATTGAAAACCACCTTCTTTGGCATTAATTTCCCAACCTGTAGCTCTAGAGGTATTTGATCCTCCAGACCTTCCACATCCAACCAAGGTTAGCGATACTGCTAATAACATTAAAATCCTTGATGCAATTACTTTTTTCATATTCATACGTTTAAGTAAGCTAATTATGTTTTTTTTGGAGACGCAATATAAGAATTCTACCTAACTCTACAAGTTATTTTGTAAAATTTACTCAAAAAAAAATTACCGTTCATCCTATTTATTAACTATACATCGATGTTTTATTTACGTTTTAACGATGTTTTGAGTCAGTATAACGCATGTTTTTTTAATTTATTATTGTAATTTTGAAACGTTTTTAAGAAAATGTTAAAATAATCAATACTAACATGGAATTAATAACGTTATTTAAAGCAATGAAAAAGATATTATTTGTTATTACTGTGCTGCTATGCACTTTAGTTTACTCACAACAGAAAAAATTTAGTATAGACTGGGATACGGCTAAAACTTTTAATACTGAAGGTTATAGCTTAACACTTCCTAATTTTTCTCCAACAAAGCATTATAGCTATGATGCCGATAACGGTATCGCTTTTGTCGCACAATGGGAAACAAATGCACCTGTTAATGAACGTAGTGTAAAATTGATTAACGTTCAATATACATCGATATCTGTTAATGAACTGGGAGATTTAGATGTTAAAACAATACCATCTACTATTACATATAGTTTAAAAAACAGTATTGCCCGAGCAGAACGCTATGCGATTTTAACTGTCTCTCCAATTGTTAAAATAGGTAATAATACCTTTAAAAAAGTAACTTCTTTCAGTCTAAATTATGAAAACGGAAGCACAACGTCGTTAAGAAGTAGCAAGTTTCCTATTACTAACTCTGTTTTAAGTACAGGAAGTTGGTATAAATTTGGTATCGACAGATCTGGAGTTTTTAAGTTAACAAAAAGCTTTTTAAACGATTTAGGAATAAATACCAATAATATCGATCCACGAAATATAAAAATCTATGGTAGTGGAGGCCAGATGATACCTTATTTAAACAGTAGCACTTACCCAATTGACCCTGCTGAGAATGCAATAAAAGTAATTGGTGAGGAAGATGGTGTTTTTAACGATGGCGATTATGTATTGTTTTATGGTGTTGGCCCCAAAGGTATTGTTGAAGATCCATTAATTAATACAAATATAAATCCTTATCAAGATGTTGCTTTTTATTATTTAAACGTTGGGTTTGGTACTGGTAAGCGTGTTCAAAATATGGTTGAACCTGCTGGTAATGCTACCACAAACATCAATACATTTCAAGACTATCAGTTTCATGAGGTCGATGAATTTAATATAGGTTTTGTAGGGAGACGATGGTTTGGTGATAAATTAGACGTAGAAACTACCAAAACATTCGATTTTAACTTTCCAAATCTGGTTTCAAGTGAAGACGTCAATTTTAAATTTTATGGTGTTTCTGCAGCAGAAACTACAGCAAGTTTTACCCTAAATATAAATGGCACTGCTATTACAACACTAACCACTCCTGGTGTGGCAAACGATAATTTTGGGGTAGGAGCAACTTACGATGAAGACATAACAGTTGGTACAGATAATATTTCTGTGCAGGTTGTTTACGATAAACAAGGCGTGCCAAGTGCAGTGGGTTATATAGATTACATAAGTTTAGAGGCAACAAGAGCGCTTACGTTTAATGGCAACCAATTTCAGTTTTATAATAGAGCTACTACGCAAACTTCTGGTATTGGTATGTACACAATAGCTAATGCAGCAAACGTTTCAGAAGTTTGGGATATTACTAACATAAATGATATTACTTCTAAAGTAAATACAGGTGCTACCTTAACTTTTAAATCTACTTTAGGAAGTTTAAAAAAATATGTAGCAGTAACAAATTCAGATTTATACAGTCCGTTAATTTTAGGAAACACAGCAGTAGCAAACCAAAATATTAAGGGTACAATTTTTAATAATAATCAAGGCAGTTTTCAAGATATAGATTATGTAATTGTGTCACCTAATACGCATTTAAATCAAGCGCAGCGACTGGCTCAAATTAATAGGGACAAAAATAACTTAAATGTAAAAGTAGTTAGTGTCGAATCTATATATAACGAGTTTAGCACAGGAAATAGAGACATTTCGGCCATAAGAAATTTTGTAAAATACGTGTACGACAATGCAAGTACTCCCGAAAATAGAGTAAAATACTTATGTATTTTTGGAGACAGCTCTTTTGATTATAAAGATCGTATTTCTTCTAATGCTTACAACATGCCTTCATGGAACGCATATAATAGTTTCAATTTAACAAACTCTTTTGTCTCAGACGATTTTTATGGCATGATGGACCCAGGAGAAGGTACCATGCAGGCAACAGACAAGTTAGATATAGCAGTTGGTAGAATATTGGCAGATTCTCCAGAGCGTGCCAAACAGATGGTAGACAAAGTTGAAGTTTATTATTCTAAAGAAGCATTTGGGAGTTGGAGAAATAATTTTATCGCAGTTTCAGATGATGTAGATGTCGATTGGGAAAGAGATTTACAAGAAACAACAGATATGATTGCAGACGAAATTACTGCAGCAAAACCGTTTTTAAATGCCATTAAAATTCATTCAGATTCTTATCAGCAAGAAGCTTCAGCAGGAGGAGATCGTTATCCAGCGGTTACTACCGCAATGGCAGATGCTATAGAAAATGGCGCATTAGTTGTTAACTATTTTGGGCATGGAGGAGAAGATGGATTGGCTTTTGAAAGAATCTTTCAAAAAACAGATGCTCAAGCTTTGAGAAACGATTGTAAATTAAATTGTTTTGTTACCGTTACTTGTGAGTACACACGATTTGACAATCCGTTACGTGTAACAGCTGGTGAGTTAATTTATTGGAATAAAGATGCAGGATCTATATCGCTTATTACAACAACACGCCAAATATTTGTTACCGTTGGAATAACTTTTAATACTGTTTTAGAAGAATATTTATTTTCCTACAGCGATAATGATACTTTTGGAGATAATGAATATCCATCAATGGCTGAAGCACTCAGACTTGCAAAAAACGATAATAATGTTTCAGGAATTAGCCAAAAATACTTAGTATTCTATATTGGAGATCCAGCTTTAAAACTCTCCATTCCTAAACCAAACGTGGTGCTTACTAAAATAAACGATGTGCCAGTTGCCGGAAATACCGAGGTGTTAGAAGCATTAAGTTATGCTAAATTAGCAGGACAAGTTACAGACGAAGCTGGCAACTTACTCTCAAATTATAACGGGAAACTGGTAACTACTATTTTCGATAAACCTATACAAAGAGAAACCTTAGGTAACGATAATGTGTTTGAAGGTGGCCAACTTATTACAATGCAGTATGAAACCTTAGGAGAAGTAATTTTTAGAGGTCAAGCTACGGTTACTAATGGGGAATTTGAATTCGACTTTATCGTCCCTAGAGATATAGGCATACCTGTTGGCTATGGTAAAGTAAGTTTTTATGCTTCAACCGAAAATCCTGTTAGTGATCAAACAGGTGGAACCATTAACACCTTACAAATAGGTGGTATAAATGAAAATGCTCCAGAAGATAATCAAGGACCAAACATAAACTTGTTTATGAATGATGAAAATTTTGCTTCCGGAGGGATAACAAACGAATCGCCAACCCTTTTAGTAAAATTACAAGATGAAAACGGAATAAATACTGCAAGTGGTATTGGCCATGATATTGTAGCAATTATCGATGGAGATGAAGTTAATCCTTTCGTATTAAACGATTATTATGTAACCGAATTAGACGATTATACAAGAGGAAGTTTAAGTTTTCCTTTTAGGGATTTAGAACCAGGCTTGCATACATTAACTTTAAAAGCATGGGATGTTTACAATAATTCTTCTACAGCAGAGTTACAGTTTAGGGTTTTCGATGAAAAAGAAAACTTAGTTATTGAAAACGTTTTAAATTATCCAAATCCATTTGTAAACTATACCGAGTTCTGGTTTACGCATAACAGCTCCGAAACCTTAGATGTTTCCGTTCAAATATTTACCATTTCAGGAAAATTGGTAAGAACTTTAAATGGTAAAACTACTGGAGTTGGCGTAAAATCTACAGGTTCTACTTCTAGAGATATTGTTTGGGATGGTAGAGACGACTTTGGAGATAAGATAGGAAAAGGAACCTACGTATATAAATTAAAAGTACACTCTAGTGCAACAAATAAAACAACCGAAAAAATAGAGAAACTTGTAATCCTATAATAAAAAATTATATTTGCCAAATAAAACCCATCTATGAAAAAGAATATTTTAGTAATTATTGTATTAATTTTTGCTTTTAATGCAAAGGCGCAAACCGTAGTAATACCAGATAACGACTCAAGAGTAATAACCACAGGAGTGCCATTTTTATTAATTGCGCCAGATGCCAGAGCAGCTGCAATGGGAGATATGGGAGTAGCAACGTCTCCAGATGCCTTTTCGCAACAATGGAACTCGGCTAAGTATGTGTTTTCAACAGATAAATCTGGATTTGCAATAAGCTACACACCATACTTAAGTAAATTAGTAAAGGATATTTTTTTAGGTAACATTACTTATTTTAATAGAATTAATGAGCAAAGTGCCTTTGCTGCCAGTTTTAAATATTTTTCTCTTGGAGAAATTGCCTTTGTAGAAGATGAGTTTTCCGAAGAATTAATACAAAAACCAAATGAGTTAACAGTAGACCTTTCTTATGCGTTAAGACTAAGCGACCAGTTTGGTATGGCAGTCGCTATGCGTTATTTACGTTCAGACTTAAAATTAAATTTTGGTGATAACGATGCTACAGCTGCAAGTACCTTTGGTGTAGATATTACAGGATATTACCAAAGTGAAGAAGAAGCCTATAACGATTTCAACGGACGTTGGAGAGGAGGTTTTGCTATTCAAAATTTAGGACCAAAATTTAAATATGATGAAGGAGGACAAGAGAACTTTCAGCCTACAACATTACGTTTAGGAGGTGGTTTCGATTTTATTTTCGATCAATATAACAAATTAGGTGTCACTGCAGAATTTGCAAAATTATTAGTACCAACACCACCAGTTACAGGAAAAGAATACGAATTTAACGACGATAATGGTAATGGTGTTTACGAGCCAGAAGAAGGTGAAACTTTAGGAGCAATTGTAGAGCCACGTGTTATTATAGAAGGTCAAGATAACGATGTGGATTTTGTCTCAGGAATGTTTCAATCTTTTGGAGACGCACCAGGCGGTTTTAAAGAAGAATTAAACGAGTTTACTTATGCTTTAGGTTTAGAGTATTTATACCAAGAATCGTTTGCTTTTAGAGCAGGTTATTTTAACGAGCATGAAACTAAAGGCGCACGTAAATTTTTCGCCTTGGGAGCAGGTTTTAAATACAATGTAATTAATATAGATTTATCTTACTTATTTTCGGCGTCTCAAGTACAAAGTCCGTTAGAAAGTACATTGCGTTTCTCTTTAACATTTAACCTTGGAGAAGGAACATATACAGAATACTAAACGTGTAAAAAAGTTTATAAATAAAAACTATTGCCAAAAGCAATAGTTTTTTTGTCTAAATTAGTTTGTAGTTTACACTAAATTTAATTTATGAAAGAACTTAAAATAGAATCTAAACTCTATGTTTTCGATGGTTTAAACGAATCACCAAAAGAGATTCAAAATTTAATGCAAAAGGCTATAGAAGTACGAGACAATGCTTACGCTCCTTACTCTAATTTTTATGTTGGTGCCGCTTTATTGCTGGATAATGGAGAAATTATAGCAGGAAGTAACCAGGAAAATGCTTCCTATCCTTCAGGTTTGTGTGCAGAACGCACCGCTGTTTTTTATGCAGGTGCAAAATACCCTAATGCTAAAATTGTAAAAATGGCTATTACAGCTGCATCACAAAATCAAAAAACCGATAAACCTATTCCACCATGTGGTGCGTGCAGACAATCCATTGCAGAGTACGAAACGAAACAAAATCAACCCATAGAAATCTACTTTATGGGAGCAACAGGAAAAGTTGTAAAGTCTAATTCGCTCGCTAATCTTTTACCTTTTGGGTTCGATTCTTCAAATCTATAACGTTTTCGTAAACTTAAATATTAAAATTCATTACAGATAAGTTAATTTTCACTTTTGCATTACCAAATCAAAGTGTTACTTTTGTTTGTGAAATTTTATTTTAATTTATTAAATTAAAAAATTCAACTCATATCAATTTCATATTGGAATCTAATAAAACAAAGATTTTCTAATGCAAAAAATAACAAAAGAAGTTTACCTTAAATGGTACGAGGACATGTTTTTCTGGAGAAAGTTTGAAGACAAGCTTGCTGCAGTTTACATTCAACAAAAAGTTAGAGGTTTTCTTCACTTATATAACGGTCAGGAAGCAGTTTTAGCAGGTGCTTTACACGCCATGGATTTAACAAAAGATAAAATGATTACCGCTTACCGTAATCACGTACAGCCAATAGGTATGGGCGTTGACCCTAAACGTGTAATGGCAGAACTTTACGGTAAAGCAACAGGAACATCCAAAGGATTGGGTGGTTCTATGCATATTTTTTCTAAAGAACACCGTTTTTATGGTGGTCATGGTATTGTAGGTGGCCAAATTCCTTTAGGAGCTGGAATCGCTTTTGGAGATAAATACCACGATAAAGATGCTGTTACCATTTGTTGTTTTGGTGATGGTGCGGCAAGACAAGGTTCGCTTCACGAAACCTTTAATTTGGCTATGCTTTGGAAGTTACCAGTAGTATTTGTTTGCGAAAACAACGGTTATGCCATGGGAACATCGGTTGAAAGAACAGCAAACCATACCGATATCTGGAAATTAGGACGTGGGTACGAAATGCCTTCCGGACCTGTAGA
Organism: Lacinutrix chionoecetis; assembly: GCF_053604665.1. NCBI lineage: Bacteria > Pseudomonadati > Bacteroidota > Flavobacteriia > Flavobacteriales > Flavobacteriaceae > Lacinutrix > Lacinutrix chionoecetis. The sequence continues at coordinate 24,072 of NZ_JBSHNQ010000071.1, forward strand.
TGGTATGAATCCTATTAAAGTTGCCGAGGCTTTCGATGAAGCCATTACAAGAGCTAGAAACGGAGAAGGACCAACATTTTTAGAAGTAAAAACGTATCGTTACAGAGGGCACTCTATGTCCGATGCACAACATTACAGAACAAAAGACGAAGTTGCAGAGTACAAGAAAATAGATCCAATTAAGCAGGTAAAAGATGTTATTTTAAAGGAAAAATATGCAACCGAAGACGATATTAAAAAAATTGATAAACGCGTAAAAGCATTAGTTTCAGAATGTGAGAAATTTGCAGACGAATCTCCATATCCAGAAAAGAGTGTCATGTACGATTCGGTTTACGAGCAAGAAGATTATCCATTTATAGACCATAAAATAAATTAAGCTATGGCAGAAGTAATAAACATGCCGCGTTTAAGCGACACAATGGAAGAAGGCACAGTTGCATCTTGGCTTAAAAAAGTTGGCGATAAAATTGAAGAAGGTGATATTCTGGCGGAAATTGAAACCGATAAAGCGACTATGGAATTCGAGTCTTTTAACGAAGGCACATTACTTCATATTGGTATTCAGGAAGGCGAAACTGCAAAAGTAGATACGCTTTTGGCAATTATAGGTGAAGAAGGTGAAGACATTTCAGATTTGTTAAACGGAGATTCCCAAGACAATAAAAAGGAAACAAAAGAGACTGAAGATAAAGACGAAGATTCAGAAGAAGAAACGTCATCTAAAGCTACTAAAGACGATAAAAAAGAAGACGACAGTAAAACTGAAACAGCTTCTGAAGATAATACCGATTCCAATAAAACAGAAGAATTACCAGAAGGCGTAACTGTTGTAACCATGCCACGTTTAAGTGATACCATGGAAGAAGGAACAGTAGCGACCTGGTTAAAAAAAGTTGGTGATAAAGTAGAAGAAGGCGATATATTGGCGGAAATTGAAACCGATAAAGCCACTATGGAATTCGAGTCCTTTCAATCTGGAACCTTATTACATGTAGGTTTAGAAGAAGGAGATTCCGCAAAAGTAGATGCTCTATTAGCTATTTTAGGACCAGAAGGAACAGATGTTTCTTCTATTGCTAAAAATTTTAACGATAGAGGCGCTTCAGCTAAAAAAGAAGACGCACCAAAGCAAGAGCAAAAAACCGAGCAACCTAAAGCAGAACCAAAAAAGGAAACGGCTAAAAAAGATGTGCAACCTGCTGCGTCAAAATCAGGTTCAGACACCAATAGAATTTTCGTTTCTCCTTTAGCTAAAAAAATGGCCGAAGAGAAAGGTATTCAATTACAACAGGTGCAAGGTACTGGTGAAAATGGACGTATTGTAAAACGCGATATCGAGAACTTTACAAGCTCACAGGCTTCCTCTGCTTCTGCAGCCAAGTTTGTGCCAACTGGTCAGGAAGATTTCGACGAAATTCCAAATTCGCAAATGCGTAAGGCAATCGCCAAAAACTTAGCGAAATCTAAATTCAATGCTCCGCATTACTATTTAAATGTGGAATTCGATATGGAAAACGCCATAGCATTTAGGGCTCAATACAACTCGATTCCAGATGTAAAAATTTCTTATAACGATATGATTGTTAAAGCCTGTGCTTTAGCTTTACGTCAGCATCCACAGGTTAACTCGCAGTGGTTCGATGATAAAATGAAATTAAACAACCATGTACATATTGGTGTGGCTGTAGCTGTAGAAGATGGATTATTAGTACCTGTTGTTAAATTTGCTAACGAGCAAAGTTTACCGCAAATTGGAGCAGCTGTAAAAGAATATGCTGGAAAAGCCAGAAATAAGAAGTTGGCTTTAGATGAGATGGAAGGCAGTACATTTACTATTTCTAACTTAGGTATGTTTGGTATAGAGAGTTTTACATCTATAATCAATCAGCCAAATTCAGCTATTCTATCTGTTGGAACCATAGTTGAAAAACCAGTGGTTAAAAACGGACAAATTGTCCCTGGAAATACTATGAAATTAACATTGGCTTGCGATCACAGAACGGTAGATGGTGCAACAGGAGCACAATTTTTACAAACCTTAAAAGGGTATATTGAAAATCCAGTAACCATGCTTGTATAAGTCGTATTACTGTCATGCCGTAACTAATACGGAATCCATAAATATAAAAACCTATTTCAAGTAAATGAAGTAGGTTTTTTTTATCTTTAAACTCAAATAATCAACACATGAAAATAATTACCACACTAAGTCTTTTAGCTGTTTTTATAGGCTGCGATTCTACTAAAACCACAACCGAAACAAAGACAGAAAACACCAAGGAAGTTAAAGTTACCGAAAGCACGCCTAACACTGTTGAGTTCGTAACTGCAACAGAAGTAAAAGAAATGGTTTCCTTTTTAGCTTCCGATGATTTAAAAGGAAGAGATACAGGAAGCGAAGGCATTAACGAAGCCGCTAATTATATAGAAAGCGCGTTTAAATCTTACGGTGTAAAACCTTATTTCGATACCTATCGTGATAATTTTAAGGTTGGTGATCTGGATGCTTTTAACGTAGTTGGTTATCTTGAAGGTAACGATCCGGAGTTAAAGGATGAATTTATTCTTATTGGTGCGCATTACGACCATATTGGTGTATCTCAAGGTAACGATGAGGATACAATCGCTAATGGTGCTAACGATAATGCCGCAGGAACAAGTGGTGTTTTGGCATTGGCAAAATATTTTGCTGAAAAGAAAACAAATAAAAGAAGTGTTATTTTTGCAACATTTACTGCCGAAGAAAAAGGATTATTAGGCTCTAAGCATTTAGCGGAACGATTAAAAGAAAATAATCTAAATCTTTACACCATGATTAATCTTGAAATGATTGGTGTGCCATTTACAGACCGAGATTACGACGCTTTTATAACGGGTTATGAATTATCGAATTTAGCCGACAAGATGAATAGCTATGCAGGCGAAAAACTAATAGGCGCTTCAGATGTGGCAAAAAAATACGGACTCTTTAAACGCTCTGATAATTATGCGTTTTATCAGGTTTTTAACGTGCCAAGCCACACCGTATCGTCTTGCGACTTAACAAACTTCGATTTTTATCACCATGTGGACGATGAGGTCGATAAGTTAGATTACAATTTTATGGCAGGTTTGCTAAACAAATTGGCACCCGTTTTAGAGCAAATAGCAAATGCTACAACACAAGACATTAAAATGCATGAGTAAAAACATTATTATTACAGGAACAAGCAGAGGAATTGGTTTCGAGTTGGTACATATATTTGCCAATCAAGGTCATAACGTATTGGCATTATCGCGTAACGAACAAAAAGTAAGCAATCTTAATTTTGATAATATAGAGTCTTTTTCTTTCGATTTAAGTAAGAAAGAAGATTATAAAAAGGTTGAAGACTATGTTGCTAAAGAGTGGAAACAGGTCGATATTTTAATTAATAATGCAGGAGCTATATTAAACAAACCATTTGCCGAAACATCTATTGAAGATTTTGAAACGGTCTATAAAACCAATGTATTTGGCGTTGCCGAAATGACGCGTTGCGTATTACCATTTATGAAAAAAGAAAGCCATGTCGTTACCATAAGTTCTATGGGAGGCGTACAAGGTAGTATGAAGTTTCCAGGATTAGCAGCTTACAGTTCCAGTAAAGGCGCTGTAATAACATTAACCGAGTTGTTAGCCGAAGAATATAAAGATACAGGCATCAGTTTTAATGTACTTGCTTTAGGCGCTGTACAAACCGAAATGTTAGCCGAAGCTTTCCCAGGTTACCAAGCACCAACAACAGCCTTAAAAATGGCGCAATACATTGCAGATTTTTCTTTAAATGGGCATAAATACTATAATGGGAAATTGTTGCAGGTTTCTAATTCTACGCCTTAGGTTTTTGGGGTTTTGAATTTGAATTAACGGTTTTGTATATGAAAAGTAGGGCAGAAAATAGGCTTTATCCATTCGGTTGAGTCACAAGCCACATTTTTAATTTTTCTTTTTTAACTTTTCAGTTATAAAAATACATAATTAAAAATGTGGTGGCATTGCAAATACACAAATACCTTCCTTTTAAGCCAAAATCGCCCTATTTTTTATATACTTTGTTCTCTACTGGCTTTCTGCGTTCAGATTGGTTTTCGGCGTTGGCAGAGCCATACTCTTTTACAGTTTGGGTGAAGCTTGGATGGCGTGACTGTGAAAGTGTATGGCTCGTAGCGTTGGCATTTTACTACTTGTAATAGATAAAAACGCAATCTAAAGTTTTAGCTCGATTTGTTGGGTCTGGCAATTTGATATCTTCAGTAATCAGCTCGCTTGCATTCAACTTATCTTTTGAGGATTGCGGAAATTCATCAAAAATTGTTTTTGGAATAAGTGCTTTTACTTCAAAATCATTATTACCCCATTTCTCAACTAACTTTGAAAATACTTTTTGAGGATGCTTAATTACCCACATTCCTCTTATTCTCAAATAGGTAATTTTTAAGTTATCGACATTGTTAATTCGACCTAATTCATTCGTTTCTGTATCTTCATCTTGAAGTTCTTCCAAATTACTTTCAATTTTGTTTGCAGTTACTTCATAGACTTCTTGTAGGTCACAAAAAATTCTTCCATAAACAAACCAGATTGATTTTAATAAATTTTTCTTGCTTGGAATATAGCCAAAGCAGTATAACATCTCTCTTTCAATCCATTCCTTATCCTCACAAATTCTTGCGGATGCAGCAATTCTTTTGTTACTGCATTTAAGAGTGTGTTTAGGACTTGAACTATTGAGTTGAACTGTAGATTGAGAAGATTTTTTAATTTCTAACGCTTCTGCTCCTCTAACTATAGCATCTGGCATTTTACTTTTAGAGCCTAAAAATGAGAAAACTTTTCGGTGTTCTTCTAATCGCTCATCTTCATCAATTATCTTAAAAGAATTACAATAAGAATCCAGAATATATTGTTCAAGAGCTTCTCCCATATTTTGGGCACGATTACTTCCAGTCGTATATTGTTTGATTTCATAATCCTTGTTCTCAACTATATTTACTAAAGCTTCTAAAATGTTACTCATATCGTTTCAACTAATTCTCTTTGTTTCTTATTCTGTTTGATGGCGTTTGTTTCAATCTGTGATTTTATACTTTTTGCTAAAAATTTAGCAAGATTAACAGGGACAGCATTTCCAATCATTTTATAACCTGCTGCAACCTTTTTATAATGAAAAATAAAATCGTTTGGAAAAGTTTGTATTCTTGCACATTCTCGAACACTCAATCGTCTATATAAATGTTCTTTTCCTGGAACGAAAACACGAATATTTTGCTCAATGAATTTCATTTTAGGTGCTTGTGGATGAATAGGTGCGTGTCTTCCACCTGCTTGAATTGTATATGATTGTTCATCCCAACTTCTTACACGGTTTCTTGACATAAATATTGTAGAAAAACTGCCAATCATATATTCGTGATTAGGAACTACGCAATTCTCTCCATTTGTCTTATTAAATTCTAAAGCAGGCAAAACGCCTTCTTTCAAATCTGAAATTACATTTTCTAATGGGATTTTTGGAAAGGTTTCGGTTGGAAATTGATATTTGAAATTCAAATCTTTTCTAATTCCTATGAAGAACACTCTTTTTCGGTCTTGAGGAACATTGTAATCAGATGCGTTTAGCATTTGAAAAGAAAGTTCATATCCGATTCCTGCGTTTCTGAAAAGTTCTTTTATTCCCTCTAAAGCTTCTGTATGTTTTGAAATTAGCATCCCACTAACATTTTCTGCTAAAAAGAATTTCGGTTGTTTAGCTTCCAATATTCTGATAAAATCGTAAAACAATTGACCTCTTTTATCTTTAATTCCTCTCGCTGCGCCAGCCTCACTCCAACTTTGACAAGGTGGTCCGCCAATAATCCCATCACATTCTGGAACTTCATCTGCTGGAATATTTACAATACTTCTTTTGTCAAGTATCGTATTTGGATGATTTTTTTCATAAGTTTCCCAAATCTCTTTGTCATATTCGTTTGCCCAAATAACATTGAAACCAGCTTGTTGGAATCCTAAATCAAGTCCGCCAGCTCCTGCGAAAAAAGATACTATTTTCATATTCTATTGTGTTTGAAGTGATTTATTAAGTGTTCTGCGATATTCTGCTTTTTCCTCTGCAACTTGTAAAAGTTTTTTTGTGCAATTTGTTTCGTATATATGTTTGCCAATTTGGTCAGTCACATATTCATTCCGCAATTCTGTAAGATTGAGTTTAAAAATTTTCGCAAGTTTTGGTAAACGTTTTTCATCAAAATCTCGTTTGCCGTTTTCGATTTTACTCAAATTAGCAGAGTCCAAATTCAGTTTGGCCGCCAGTTGAGTTAAAGTCAATTCGTTTTCATTTCGTAAAAGTCGGATGTATTCTCCAAATGTGGTATTCATAAGACTTGTCATTTTTTGACAAAATTAAACTTTTTATTCGGATTTCCAAAGAGCGCTGGCAAAAACAGCTCTTTTATTTTTTAAGCGAGGGATTATGTGTTTGGAAAAAATGAAAGTGCTGTTTCGAGCGTTGGCTTAAGCTTGTAGAGAACGATTACAATGATATGAAATCGTTTAAATGTTTTATATCATCCGTTAGTTTCAATTCGAAGTTCGACTATTTTTTTGAGAAAATCAACAATTATATAGTAGTTTAAGGCGTTTCTTTTTTAGCCTGTTCATAGAGTTCGAGGCATCTTTTTTCAAACTCAAAATTTATAGCATCACTAAAACAATACAAAAAGGTTTTGGTAAAAACCATAGGTTTGGTAATGGTTGGGAGTTTTCTTAATTTATTTTTAGACACGTCGTAAAAATTACCAATGTAGGTATTGGTTAATAAATTAACACTGGATTTCCCGCTGCCATGCTTTACTTCTGGACCGAATTTATGCCTGTCGCGATCATAATCTGTACGACGCATGGTAATGAGTTGCATTTTTTTTTCTTCAGTGTTGTACTCAAATTCGTTTATCCAACCCGAACGTCCATAATCGTTCCAAAACTCGAAACCGTTTTTAGTCTCTACAAGTGTGTTGCCAAAATTTAAACTTTTAATTTCCAGACTCGAAATGGGTTTGTAATTGTTAGAGGATAATGCACAGATTAATTTGCGTGCATCGCTATCTATAGAAACCGTATCCATTTTTTTATCACCATCAAAGTCTTTTATAATGGCTCTTGTAGATTGAGAAAAGCCAATACAAGTGGTTAAAAATATTATTAAAAGCAGGTGGTGTTTCATTCTGTAGTTGCGTAAATTAAATACTAATGTTACTAATTAGGCTTAAAAAGTAATAAATAGCCAAAGAATAAAATGTAATGCACAGCTACTATCGATAATAGTTTTAAAACGGATGCCAATACCTTATCTTTTACTTTAGCATTTAGTTTTTTATTAATGAAATAAAAAATAACAATATTAATAATACCCAAAACACTACCAAGCATTAAGCCAATAATTGGCCAATCTGTCCATAATATAACGAGTACAATCGAAATAATAAGTATAATTACACTCCACAGTAAAAACTGAACGGTCTTGTTTTTGGTCATATTATCCTTTAAATCCTGGGTTTTTACCAGATGAGAATGACGACATTAAAGCGTCTTTTACGTTGTGCTTGCTATCGTCAAATAATTTTGTATGGCTTAAGCTATGCGCTGTCATGGCTAAATAAGGTATGCTGCCAGGTTTTATATCTAAGGTATCATCATTCATATCAGACTCGGCAATTAAATCGGCATTGTATATTTCTACCAATTCCTGATAGACACCTAAACGCGTGTGTAATATATTTAATTGCGTATCTGTTGCGCCCCAAACAATAAAGCCAAACCACCACAGTTTATCTCTCACATCGTCTAATGCATCTGCCGAAACAAACTGACTTAAAAGCCTAATAAGTGCTTCCTTAACAGAGTTTTCGTCGTTTCTGGCGATACTGTCCTCTATGCCTTTTGCAAATTTCTCAAAATTATTCTTTTTGTTTCTTGAATCGTAAATGTCTAAATCTGTAATATTAATATCTACAATTTCAAATTTACCATTAACCTGGTTTTTAGGCGTCCACGAGGTATCGTCAATCATGTCAATCAAGCCTGTGTTTTCTTCGGTTAAAATAGTGTTTAATAAGTTTATTAAATAACTGTCTTTCTCGTCATCTTCTATGGCAAATATTCTGTTTAATAAAGTTAAAGCGGTTAACAAATCTAAATCTTCAAAATATTCACTGCGTCCATAACCTCCGTTTCTGCCCTGAGCGTTAGCTTGAAACACGGCTCTTTGTGTAATAGACCAATTTGTTAGTGCTTCTAAAATATTTAAAAGCTCTAATTTTTCTGGAGATGTAATGCTACTATTTCCTATAAAAGAAACACTGTTTTTAAACGCTTCTATTAACTCGTTAAAACCTTGTAATAAGGTGATGGTTTCGTTCCAAACCGCAGGACCTTCGGTGTGGTTATTAACTACAAACCCTTTTAAGTGGTCTAAGGTTTCAAAATTTACGCTGTTTAATGTTTCTTTTGCTTTTTCAAAGCCTTTATCGTCTATACTGGTTAGAATGGTTTCCAAATTTCGCATAGAAAAATCGGCTACAAAGCGTTGCGTAATATCGTATTCATTATACACATTTATAAGCTTACATTCTGGATGTAAGTTTTTGTGGTTTAATTGATGCTGCTCTTTAAAAAAGGGCGTTGATAAATAGGTTATGGATTTTACTTTCCATTTTTTAGGAAAGCCACCATCGTTGGCAATAACGTTAGTAAATTCATTAATGACGTTGCCGCCATGAGAATGCCCAATAAGATGAAAATACACATCGTCGTCTTTCCAGTTAGGATAGAGCCTGTAAAACAAATCTAACAACCTGTTGGCACCTTCGGTTCTATCGGCATTATTGTTGTCTCCAGACCAGCTGAAGAATTGATCTTCAATATGAAGGTCATGAAATTGTGGTTTTAACTCTTTTACGCTCGCATGTAGGTTTTTTAAATCTTTAACATCAGTTCTCCAATAGTCCTTATTTGCCTGATGTTTTGCTGCAGTAGTGTTAACAGGATCCGTTGTTCCGGCAACAAACATCACAACATCTTTGGGAACAATAATTTCTATTGAGGCTGTTTTTGTTGTGCCATCTTCGAACGCTATTTTAAATGTGTTTTTTCCCATGAGGTATTAGTTTTGTTGTGCTACTACTTCTAATTCTATTTTTTCAGAATCGCTTGAAATTAAATAATCGCTTATGGTATCGTTTTGTAATAGTTGTCCGTTGTATTTAAAGTCATGTGTTTTATCCTCTAAATAAATCGTCATATTATCACCAATTCTATTTGCGGTTTCAATGTTAAGTACAATGGTGTCGCCAACTTGATAACGTTCCAGTTCTTCGCCATCTGTGTCTGTAATAAAGTAGCCTGTTACTTCTTTTTCCTCTTCTTCACGAGTAGTCTGGTTTATGGCAATAAAAGGATTGTGTGGGTTCCAAGGCTCCTCATGGATAACACCTTTTGTTTTCATAATTCCCCAACCAATAGCTATATTTAAATGGAGAGGTAAATTGTCATTAGCATTAAAAGACTCGTATAAGTTTAATATTTGCGCATTGGCAAATTCCATTTTAAACAGAGTACTCACACCATCGCGTTTATAGAATATAATTTCTCCCTGACATTTGGTTGTGGGAGAAAACATGTTTTCGTAAAAAAAGCTATCGTCTGTAGTAGATTCTATAGCAAACTCTAACTTGTGACCATACGGTCTTGCAGTTGGTCTTCCGTTAACATCTGTTAAGCGCGAATACGCTTGTTTTGCATTAAGGATGTTTCTAACTTCATCATTAATAAACAGTTTTGCTAAAAAACTCATGGATTAAATTTTAAAATAGAGAAACTAAAATACAAAAAAAAGTCTCTTAATTGTGGTTTAAATACATTAAAACACAAACATTTCCCAATTAATTTACCAAAACCTAAAATAGCACTACCTTTGCTTTTCATTTAAAGAGGTAGCCTAAATAAATAGTGTTTATCTCACCATTTTATTTATGTCATTTCAATTATTAGGCTTATCTGAGCCTTTACTAAAAGCAATTAGTAAAAAAGGATACAATACACCATCTCCTATACAAGCAAAAGCCATTCCGCCCATTTTAGATGGGTACGATGTTTTGGCCTCTGCACAAACAGGAACAGGAAAAACAGCAGGTTTTACTTTACCCATGCTGCATATTCTATCCAAAACAAAACAAGAACGTTTCAGACCAATTCGTGCTTTAATACTAACACCAACACGAGAATTGGCTGCACAGGTGTATGCCAATGTAAAGGAATATAGCGAGTTTTTAAATTTACGTAGTGCTGTTATTTTTGGTGGTGTAAACCAAAAACCACAAGTTGCTAATATTAGAAACGGATTAGATATTTTAGTGGCGACACCAGGACGTTTATTAGATTTAAACAATCAAGGATTACTGTCTTTAAAACATGTGGAAATTTTTGTCTTAGACGAAGCAGACCGTATGTTAGATATGGGTTTTTTACGCGATATCGAGCGCGTTATGAAAATTATGCCTGATAAAAGACAAAATTTAATGTTCTCGGCAACCTTTTCTAAGGACATTAAAAAGCTCGCATTTAATATTCTTAATAAACCAGTTCAGGTTGAAGCTACTCCAGAAAATACTACAGTAGAAGCTATTTCGCAGAAAGTGTATCGCGTGGCTAAAGGCCTAAAAACGGGTTTGATAATTAAACTTATTTCTGATGGAAACTGGAATCAGGTGTTAGTTTTTACACGTACCAAACACGGTGCAAATAAATTAACCAAAAAAATGATTAGCTCTGGCATAACTGCTGCAGCAATACATGGTAATAAAAGTCAGGGAGCCAGAACTAAAGCTTTAAAAGGTTTTAAAGAAGGTACAGTTCGTGTTATGGTAGCAACAGATATTGCTGCTCGTGGTTTGGATATACCGTTATTGCCACACGTTATTAATTTCGAAATTCCAAATATTTCTGAAGATTACGTACATAGAATTGGTAGAACAGGTAGAGCAGGAGCAAAAGGTGAAGCAATCTCTTTAGTAAGTGCAGACGAAACTACGTTTTTACGTGATATTGAAAAATTAATAGGTGAGAAGCTAAAGGTTGAAGTTATGGATGGTTTCGAGCCCGATCCTAATGCCTCTACCGCACCAGTAAAACAAGGTCAAGGCAGGCAACAACGTTCTAATAAAAACACGAGAAACTCTAAATCTAATAATTCCAGACGCCCAAAAGAAGGCGGCACCTCTGGTAATGGAGGAAGAAACCGAAATAAAAATCGCAATAAGAACAGACGCTCTAATAATTCAGTAAATTAAAATGACTGAAAGTTTAAAAACTAAAATCTTAGCAGTTTGCAACAAAAAAATCGAAGAGAAAGGCGACACTGTTGGTCTTTCATTTTATGCTTTTTTTAAAAACAAAAATGATGATCCCGAATTATTAATGGAAGCTGCAACGTGGTGGATTAAAACACATCAATTAGATCATTTTGAAAAGGCAGTTAAAGTAAAAAACCTCGTAAAATAAAATAATGTCAGTTCGAGTGAAATACTTGCAAAGCATTTTGTATCGAGAACCACTAGATATAACAACAAAATAAACTAATTTGTCATGCCGCACTTGATGCGGCATCAAAAACAACAAAAATAGATTCTTGCTTTCGCAGGAATGACAGTATGAAATCACAACCAAACAATCCACTTCACGGTATTAAGTTAGAAAAAATCGTAACCGATTTACATGCGCATTACGGTTGGGAATATTTGGGTTACAATATTAAAATAAAGTGTTTTACAGATAATCCTTCGGTTAAATCGAGCTTGAAATTTTTACGACGGACACCTTGGGCACGCACAAAAGTTGAAAATTTTTATTTGGAGTATTTGGAGAAAAATAATAAATAAAAAAAATGTCTTAGAATTTTCTAAGACATTTTTTTATTTTAATTAAGCTTATTTTTTCATTTTAGCTTTCTTACCTTTTTTAGACTTGTTCATGCCAGCTTTAAATTCTGCCATGTCTAAAACACCATCTTCATTAGTATCCATTTTCGCAAAACGCTTTTCAATTTGTTCTGCTTTCGAGGCATCTTTCATTCTTTTTTCTTTAAACTCTTCTAAAGAAATAGAACCATCTTCATTAGCGTCTATTTTTGCAAACATTTTCTCAGGATTTTTTTGTTTTTCTTCTTGAGCCGTTACAAAAGTAACAGAACATAATGCTAATGCGAAAAGACCAATTTTTATTGTTTTAGATTTCATAATGATATTGTTTTTATAGTTAATGCTTATTTTTTCTATAAGACTTCAAAAAATTAATAAAGTTTAATTAAGTTTTTAAAATATTTATTGAGCACATAAATCTATGGACATTAAGTCATCCTTAGTCTTCATCCTCTTCTTCAAATTCAATAACTTTTACATCAAATTCTGCTTCTGTAAATTCATCGCGACTCATCCAGTATTCAGATGTGGTTAGCGTGTAAGATGCATCTCCAGTAGCTTTTAAATCCCAGATAATGCTTTCGGCTTCATCAAATGCTTCTTTACCATTTATGGCGTCATCAAACAACCTTTTAATAACATTGCTTTTTGCCAATGTTGCGTTCAAGCATTTTAATACTACCTCTTTGGTAACGTCTTTATTTGGTGTGATTTCGAAGGTAACTAGCGTGGCTTTTGCATTAGGGAAGGTTCCATTATAAGCTCTGTATAACAGCTGATTGATGTTGTATAATTGATGGTGCAATGTAATATCTGCATACTCTTCAGAAATTTTATCTAAAAGCATTTCATGAGAAATCTGTTCTATTTGATTGTCGTTTAAAACATCAGATAATTTGTAATTTAAAATGATTGCAGCAGCTTCTTCGGGCTCAAAATCTGAGATGGCTAAAAATAATAATTCTAATAATTCTTTTTCTGAAGCATCTCCTGCATCTTCAAAACCAAATTTGTCCAATAATTGTACATAATCTGCTTTATTCCAGGCGTTTTGTAGTTCTTCAACAGTTTTAACACTGTTTATTATAATGTGGTATTTCATTTTTATAAGTTTATTAAAATGTACCACAAATTGAGCATTTTACCACGAGATTTTGGTTAAAAAAAGCATAAATTACAGCTTGAAATAAATGCTATTTTTTATTTAGATCTAAATAGCAATATGGAGTTATCTTCTGTAAATGTTGTGGCTCTGTTTTCACTAAAATCAATTGCCAGACGCATGGTGTTTTCATCTTCAAATTTCACAATACCTTTCATGGTTCTGCTCTCATCACTGTCCATTTTGGTCATAATAAAATCTAATTGTATAGGTGTTGTTTTTGTGTTAACAGCGTAAGTCATCTTCATCCGTTTTCCATCCATTTCAAATTCGGGTCCTCCAAAAACTTCATCATTAATTTCAAAAGTGGCATAGCTATCGGCTTCTAAGGTTATTACGCCTATGTCACCTTTGTCCTCACCTTTCCATTTGCCTACAAAAAGGGATTCGGTTTGTATAACATTAAAGGAAAATAATGGAAGTAATAGAAATATTAATGCTAATTTTTTCATAGATGTTGATTTTGCTTTACATGTTAAAAATAACAAAAATCGAGGTATTTGCCATATTAATGAACCGCATAAATTATTTAATGAGTCGTAATGCTTCTTTTCTACTTAAATTACTTAATGTGGTAGCATCGACAAAATCTAAAACCCATTCTGGATTTGTGCGACTGTATTCTCTTAAAACCCAGCCAATGGCTTTGTTAATAAAAAATTCTTTCGAGCCTAATAAATGTGAAATAGTATAAGCCATTAAGTTGGCGTCTAATGCTTTTTTATATTTTAGTTGAAACAATAAGGCCGAACGTTGCAGCCAGATGTTTTCTGAAGCCAGCCATTTATCGATATATGTTTGGCGTAATTCAGGATAGACCTTAAAATAGTTCCCCATTAATTTTACAGCAATAAAATCTACAGTGTCCCACCAGGATTTGTGTGTGACCATAAATTCGAATAAAGGAATATCTTCTTTTTCGGTTTGTTTTAAATATTTAAATAAGAGCTCCTGCGCAAAGTATTGATATTCGCGTTGCGGTTTGCGCCAAAGTATTTTTACAAGCGGCTTAAGTTCGCTTTTTAAAGGTAGAAATTCTTTAGCTAAAAAGGGTTTTTGAATGGTTCTCCTATCTTCGGTTTTTATGCCAAAGGTTTTAAATTGATTACGCATGTAGGCTTCTTGCTGTAATGCTATATCTGGGTTAGAATTATTAGCAAACTCTATTTCTAAAGTATTTATTAAATCGTTCATTTTAGTTGTCTTAAACCTTCATAAACAACAATACTTACTGCATTAGCTAAATTCAGGCTGCGAATATGGTCGCTATATAAAGGAATTTTAAATAATACATTGGCAAACTTTTTAGTTATAGCCTTAGGCAGACCTACAGATTCTTTGCCAAAGATTAAATACATGTCGTCTTTAAATTCAATATCCCAATGTTCTTCTGTGGCATGGCTTGAAAGAAATACCATTGTTTTATCTTTATTTTTTATGAAGAAATCGTCAATACTATCGTAATATATTAAATTGATATGCTGCCAATAATCAAGTCCTGCACGCTTTAATCTAGTGTCTGTAATTTCAAAACCAAACGGTTTTACTAAATGTAAATTAGCGCCAGAGGCTAAAGCCAATCTGCCAATGTTTCCTGTATTGTTAGGGATTTCGGGTTCGAATAGTACAATGTTAAGCGGCATTTTTTTTATATAGTTTTAAAAGTAAAAATCGAATGAGTAACAACCAAGGCAAGCCGTGTAGCAAAACATCTAACCAATCTTTCAACAGCATACCTTTTGCGCCTCCTAAAAGCCATTTAAGTTTTCCCCATAGATGTGGTTCGGGAAAAAAAGGAGCTAAGCCAATGGTTAAGCAAAGCAGTAAAACAATACGATAGTCGTTTAAAAAGTTCAACCTTTAATGGTTTTTGTGCATAAAAATAAAGCCCAAACTTAGTATTAAGTTTAGGCTTTACAAAATAATAATTTAATATGTTAACTTTAAATTATTTCTTTTTTTGTTGGTCTTTGATTGTCGATTTATCGATATCAAATTTATTAGTTTCTATATCCGTTTTTCCCGTAGGATTTGTAGGATTTGTTTGTGTTTTAGTTGTTTTAAATTTTCTTTTATCTTCAGTAATTCCCATGATTTCTATATTTTTAGGTTCATAACTAAGTTAATAAATACTTATTATTTCTCTATTAATATTATCATAAGGTTTTGTTGATAAAACGTTAAAACTAACTAATAATATGCGTGTTCT
Source organism: Lacinutrix chionoecetis (assembly GCF_053604665.1). Taxonomy (NCBI): domain Bacteria; kingdom Pseudomonadati; phylum Bacteroidota; class Flavobacteriia; order Flavobacteriales; family Flavobacteriaceae; genus Lacinutrix; species Lacinutrix chionoecetis. The sequence continues at coordinate 39,437 of NZ_JBSHNQ010000071.1, forward strand.
TTCTTTCTGAAATAGGGGTTGGTTCAATAGGTTTTTTAGGGTCTGGACCATATTCATTAGGACCATAGTCTCCTTCGGTAGCCATTAAAACAAGAAGCCAGATGCCTCCAACAAACGGAATTAGTGATACCAAATAATACCAACCACTTTTTCCCTGATCGTGCAAGCGTCTTACCGAAACCGCAAGACCCGGAATTAAAACTGCAAGTGCATACAACGCGTAAATAATCATAAACGCAGGTTCTTCTGTTACGCCAACCAATATTCCAGAAACTATTGCTAACGCAATAATTATTAAAACATTAATAAGTGTAAACATCCAATATTCTTGGCGTCTTGCTCTTCCTTCAAAATTTGCGTAATTATCTCTTACGACTTTTAAATACCATTCCATAAATTTAGGGTGTTAGTTTGTTAAAAAAAGGCAATATATAAATTTAATTTAATATTGATTTTATAAAATTATCAATTTTAGATGTTCCGTTTTTTGTTAGATGTTTTATAAATGCCGAACCAATAATAGCGCCTTTAGCATGTTTGGTAGCCTGAGTAAAAGTCTCATTATTAGAAATCCCGAATCCTACAATTTGCTGATTTTTTAATGTCATATCTGCGATGCGTTTAAAGTAGCTGGTTTGTTGCTCACCAAAACCAGAACTATTGCCAGTAACACTTGCACTGCTTACCATATATATAAACCCATTAGAAATGGAATCTATAAATTCTATACGCTCCACACTTGTTTGTGGTGTGATTAAAAACACATTAATAAGCCCATGTTTTTCGAATGTTGCTTTGTATTGTTCATTATAAACTGCGACAGGAAGATCAGGAATAATTAATCCGTCAATTCCTATTTCCTGGCATTTTTTACAAAATGCTTCCACACCATATTGAAGCATAGGATTAAAATATCCCATAATTATTAATGGAATAGAAACTGTTTTTCTAATGTCCTTTAGTTGGTTAAAAAGCACTTGGGTTGTCATGCCGTTTTTTAACGCTTCGGTTGAACTGGCTTGTATGGTTGGCCCATCGGCTAATGGATCGCTAAAGGGAAGTCCTATTTCAATCATGTCCACACCACTTTTTTCAAGGTTTTCGATTATTGAAACGGTATCGTTTAGTTTTGGATAGCCTGCCGTAAAGTATATTGACAGTAGTTTTTTGTCTTCGTTTAGTTTTTGGTTTATTCTATTCATATTCATTTCCCACGGAAGTGGGAATCTTATTAATTATACTTTTTAATCTCTTTATTATGTTTTTGTTAGCTTAAATTATTTTTCATTTTTTCTAACTGCTAACTGCTAACTGCTAACTGCTAACAGCTAACAGCTCACTGCGTTAAGGATTGAAAGGTTTGTTTGAGCTCCTCGCAGAGAGCGAGCCTTGAAAGCCTGACTTTTTGCGATCCTGCAAGGTTTTTGAAACCTTGTAGGTATGAGTAAAAAGTAACGCCATAATTCTATAAATTGAAATATTTTATATAGTTACTTAAATCTTTATCACCACGACCTGATAAATTTATTACCACGATATCATCCTTTTTAAATGTTTTCTCATTTAAAACAGCAAAGGCATGTGCACTTTCTATGGCAGGAATAATGCCTTCCAGCTTGCATAGTTCTAACCCAGCTTCCATGGCTTGGTCATCTGTAATCGATATGAATTCGGCACGCCCAGTTTTATATAAATGGGCATGCATTGGGCCAACTCCAGGATAATCTAATCCTGCCGAAATAGAGTAGGGCTCGGTAATTTGTCCGTCGTTAGTTTGCATTAATAAGGTTTTACTACCATGAATAATGCCTTCTTTTCCCAATGCCGATGTTGCTGCACTTTCTCCAGAATGCACACCTTTTCCAGCGGCTTCTACAGCAATAAGATTAACATTGGTATTTTCTAAATAATGATAATAGGCGCCAGCAGCATTACTACCACCACCAACACAAGCAATAACGTAATCTGGTGTTGTTTTACCTTCTTTTTCTTGTAATTGCCATTGTATTTCTTCTGAAACTATGGCCTGAAAACGTGCCACCATATCTGGATAAGGATGCGGACCAACAACACTACCTATAATATAATGTGTGTTTACCGGATTATTAATCCAATCTCTTATGGCTTCGTTTGTGGCATCTTTAAGCGTTTTACTGCCAGAAGTTGCTGGTACGACTGTTGCGCCTAACATCTTCATTCGTGCCACATTTGGTGCTTGGCGCGCAATATCTATTTCTCCCATATAAACAATACATTCCATACCCATAAGCGCACAAACGGTAGCTGTAGCAACACCATGCTGTCCAGCGCCAGTTTCGGCAATAATCCGTTTTTTGCCTAAACGTTGTGCCATTAAAATTTGTCCGATGGTATTATTTACTTTATGTGCTCCTGTATGATTTAAATCTTCTCTTTTTAAGTAGATTTTAGTCTTATACTTTTCACTAAGGCGCTTGGCAAAATACAGAGGAGAAGGTCTGCCAACATAATCTTTTAATAATTGGTCAAATTCTTTTTTAAACGATGGTTCTGCCATTACTTTTAAGTAGTTTAGGCGTAACTCTTCTACATTAGGATATAGCATTTCTGGAATGTAAGCGCCTCCAAATTCGCCATAATAACCGTTGTCGCTAATATTATATTTCATAATTTTTATTCTATCGTATGTAATTAGTTGCTACTAATTTTTGCTTGAATGCTTTTAATTTAGTGGTGTCTTTTAAACCTGCAGCTGTTTCGAATTTACTATTTAGGTCTAGCGTACAGCAAAATTCTGATTCGGGTCTTTTTAAAAACAGGAGTAATGAGTCTATTTCTTTTGGACCAATACCACCACTTAAAAAATAGGGTTTTATAGATGGGTATTTTTTTAAAACGTTCCAGTTAAAGGTGTAACCATTACCACCTGGTTCTTTGCCTTTGGTATCGAATAAATAGTAATCACAATGCGCTTCGAAAGGCTCTAAAACTTTAAAATCGAACTGATTTTTTATAGAAAATACTTTAATTACGATGATGTCGAGTGCTTTTAATTGTGCGCAAAGTTCTGGTGACTCATCGCCATGTAATTGCACGCCTAGCAAGTTGTGTTTTTCAACTTTACCTCTTATATAATCGAAAGTTGCATTAACAAAAACGCCTATTTTTTTAATGCTTTCAGGGAGTTCCGGAATAGTGTTATTGAAATAGCGTGGCGATTTTTCGTAGAAAATAAAACCCATATAATCTGGATTAAGGTCTGCAACATCTAAGATGTTGTTTTCATTTTTCATTCCGCATATTTTTAGTTTCATAGTCTTTGGCGTTCCTGTGGATGCAGGAATCTATTTTAGTTAATGTTTTTTATGTTTTGTTTATTTCTGTTCGAGTAATTTTTTTAATCGATTTAAAAGTTTTTAGAGCCTTCTCGATACGATTTTTTTCATGCTTCAAAAATCACTCGAAGTGACGTCGTTATTTAATGCTTTTATAAATTGCTTTGCGCTTTCTCCGGCGTTTTCAGTTTTCATAAAATTTTCACCTATTAAAAAACCCTTATAACCATAAGGTTGTAATTCTTTTATAGCTTCAACACTACTAATCCCACTCTCTGAAACTTTTACAAAATCGTTAGGTATTAATTGGCTTAATGCTTTACTGGTTTGTAAACTGACTTCGAACGTTTTTAAATTTCTATTGTTTACACCAAGCATATCTAAACTTGGCATTATTGATTTATTTAATTCTTTTTCGTTATGAACTTCTAAAAGCACATCTAAATGTAAGCTTTTTGCAAATTCTGAAAATTGCTTGATTTCATCTTTAGAGAGTATGGCTGCGATTAATAAAATGACATCTGCACCATAAGCTTTGGCTTCTAATATTTGGTATTGGTCAATTATAAATTCTTTACGTAGTAAAGGTAAATTACAGCTTGCTCGCGCTGTCAATAAATCGTCTAAAGAGCCACCAAAATATTTACCATCTGTTAAAACCGACATGCCGGAAACGCCAGCATCTTCGTATCCAATTGCAACATCGAACATGTTTAAATCATGATTTATAACTTGTTTAGATGGTGATCGACGTTTGTGTTCTGCAATGATACCTGTTGTGCTGTTTTTTAATTTTTGAGCAAGTGAAATGGTTTTACGCTCAAATAATATAGATTGCTCTAACTGCTTAGTAGGTATAAGTTGCTTTCGAAGGTTTACTTCGATGCGTTTGTCTTTAGTTATTTTATCTAAAATATTCATATTTATTTTTTATTAATGTTCATTTTGCCTTGATGCACTATTTAATTTAAAAGGTCTTGTAGACCTTTTAAATTAAATACAAAACCAAATCTGCCTGTCGGCAGACAGGAAATCACGATCAAAATAAGGAAATTGCTAAAGCATCATTCATTTTCGGAATTTCGTACTTAAAGCTGCGCTTTGCATCCTCATTCCTTCATTCATTATTTCTGAATTTTGATGTTTTCCGACTTTATTAATCTTTTTCTTTATGAGTTGGTACTGCTAACTGCGACTAAATAATGCTTACTTTCTATCTACTCAATTCTATTAATTTTTCTAAACAAGCTTTCGCTTTTCCGCTTTCAAGACTATCTTTTGCACGGTTAAATCCTTCGGTATGCGAAATACCTTCTACTGTAGCTATAGCTAATCCTGCATTAGCACAAACCACGTTGTTTTGAGCTTCGGTACCTTTGTTGCTAATTATCTTTTTAAAAATTCTTGCTGCTTCTTTTACTGTTGTGCCACCAGAAATTTGAGATTGCTCTATTTTGTCGATATTTAAATCTGAAGGTTGTAAAATGTTTTCAGACAGATTAGAAATAATTTTTGTTTCTCCGGTAAGAGAAATTTCGTCATAACCATCTAAAGCGTGAATAATGCTGTAATTTTTATCGGTATTCTGATAAAGGTAACCATACAATCGTTGTAACTCTAAACTAAAAACACCAACCATTTGATTTTTTGGAAATGCCGGATTTACTAAGGGACCGAGCATATTAAAAAATGTTTTTACGCCAAGCTCTTTTCTAATTGGTGCAACGTTTTTCATGGCTGGGTGAAATAGTGGTGCATGCATAACGCAAATTCCTGCCTGATCTATTGCAGTTTTTAATTTGTCTATGTCGTTTGTAAATTTCACACCCAGGGCTTCCATAACATTAGATGAACCTGAAGCCGACGAAACACCATAATTACCATGTTTAGCAACTTTAACGCCTGCTCCAGCGGTAACAAATGAGGATAACGTTGAAATATTAAATGTGTCTTTACCATCACCTCCTGTACCACACAGGTCTATGGCGTTAAAATTCGATAAATCCACAGGTATGCATAATTCTAAAAGTGCATCGCGAAAACCTTGAAGTTCTGAGAGCGTAATGCTTCGCATCATAAAAATAGTAAGAAATGAAGCAATTTGACTTTGGTTATATTGTCCTTCGGAAATATTTACCAATACTTTTTTAGCCTCTTCGCTACTTATATTTTCGTGATTAATTAATCTGTTTAGTATTTGTTTCATTGTAAAACTTGTTTTTTATTTCCGCGAACCTGCCTGTCGGCAGACAGAGCGGTAATCTGGCTTTCTTTCTGTTCATTTTGCCTTGATGCAAAACGAACCAAAAAATCACAATCAATCTGAGGAAATTCCTACGGATCATTCGCTACCAAAACTTCATGCTTGAAGCTACGCTTCGCAGTTACGTTTTTTCGCTCATTATTTCTGCAGATTGATGTTTTCCGACTTAGTCGGAATTTAGGACTTGACTTTTTATTTTCTTGTTTATTAATTTCTTTACTCTTATTCAAATTAGTAAATACTGTTTACTGAACACTGAACACTAATCCTTAATCCAATTCTCTAAAATCTGTTTTCCGTGTGGCGTAAGCACACTTTCTGGATGGTATTGCACACCTTTTACATCGTAAACTTTGTGTCTTAAAGACATAATTTGTCCATTATCATCTATTGAGGTAGCCTCTAATTCTTCGGGTAAATTTGCATCTACTACCCAAGAATGGTAACGCCCAACCTCAATAGTTTTATCCATGTTGTTAAAGAGTGTTTCGTTATTAACGGTTACTTTAACTTTGGTAGCCACACCATGAAAAACGGTGTCTAAATTTATAATTTTTCCTCCAAAAACTTCTGCGATTGCCTGCTGCCCCAAACATACACCAAGAATGCTTTTAGTTGGCGCGTACTGTTTAATAATGGCTTTAAGTAAGCCAGCTTCGTCTGGAATTCCTGGTCCAGGAGACAGTATTATTTTGTTATACGCGTCCACTTCATTTAATGTTAATTTATCGTTTCGTTTTACGGTTACTTCGCAACCCAAGTCTTCTAAATAGTGGACTAAGTTGTATGTAAAACTATCGTAATTGTCTATTACTAAAACCTTCATAATTTATTTATTATTCTTTCACTTTTTAAGTGGATGATTTGCTTTTAACTTATGTATTGTGCTAATTCAATAGCTTTAGTTAACGCACCTAATTTATTATATACTTCCTGTAGCTCGTCCTCTGGTTTGGATTTTGAAACCAAACCTGCTCCAGCTTGCCAATGGAGTTGATGGTTTTTACTTAGAAAAGTTCTAATCATGATGGCGTGATTATAGTTGCCATTAAAATCCATAAAACCAATAGCGCCACCATAGAAAGCTCTACTTGTTTTTTCGTATTTTTCTATAAGCTCCATAGCCTTGTATTTTGGAGCACCACTTAAAGTTCCTGCAGGAAATGTATCTGCAACAACCTGCATAGTAGGCGTGCCCTCGTGTACTTTTCCAGTAACCTTACTAACTAAATGGATAACGTGCGAGAAAAATTGTGCTTCTCTGTAGGTTTCTACTTTTACTTGACTACCATGCCTGCTTAAATCGTTTCTTGCAAGATCGACTAACATCACATGTTCTGCATTCTCTTTTTCATCGCTAGCTAATTGTTTTGCTAATTCGGTATCTTTCTCATCATTTCCTGTTCGTTTAAAAGTTCCTGCAATGGGATGTATTTCTGCAGTGCCATTATTAACAACCAATTGAGCTTCTGGCGAACTTCCAAAAATTTTAAAATCGCCATAATCGAAATAAAATAAATAAGGTGATGGGTTTATGCTGCGTAAGGCTCGATAGACGTTAAATTCGTCGCCTTTAAATTTTTGAGAGAATTTTTTTGAAAGCACCAGTTGAAACACATCGCCTCGCGCGCAATGTTTTTTTGCTAACTCTACGTGAGCTTTGTACTCCTCATCTGTTAAATTAGATTGAATATTAGAATCTGTTGAAAAAGCATATGATGCAAAATTCCGCGATTTAATAATATTTAAAATCTCTTCTATATTGTTTTCTGCATCATGACAATGTGCAAAAACATAAGCTTCATTTTTAAAATGATTAATAGCAATTATATTTTGATAAACAGCGTAATAAATTTCTGGTATGTCTATAGAATTTGGTTTTTTAGAAATTTCAATATCTTCAAAATACTTGACAGCATCGTAAGTGGTGTAGCCAAAAATACCATTGTTTATAAACTTAAAATCTTTTTCAGAATTTACTTTAAAACGCTTAGTAAATTTATGAATCATTTTAGGCACATCTTTCGTGCGGTTTCTTAATATACTACCATCTGGAAAAGTTTGTTCAATAGTATTTCCAGAAACTTTTATAGAGGCTATGGGATTAAAACAGATGTACGAAAAACTATTGTCATTAGCATGGTAGTCGCTACTTTCTAACAAAATGCTATTAGGAAATTTATCGCGTATTTTTAAATAAATACTTACAGGAGTAATAGTATCAGCAAGTATTTTTTTATAATGTGTGTAAAGGCTAAACGTCTTCATAATGTTGGTTAAAATGAAAAGGCTTGTCGTGAGACAAGCCTTTTTGTATAGTTAATTAAATAATACTTATAGGATTAGTTCACGAAGTTATAGTTTCGAGAATTCCACCACCAAGAATTATTTAAAGTTGCGTTCATAATTAAATTTTGAAAACTCAAATATATAAAGGAAATCGCTATTAACAAATTAATTTTAACGTAATTATTTGTTAAAAAGTGAAATAGATAGATTTGTCTGTTTATTTTTATCTAATGAAAAGATATGTTTTAATATTGGTTGTCTTATTTATAGCCTGTAAACAAGAAAGAGAAGTAGCTAATAAAGAAGAAGATGCTAACTCACATGCTATAGTTACGCAAGAGGAAGAATCAATAAATAACAAAGCGATTGAACTTGAAGTTTACGATTTTGAAGGTCTCGAGCCATTATTAAATAAACAAGACGATAATGTGTATGTTGTCAATTTTTGGGCAACATGGTGTGCGCCTTGCGTAAAAGAATTACCGTATTTTGAAACCCTAAATCAAGAATATCAATCTAAAAATGTGAAGGTAATTTTGGTAAGTTTAGATTTCCCTAAACAATATGAAACGAAATTAAAACCTTTTATAAAAGATAAAAATTTAAAATCTAAGATTGTAGTTTTAAACGATGTAGACGCCAATTCTTGGGTGCCTAAAGTAAGCGAAGACTGGACAGGAGCAATACCAGCAACAGTAATATACAATAAAAATAAACGAAGCTTTTACGAAAAGTCGTTTAACTTACAGGAATTAAAAGCAGAAGTAAATAAATTTTTAAATTAATAAAACAATGAAAAACGTAGTAAAATTAGCGCTGTTGTTAGCATTAATTATTAGTGTAACAGCATTCACCAAAAGTGACAAAACAAAAAACGATGGCTATAAAATTGGAGACGTAGCTACCGATTTTAAATTAGAAAATATCAACGGCAAAATGATGTCTCTGTCAGATTTTGATGAGGCAAAAGGCTTTATAATTACATTTACCTGTAATACATGTCCTTATGCAGTGGCATACGAAGACAGAATTGAAGCCTTAAATAAAAAATACGCGCCTAAAGGTTATCCTGTAATTGCAATAATGCCAAATAATGTAAAGGTTAAGCCTGGAGATAATATGGAAGCAATGCAAAAACGAGCAAAAGAAAAAGGGTTTACTTTTCCTTATTTAATGGATAAAGGGCAGGATGTGTACCCAAGATATGGTGCTACAAAAACACCACATATCTATGTGTTGGAAAAAACAGAGGAAGGTAATATTGTAAGATATATTGGTGCCATAGACGATAACTATCAAGATGCAAACGAAGTTAAAAATAAATATGTCGAGAATGCGGTTAACGCGTTATTAAATGGTGAAGAAGTAGAGGTTAATGAAACTAAGGCCATTGGTTGTTCTATAAAAGTTTAAATTAATACCTAAAATTTAAAAGAAAACCTGAAGTCATGACTTCAGGTTTTTTTATTAATATCACTTGGCAAAACATTAATTGATTAACTTTGTAGTATTAAAATTTTAAAATGGCAGATTTAACCCAAGAGCAGTGGGCTCAACAGTTAGAAGCAGATGATAATGCTTTAATATTAGACGTAAGAACGGAAGAAGAGGTAGAAGAAGGCTATATTCCAAACGCTAAAAATCTTAATATTTTTAAAGGTCAGGCGTTTATTTACGAGTTGGAAGCATTGGATAAAGATAGAAATTATTACGTGTACTGTAAGTCTGGTGGTAGAAGCGGTCAGGCCTGTGCAATTATGAATCAAATGGGATTTAAAAATGCTTATAATTTGCTTGGTGGTTTCTCGGAATGGACTGGTGCAAGGGAAGAGTAAAATTAACCAACTAATTTAAAAAAAATCATGAAAAAAGCTTTAACCGTTTTATTACTTGCAGTGCTATTTACCTCTTACAGTTGTTCTAAAAAAACAGAAAGCGTTATAACTGTAGTTTCTGTAGAAGAAATGGAGACACTTTTAGCCTTAGAAAATGTACAATTGGTAGATGTTAGAACACCTGAAGAATATAAGGAAGGGCACTTAGCGAGTGCGCAAAATATAGATTTTAATTCTCCAACTTTTGAAGAAGATATAGATAAACTGGACAAGAATAAACCAGTGATTTTATACTGTAAATCTGGAGGGAGAAGTGCCAAATGCGCAGATAGAATGCAAGAAGCAGGCTTTAAACTCATTTTCGATTTAAAAGACGGTTTTACCAAATGGCAATACCAAACATTGGATTTAAAGCTTTACCCGTAAAAAATTATTTCTCTTTTAATGCTCTTTAATAAAACGTAATATTTCGTCGTAGCGATTAGTCCACGGAAAGAAATAGTGCGACATCATTGGTACGTGTTTTTTATCTAAAAAAATCTGTTTAACGTTTGGTTGATAGGGTTTTAATGCACTAACAAAAGCTTCGTTTTGTTTAATAATAGAGGGATAAGTTTTCTCTCCTACATAAACCATAAATGGAGGTGCGGTGTTATCTAAAAAATAAATAGGTGAGGCGTCTTTCCATTTCTCTGGGTTTTCGGTCCAGGTGGTTTTATAATTGTACTCATTTGTTGGTGGATTCTCTTCGAGATAGCTTTTCATATCTAAACCAGCAGCATCATTTAAAATGACGCCTTTAATAACATTTTTATCTTCCAAATATTTAGGATTGGTACTTATTAACGCAATTAAATGCCCACCAGCACTATGTCCCATTAAAAATATTTGATTGGGATCTCCTTTATATGCCTCAATGTTATTTTTAGTCCACTGTACCGCTTGCGCAATTTCTTTAGCCATTGTATCGTAGTTTCCTTCTGGGCTTAAACTATAGCCAGGTATTACAGTAACTACATCGTTTTTAGCAAAATTACGCCCTAAAAAACCATAGGTTTTTTTATCGCCTTCTGTCCAATAACCACCATGCACAAAAATAACTACAGGATTTTTAGCAGCTTCGGTCTTTCTGGGTTCAAAAATATTTAGTGTTGGTTGGTTAACCGCTTTAGTTTCGGCTTGCGTTAAATAAGCCACGTCGCTTATTTTCCGCGAAGCGCAATTAAAAAGCAATAGAGAAAAAAGCAGGAAAGTGGTTATTTTATGGTTCATTCTTTTTAAAGCGAATTTAAGTATTTCAATCTCTTATTTCGTTAAGGGAATTATAAAGGTTTAGTAAATACACTGTCGTTAATAGCTCTTTTTACTAAGTATTTATACTCGTTTTTTCATTTAACGTAATTCTACTCTTTTTTATCCGCTTGATAATCAGCAACTTTGATAAAACGAAAAATAATGATAGCCAAGGCTTTAGAGTTTTTAACAAGTCAACTAGATGATTATTTAATTAGAAAACATCCAAGCAATAAATCTATAGTTGTTCTGTCTGGGTTAGTAACTGCAAGTGGAGAGATTGCTGTGACACAAGAAAATGCTTTGGTAATTTCTGTTGTAAACATTGCAGAGGAAGGAAGTATAGCCAACCAGCCAAATATTAGAAGACAAGGAAATACTATCGAAAAACAAGCATCGCCAGTATATATAAATCTATACATTTTAATTACGGCTTTGTTTAAAGACAGTCAGTACAAAAGCGGTTTAAGTTGGTTATCTCAAGTTATTACATTTTTTCAACAGAATCCTTACTTTAATTCAAGTCAGGTTGAAATGCCAGAAGGCATAGACAAATTAAGTTTGGAGCTGGTAAATTTAGATATTGATAACATGAGTAGATTTTGGGGCGCATTAGGAGCAAGATATCAGCCTTCAGTAATTTATAAAATGAGAATGTTAAAAATTAGCGCAGATTCTGTTGATGCTGTTTTACCAGAAATAAAAGAGCCTAATGTAAATGTGCCAATGCCATGAAACCATTTTTTAGTATTGAAATAATACATGATTACGATAATGGACTGGCTCAACATTTAAGCATTACACCAGCTAATTCAAGTGCTCCGCTAATTAGAAACAACAGGCTTTTGTTTAGGAAGCAGTTAGGTAGTATAGCCTGTTATATAGAAGAGGATAAAGCAATAATAAATGACATAGAATCTATTGGTTTTTGGGTGATTTGCGATAATGAAGCTTTCTATAATTATACCGAATACGGTCAAGATGTAAATTTTTACAAACCGCATTATTATTGGTTTAATACAGAAATGGAAGAGATAAGTAGTTCCACAATAAGTGAACAAAAAGACGATTTAAAAATATCCGAAGAACAGTTGCATCAGGCGCCAAAAAACGCTATTGGATATATAAATATTAATTTAAGTGATGTAAAGGATGATACCATATTTAAAATCCGCTTTTTAACTAAAGCCACGATTTGGGAATATAATATAAAACTCAGGCCCGAACACAAAGAGTGGGATTATAGTATTATAGACGAAGAAGGATCATGGCAATTTAAAGCGGTTAGTAAAGATGATGAGTTTATAAAATTTCAATCGGACACAGCAATTGCATATTCAAAAAAAGCAAGCAAACGATTAAAGCTTATTTGGACAACTAAGGAAGAATCAAGATTTCAAGAAGCGCAAAGCATGATATTACCTTTTGCAAATTATACATATAAAATGGTTACCGAAGACAGCAAAGAGTTGACACCAGTTTACATATATATTTAACTTTTAAACAACAAAAATTATGGCATTACCACCAACTTTAAAAACTCCGGGTGTTTACATTGATGAGAGAAATGCATTCCCTAACTCTGTAGTAGGAGTTGAAACAGCAATACCAGCATTTATTGGTTACACCGAAAAATCAAGGTACAATGGTCAATCTCTTCTTAATAAACCCATTCGAGTAGATTCTTTTATGGAATTCGAACTCTTTTTTGGTAGAGGAGCACATACCACTTACAAAATGGATGAGGTTACTACACCAGTAGAAGATCCAAAAAATTACGATTTACACATTAACGACAAAGCTTATTCTTTAAATGCTGAAGCAAATACACGTTTCAACTTATATGAATCGATGAAGTTTTTCTACCAAAATGGAGGTGGAAGTTGTTTTATTATATCTGTAGGGACGTATCAAAATGGCGTTATTAATCCTCAACTTTCGGCAAACCCGTTTATGGCAGGAATTAAAATATTAGAAAAAGAAACAGTACCAACCATGTTGGTAATACCAGATGCGGTGCTTTTACCAGTTAACGATTGTTATTCGTTACAAGTACAAATGCTTAATCACTGTGGCGCTTTTATGAACAGAGTGGCTATTTTAGATATTTACAGAGGAGACGAAGGATTAGATAATCCTACTTATAATCCAATAGATGAATTTAGAAACAAAGTGTCTTCAAGTTCTCTAAAATATGGTGCAGCCTATTATCCTTGGTTAAATACTACTATCCTGCAAGCACCAGAAGTAAGCTATAAAAATTTAGATGATGATTCCGCAGCAACATTAAAACAAATATGCGAAGACTATATTAACGAGGCATTAAATCCTGCTCAAATTACTACTATAAAGCCTTATTTAGATCAACTAATTGGCGTTGTTGCTCCTGGTGAAAAAGAAATGGCAGCTTTAGTGAAAGCGCAAAAAACACAAGCGGACTTAGCCGAAGATGCATCAGACGATGATAAAAAGAAAGCACAAACCGCTGTAGACGAAGCTCAAACAGCATTAACTGAAGCAAAGAAAGTGCCAACAGACGATGAGATTACTGCGCTTAAAGAGGCTGTTGAGAAAGAAACAGATGATAATAAGAAGAAAGAGGCGCAAAAAACACTTGATGCGGCTACCACGAAAAAAGAAGCTGCAGATTCAATTTTAAAACCAGAAACAATAAATAGTGTTTTAAATATTGCCATTCCAGATTATAAATTAATCATGGAAGCCATCTTAAAAAAGAAAAATTTGTTACCACCGTCTGCAGCAATGGCAGGAATCTACACACTTGTAGATGCACAACGTGGCGTATGGAAAGCACCAGCTAATGTCGCGGTTAGTAGTGTGGTATCGCCAGCCGTTTTAATAGACCATAAACAACAAGAAGATTTAAATGCGCCAATATTAGGTAAGGCCATTTGTGCTATTCGTCCGTTTATTGGTTTGGGTACCATGGTTTGGGGAGCCAGAACATTAGATGCCAACAGTTTAGATTGGAAATACATGAACGTAAGAAGAACTGTAATTATGATGGAGCAATCCATAAAATTTGCAGCTAAAGCTTATGTATTCGAGCCTAACGTAAAAAACACTTGGGTTTCTATACAATCTATGATTTCTAATTTTCTTACCAATTTATGGAAACAAGGTGCTTTAGCAGGAGCTTCTCCGGCAGATGCCTTTAGCGTAAATGTTGGATTAGGAACAACTATGACAGCAATCGATATTCTTGAAGGCAAGATGATAATAGAGGTAAAAATTGCCGTGTCTCGTCCAGCAGAATTTATTGTGATTTCGTTCGAGCAGCAAATGCAAAAATCGTAAACAGTTAACTAAAACATTAATTTAAAAATATAATATTATGGCAGATGATGGATCAAAACAAAGCGAAAAGGTATGGCCAATATCTAAATTCTTTTTTACTGTAGATTTAGGTGGAGGAATGGAAAATGCCTCGTTTCAAGAAGTTTCAGGCTTAGATATAGAATCTCAAATTATAGAATACAGACATGGCGACAGCCCGCAATTTTCAACAATAAAAATGCCTGGCATTGTAAAATCAAGTAATGTAACACTTAAAAAAGGCGTTTTTGTAAAAGATAATCAGTTTTACGATTGGTACGCTACTGTAAAAATGAATGTAGTAAAACGGGTTACTGTTACCATTAAGTTGTTAGACGAAGAAGGGAATCCAACCATGACATGGACACTTCAAAACGCATGGCCAACTAAAATTACAGGAACCGATTTAAAGTCTGATGGAAATGAAGTAGCTGTTGAGACTATTGAAATTGCACACGAAGGATTAGTAATAGCAAACAAGTAATAACATGAGTGCTCAATCGGTTTATCCAGTTGCTGGCTTCTATTTTCAGGTAAAAGTGGGAACAGAAGCCTACAGCTTTAAGGAGGTCTCTGGTATTTCGTCCGAAATTAATACGGAAGAAATTGCAGAAGGTGGCGAAAACCGTTTTAAATACAAGGTGCCAACAGTAACCAAGTACACTAATTTGGAATTAAAAAGAGGTGTAGTAGCTAAGAATTCTAATCTGTTAACATGGGTTAATAACTCGTTATCACAAGGGTTTTCCAAACCAATTAAGCCTAAAAAACTCGAAGTGTCTTTATTAAATAGAGAAGGCGATATTATTATGCTTTGGGATTTTGTTGGTGCATGGCCTGTGGGTTGGAGCACTGCTAATTTAGATGCAATGAATAACGAAGTTTTAATAGAAACTCTTAGTTTTTCTTATAACTATTTTACAAGTAAAATAATAAAACAGGTAAAAAAATGACAGTCATTATAAAAGAATTAGTGGTTAAAACCAGTATTGTGGAAAACCACAATCGAAATCCTGATTTTGATAAAAACCAATTTAAAAATGATATTGTTAAAGCCTGTCTTCAGAAAATAAAAAAGACCAGTAGAAAACAAGCAGAACGCTAAATTTTTTTAGCATGGGAAAACTTAATAAACTTAAAATTTATGCCTATTCAAACGATACTTTTCGCTCGGAGGTGGGCAATTATACGGTGAACATTAATCCGGAGAGTTACTCCTATAATCATGCTGTTAAATTTTCAGATACTAAAAATGTAGCTGAAGGCGCCGGAAATTCGGGTAAGTTTAATTCTGTAGACAAAGAAACTGTTGGGTTCTCTATATATTTTGATGGCACAGGAATTTTTAAGGAAAAAGGGAGCGTTAACGATCAAATTATAAAATTTAAAAAACTTGTATACCAGTATAATGGTAAAATTCATCGTACCAATTACATAAAACTGTCTTGGGGAACACTTGTATTTTACTGTTATTTAACAAAGTTAGATATTTCTTACACGCTTTTTAAAGACAATGGTAACCCGTTAAGAGCGAAAGCAGATGTTAGTTTTTCGGGGTTTTCAAACTCAAAATTATTAGCAGCTTCTGCAAATAAACAATCACCAGATGTTAATCATTTAAAAGTAGTTAAAATTCATAATACCATTCCATTGTTTTGTAATGAAATCTATGATGATTCGAGCTTGTACATTCAAATTGCTGAGGCTAATAAATTAGATTCGTTTAGAAACGTACCCATTGGTACAAAACTTTTATTTCCTCCATTAAAAAAATAATATATGGCAGAGGCATCAGATCTTTTATCGGTTCAAATTAATATAAACGGAAAAGCTTCAAACGCAGAAATCATGGAAATTGAAGTGTTTAAGACTATTAATAAAATTGCAAGAGCAAAAGTAAAACTCATTGATGGAAGCAAAGCAAAGGAGGATTTTAAACTAAGCGATTCTTCAGATTTTGTACCTGGAAACGAAATAGAAATCAAGGCAGGCTACCATTCTAAAGAGAAAACAATTTTTAAGGGTATTCTTATAAGCCAGACCATTTCAATTGATGCAGAGGAAGGTCCATCGTTAGTTATCGAGTGTTTCGATAAAGCTTTCGAGACAACTAAAGTGCAAAACAATGCTTATTTTATTGATAGGAGCGATAGCGATATTATTAATAAAATTTTAGGTAATTATTCTTTTTCAAAATCGGTCGATAGCACTTCTTATAAATATGAAAAAGTAATACAATATGGTGCTACAGATTGGGATTTTGTAGTGTCGCGTGCAGAAATAAACGGTTTAGTTGTAATTACTAGCGACGGTAAAACCACAGTTACCAAACCAGATATTAGCAGTTCTCCAGTACTTTCTCTAACGTATGGCGATAACATTCTTGAGTTAGATATTTCGGTAAGTAGTAATGATCAGCTTGCCGATGTTACAGCTATAGCTTGGGATACAGAAAATCAAGCACTTGTAGAAGGTAACTCTGTAGAGCCAAGTGTGAACTCGCAAGGCGATTTAACAGGGAAAAAACTTTCGAGTGTTCTAAGTGCCAAAGCGGTTTTACAATCGCCAGTTCCTTTAGAGGGTGATGTTTTAACATCCTGGGCAAATGCTCAGCTTTTAAAATCTCGATTATCTCGTTTTCATGGTACTATACTTTGCGAAGGCAGTGCAATTATACTACCTAACACATTAATAGAGATTAAAGGTGTTGGAAAAAAAATAAACGGTAAAGCTTATGTTTCTGGAGTGCACCATGAATTAAAAGAAGGTCGTTGGTTTACAGAGATTTCTATTGGGTTAAGAAAGAACTGGTTTACTCAAGACGTACCAGTAAATGCACTCACAGCAGCTGGTAGATTACCTGCTATTAATGGTTTGCAAATAGGTGTGGTAAAAAAAATACATGAAGATCCAGCGCAAGCGTTTAGGGTTTTAGTAACCTTACCATTAATAAAAACATCAGACGATGGTCTTTGGGCACGTTTAAGCACTTTTTATGCGTCTAATACATTTGGAAACTTTTTCTATCCCGAAATTGGCGATGAGGTTATTTTAGGTTTTTTAGACGATAATCCCTCTGCACCAATAATATTAGGAAGCGTATACAGTAAAAAAAATGCTCCGGCTTTAGTGCCTGATGAAAAAAACACACACAAAGCGATTACTACGCGCAGTAAAATGACGATGGATTTTGATGACGAACTTAAAATAATTAAAATAGAAACACCTGCTAAAAATAGTATTATTATTAGTGAAGAGGACAAAGCAATTACTATAACAGACCAGCATAAAAACGAGATTAAACTCAATGAAGATGGTATCACCATACATAGTATTAAAGATATTATTATAGAAGCCACTAACGATATAAAAATGTCTGGAGTTAACATAGACATAAAAGCCTCTGCCGATCTTACAAGATCTGGAGCCAACACAAAAACTAAAGCACAAATGGCATACTCTGCCGAAGGTGGAGCCACTGCTGAGTTAAAAGCAGGAGGAAATACAACCATTAAAGGTGCTATGGTAGCTATTAATTAAATAAATAAAAATCATGAAAGCTCAAATTGATAAAACACCTAAAAACAAGAGCGAGTCTTTTACTCCCGATAATTTTCAAAAACAAAATAGGGAAAAGGCTTCACTTCAATTTGTAGACAATAGACCAGAAGCAATTGCTCAAAGAAAAGTTCAAAAGCTTGTAAACGATAAATCACAAACTATTCAATTTACTAAATGTGAAAATTGTGGTAAAAACGAAAAAACATGTAAATGTACAAAGGAAGATAGAGGAGAACCATTGTCTGCAGTAAGTTGGTGGGATACTTTATCCAACAAAGAAAGACAACTGTTGCTAAGAAAAATGGGTACTCATGAGGCAAGTGGTGGCGCAAACAAAACCGATACAACTACTGCTGGTAGTAAAAAAGGAGATTCGCATGGTAATTCATCGGGAGATGGTAAAGCAGATATTTTTAGAATATATAAAGGAAACCCAACCCTATATTCTAATATTAAAAGTTGGAATAATAAAAATGCTGTAAAAAAGGCAAAAAAGAAAAAATAAAGCTAACAATAAATATTTCTCTTTTTTAAAAACAAGTAGTAACACTGTTTTTTAAAGCGCTAAACTTCTCTAAATTGTAGCTTATAATTCTTTAATTATGAGCGAATTAAAACCAAATATTTTTCTTGGTACTGGTTGGGGCTTTCCACCTACTTTCAACTTTGTTACAAAAAAAACAAACATGGTTTCTGCCGAAGAAGATATAAAAGAAAGCTTATTTATTCTTTTATCTACCATGAAAAGCGAACGCGTCATGATGCCTGAATATGGCTGCGACCTAATAAAACTTGTGTTTGAAGAAATGGATAATACCTTATACCATTTTACTATCGATATGGTTAAAAATGCCATTATTCTTAATGAGCCAAGAGTAGATGTTGAAACGGTCGATTTAACCATTGAAGCCGATACGCTTTACGTTAATGTAGATTATATTATTAGGGACACAAACAGTCGCCACAATCTTGTTTACCCATTTTACATTGGGCAAGGCACAAATATAGAGAGCCATGATAGAATCTATTGATGATGTTAACGTTTCGGTAGAGCCTTTCCAGCCAGATTATGTAAGGTTAGATGAGCGCTCTGTTAGAGATTTAATGCAACTGTTTTTAGGCTATGCAAAACAAATTCCTTTTGTAAACGAAGATGGAGCGACCTTAGGTAAATGGGACGAAATGTACTCGCAGCAAACTTTATTTCTATGGCTGGATATTTCGAGTTTAGATACCATTACACTAAATAACCGAAAAAAAAACATCTTAGAGTTTTGGGATTCCGATGGCGAATCTAAAGCTGTGAACTTAATAATAGAGATACTTGAGATTTTAAAACAATTATTCGACAAAGCGGTTTTGGTCGATGGAATTTGGGTGTTAGAAGAAATACGCTCTGTTATTGCTGGCGATTTGTTTTTTAATATTTTATCCTTAAAAGGTTTACTAAAAGAATGTACACCAGAGCAGTTAAAAAGTTTAGAAATCTGGATAGAATGGTTGCAGAACACTAAAGCAACTTTCGATTTAAACTATCTTGCATCCGCGCCACAGGACACAAAAAAAAATCTATTTAGAGATATTGTAAACGAAGGAATCAATTGCTTATTCATTTTAAAAAAGAAGTCTAAAGGAGAGGATTTTAATAACATGCTTAAAAACGGAAAGCATCCTGCACATATAGGTTTGCTATTTGGGTTTTTAAAAAGTTACCAAACAATACAGCAACAAGTAAATAAAATACCTAAACGACATTTAGATTATTATTTTAGAACAATTTTAAATCAAAAACAGCTTAACGCAGAGCCGGATTATGCATACTTGTTTATTGACTTGGTTTTAGGTGTCCACACAGCAACCATAGAAAGTGGTAGTTTATTTTCGGCAGGACAAGACGAAACTGGCGAAGAAATTATTTTTAAAAATGAAAAAAGCATACCACTAACAGGAGCCAATATTACAGCTTTAAAAACACTACTGTTTCATAAAAACAAAAGCGTATTGCCATTACAATATGCTAATATGGTAACAGGTGTTTATATGGATAATATTCCCTTGGAAACCATTAAAAAAGAGCAGGTTATTAGTAATGCATGGCCATTGTTTGGTGGGCCGCAAAGCTATAAAAGCAATAAAGAACTGCCAGAGGTTGGCTGGGCTGTTGCATCTCCAATTTTTAATTTAAACTCTGGTGAAAGAACAGTGAAACTTTCTTACAAATTAGAAAGTGAAAGTATACAGGCTTGCGATTCCATTTTAGAAAAGTTAGTAACGCAAGGCAATGATATTGATTTAGTTTCTAAGGAAGAAATGCTATTCCGTTTTATAGATAATGCTTTTAATATGGAAATAACTACAGCAAATGGTTGGTTAGCTATTGAAGCGTATTCATCTAATTTTACCAATGCCTTTAGTAATGAAAACTGCTGTTTAGAGTTTTCGTTCGTATTGTCTGAAAATTTTCCTTCATGGGTTAACTATTCAGAAGCCATACACCAAAGAAAATTCGATTCGAATTTGCCTTTGCTAAGTATAAAATTAAAACAGGATTCTGCATATTATCCATTTTCATTATTAGAACAATTAACAGTTAAAACCTTAGATATAGATGTTGCCGTAGCCAACTTTAACGATTTCATAGTTTACAACAAACACGGTTTGGTAGATGCTTCCAATCCGTTTCCACTTCTTGGAATTAATCCGCTTCAAGGTAATCGATTTTATATTGGAGCTAATGAATGGCTGAATAAGAAAATGAGTCATCTAAAATTAAAAATAGAATGGGCAGATTTACCAAAACCTAATTTTAAAACCTATTACAATAATTATAAAACGGAAACGATTACAGATCAATCTTTTAAAATAGAACTTACCAATTATGCAACTAATAAAACTACTGAAAATTTATTTGCCGTAGACAACGGAGTTTTAAAAAATGAAACTCATTTTCCTGAAAAATATATTGACAAACCAGCCAGCAACAAGCTAAATAGCAATTCAGAATTTTTAAACCCGAACACGTTTCCTTTAGCATTTATTGGTTTCGAATTGGTAGCCCCAAATATAGGTTTTGGTAGTTCTATCTACCAAGAAGAAATGACGCTATATGGGCAAAGTGCAATAAAAAATCGTAAAAAACAGGACACCCAATTTCCGCCGAAACCGCCTTATGTGCCCTTGGTAAGAAAGCTAAGCATAAACTACAAGGCTAACCAGTCTATTTCTTTTAATAGTATTACAAGTGTGAAGCAAACTGAAGCATTCGATTTTTTTCATATGCACCCATTTGGAAATATTAAAGAAGCTCATGAGAAAAAAATCAGAAATAACAATTTGCTTACCAATGCCTATCAGGACAAGGGTTATCTTTTTATAGGATTAGAAAACCTGCAACCTTTTACAGAGATTTCCATTTTTTTTAAACTTATTCCTTCGCAAAAAAAATTAAGCAATGATAATATGGTTTCAATCTCCTATTTATCTGGAGAATCCTGGTCAGATTTTGGAGAGAATGTAGTAGAAAACACAACGATTGAAACTCAGGAGACAGGAATAATCAGACTGTTTTTACCACTAGATATAGAGAGTAACCATCCGCTTTTCGATAAAGATAAAGATTGGATTCGCCTTTCAGTAGATAGCTCTAACTTAAAATATATTGGACGTTGTGTTTATATAAACACTAACGTTGGTATGGTAAAGCGAAAGCTTAAAAGCAGGGATGCTTCATTTAAAATATTAAAACCTTTATCTATAAATAAAATAATTACCAAAAATGCATCTGTAGTGTCTGTTACCCAGCCTTTTTATTCTTTTGGTGGTCGACAAAAAGAAGAAGAAACTAAGTTTTATTCCAGAGTTAGTAATCGTTTAGGTCATAAAAATAGAATGATTAGGCCAAGAGATTATAAACGAATGATTTTAGAGAAATTTCCAGAGGTAAACTGGATAAAAGTCTTAACACCTTCAGTCTACGGAAACAGTAAAGGATCGGACAGAACAAATCCTGGTACGGTAAAACTTATAGTGATGCCAAAAATTAATCAGGAGAGCGATAAAAGCAGTTTTTATATTCATAAGAATACGCAATTAGCCATTAAAAAGTATGTAGAAGCACATTGTGCACCAGAATTAACTATTGAAGTAGAATCTCCCGAGTATGAAGAGATTGAGGTAAGGTGCAGGTTGGAGCGTGAGAATATAAACGAATACATTCCTTACGTAGAAATTGATGAGATTATTAAGAGACAAATTTCACCTTGGTTGTATTTTGATAAAACCGATTATAAAAAGGTAGAAACCGAATTTAGCGTTGGTAATTTAGTATACGCCATAAGCAAACACCCAAAAGTAAAAGATGTGCCATGGTGTCAAGTTATTAGAGTATCGAAAGACAATAGATTATCTGTTATGAAAGACGATTATCGTTACACTTATTTCGATTCGAGTGTCGATGGCGACATTGTAAAACCATCTAATGGAAAAGCCATATTGGTTCCAGCAAAGGAGTTTAAAATATACCAGTCGCAACAGGACTATGCACAATTTAAAAAGCTGTCGCTTAGTAACATGGATTTAGAGCAAACCTATATTATTACGGCTAAAGATAATGCGCAACAAAAGGAAGCAGAAAGCTATATAAATAGTCTTGAAAAGGAAGTGTTAAAGGCTAAAACTAAGAAGAAACAATATTACGTTCTTAATTTAAAAGAACTTTAAAACTAAGAGATATGGAACAGGTTACAAAAAAACAAAACCATACACCAAAACAATTAAATAGAGATACACTTTACGAACGTTTTGAAAATGGCATGCGCCCATCTGGTAACGATTTTAAAGATTTAATCTATTCCTCCTTAAACAAATTGGACGATGGAATTTCAAAATCGTTTAAACACGGTTTAAAACTGTCGCCACAAACAGAACAAAAGGATTTAACAGATACAGATTCCAGCGGAAGAGTAATAAGTTTTTACGAAGTTATAAATGGAGAAGAAGCTGCATGGACCATAAGTTTGGTAGGTGAAAAAGGAAATAAATCTTTAAGCATTGCTACTGGTAACAATCCTAAATCTAATATTACCATAGCGCAAGATGGTACTTTAAACGTTGGTTCTGTTAATATAAGCAGCAAAATTGGTACGCATGCAGAGGGTGTTACAAAGGCAGATGGCGAGTGGCATACGTTATTAGATAATCTTGAAGGCTGTAATATGTTCGAAGTCGTTGCAATGGCACATAGCGAAAGAGGAGAAGGCAAATATGCTTCTATTCACGCCATAGCATCTAACGCTTATGCAGGAAAAAAAGGAAGAATACATTGTAACCGTAACTTTTATGGCTGGAAATTCTGGAACAGAATATCCTTACGTTGGGTAGGTAATGAGTTTAACTATAAACTACAAATTAAGACACACAGTAATTATGGTAGTAATGGGAAAATAGAATTTAATATAATGAAATTAAACAGACCGATTAATTATAGTAGAGCAGAATAACTTTAGTTACCATGAAGGTGAAATAGTGTATTCAAGCAATTGTTTATCGACATCTACAAGTTCGTGCATTAATGCAAAAACAACTAAACCAGCCGTGTTTTTAGCACCTGTTTTGTCTAAAAGATGTTGCCTGTGGCCTTCAATAGTTCGTATACTTCTGGAAGTCTTTTCGGCAACTTGCTGGTTGGTTAAGCCATGGCAAATTAATTTTAATATTTCCAGCTCCTTTTTAGTAATACTTTCTTTATTTTCAAAATGTGGTTTTTTGGGCATTTGTAAGTTTTGCACTTTAAAAGCTTCGGCATATTCTTTAGTAAAATAAAGCCCTTTTTCGTGAACCATATCTATTGAAAATATTAATTCCTGCGGATTTATATTTTTTGGTAAAAAAGCGTTCACTCCCAATCTTACCATATAATTAATAAAACTTGGGCTGTAAAAAGAAGATAAAATAATAATCTTACTTTCTGGAAATCTTTCTTTAATGGCCTTTGTGGTTTCAATACCATCTAAAGGAGTCATTTTTAAATCTAATAAACAAACGTCAGGAAATTGGCTGCCAGCATCAAGCTTCTCTAATAATTCATTACCACTTGATAAAGAATATAAAACCTGGTAGTGCAAGTAGTCGTTTAAAAGTTTGGCAATACCTTCTCTAAATAGAGATTCGTCGTCAACCAATGCTATGTACACTTTAGAATTCATATATTAAATAGTATTTAGTGGAACAACAATAATAAAGAGCGTACCAAGATTCTTTTTAGTAAAAAACTTATACTTCGCCTTTAAGGCTTCAGCTCTGTAGACAATGTTTGTTAGTCCTATACCCTGTTGCTTACCCAATGTTTTAGAAAAACCTATACCATTATCTTTTACCGAAAGACTAACCGATTGCTCTGTAAAGCGAATACGAATTAATATACAGCTCGCATTGGCATGTTTTAGAATGTTGTTTATCAACTCCTGGAAAATCCGGAATAAATTAAGCTTTGTTATCGTATTTAATGGTTTCGGCTTTTCATTAACACATTGTACTTCAATATTTATAGAATTATGAAGCGGTGTAACAAAATCGCGAACAGCATCCAGAAAGCTACAATGCTCTATGGCAGGAGAATACAAGCCATGAGATATTTTTCTAACAGATCCAATAATATTATCTAAAAGTGAGAGTAATTCAAAGTCGGTATTATTAGGTTTATCGCAAAGTTTAAACCTAAGTATGGAAAGTTTAGACGATAAGTTATCGTGCAGTTCTCCAGCCACCCTTTTATTTGCTCGTTCTGTTAGTAGTATTTCAAAGTTTGCATGTTCGTTAAAATTGGTTTTTTTAAGTTTTTTTGATAGCATGTAAAGTAAAAGTATTTCTATTCTTAGGAAGCGTAAACATCTTTTTACTATATATCTTTAAATATATTATAATTCTATGAGATTTATAGTGTTTTAGGTTTAAAATATTGAAAAACAGGTAGTTCTACGTGAATTTGCAATCTCGAAAAATAAGTATTTTTACGCTTTCCTATTGCTTATGGTTTTTTTAAATTGTTCTTCTAACTTTTTAAAATGAGATTTAAAGTAAATAAAACCGTTTTATTTTTAATTCTACTTTCAAGTATTGTTTACCATAATCATGCTAATGGTTTATCTGTTGAATTTAATAAAGTAAATTATGGTTATGGTAGTAATAAAATTAATTTCATTACTACCATAAACGATTCAGTTAAAGAAAACACCGAAGAACAGAAGCCATCTCCAATTATTGATTATGCTAAAAACAAGATGTATAAATATTTTAATGCAGTCGAATGGTTTTTAAAAAAGCCTGTAAAAAATAAGGAAGATGCTGGCTACACCTTAACACGTTGCGAGGAATTAGCCTTACTTCCTAAAACCAATAGTGTTACCAAATCTGTAGATATTCCTGAAAAAAAGAATAAAAAAGTAAATATAACAACCGATAACGAAATCTTTGGCTTTCATGCTTACTTTGGAAACCAGCAGGCCTACGAGAATTATAATTATAAAATTCTCACTTCGCTATCTTATTTTGCTTATGATTTAAACCCGAAAACCGGAAAATATAAATCCATTAGAGATTGGAAAACAAATCCGGTAATAGATTTAGCACAGGATAATAATTGCAAAGTTTTTCTAACCATTACAAATTTTGGGGCGTCCAATAACAGAACATTTCTTACTAACGAAGAAGCACAACAAAACTCTATTAATATAATAGACAATCTGTTAACCTTAAGGCAGGCCAATGGCGTGACTTTAGATTTTGAAGATGTTCCAGCATCATTAAGTTTAAATTATACCAACTATGTTAAAAATCTATCTAACAGGTTAAAGAAAAATGCGATGACTTTAAATCTAACCTTACCTGCAATAGATAGGGTTAAAGCGTTTAATATTGAAGCGTTAAATCCGTATGTCGAGCATTTTATAGTTATGGGCAAAAACTTTTATGGAAAATGGGGTGACATAGCAGGTCCTGTAGCACCACTTAAAAGTGGTGATATATGGAAAGAAGGCAGTATTGAAACTGCCGTTAATACCTATTTAGACGATGGCTTACCTAATAATAAATTAATATTATCACTTCCGTACTATGGTAGCAGGTGGGAAACTTTAGACACTTTAATAGCATCTAAAAATGCTGTCTTTAAAGATCATTTATCCTATCAAACCATAAAAGAAAAATTTCCAGAAACACCCAATTACGAACCTCAAAGTGAAACCGCATATTTAATGTTTTCAGAAGGCGGCAAGAACGTTCAGGTATGGTTCGACGATGTTGCGACGTTAGAAAAAAAATACGATTTTATAAAAGATAAACAATTAGCTGGTGCAGGAATCTGGGCTTTGGGATATGGCGATGGACGTTCCGAATTATGGAACGCACTATCTAAAAAATTTGGCAACACCAAAAAAGTAATAAGCGCTGACCAAACTAAACCAGTTTTAAATACCCAAGACAAATGGCATCCACTACTGCCAGGAATAGAAGTACTAAAAAACCTTGGCTACATACTCTGTATAATATTTGTGTTAGGATTTTTATTATCATTACGAAGTCAGGCCGTACGAGCTGTCGTGTTTAAAAACCAGTGGATAAAAAATATAATTTTATTAGGTATTCCTTTACTTATTTTAATCCTGTTTTTTGCAAAAAAACAGTTTTTATATGGTGTATTGGTATTCGCAAGTTTGCTCCTGGGTTATATAATATATTCAGGATATGATAGAACAGAAAATTACAACAAAAACCATAACCGAATACCCTAATGGAATATATCGCAAAATTTTTAGAGTGGTTAAAAGTAGCTTTAGCAAAGAGCACCTTATTTATAATTTTTGGTGTTTTAGCAGCTATTTTTATGTCCTGGATTGCAAACATGCTATTGGTAAAAATACCAAGATTCAATGAGCACCTAAGTTGTTTAGATATAAACAATCGTGAATATTGGTTATTTCTATTTATCACATTTATGATTATAATAATAGCCATTCGTGTGGTAGAGATTGTAATAAATATATTATTAATTAAAAAAGAGGAAAAATAATTATGGGACAGCAAGTATGTATGGGAGCTTTAATGCAATGCTCATTTGGAGCAGCACCCTCAAGTTTAGTAGTATTACCAAAAAATAGAGTCACAACGTCGTTTATGCCAGACGCTAATATTATGGATAACATTCCATTTGTTAATATTCTCCCGTTTGGAGTCTGTACTTCGCTGGCTAATCCAGCAGTTGCAGCTGCCACGACAGCAGCACTTGGCGTATTAACACCAATGCCATGCACACCAGTAATTCCGGCACCATGGACTCCCGGAAATCCAACTGTTTTAATAGGTAACTTTCCAATAATTAATAATACCTCACAATGTTTTTGTGCATTTGGTGGTGCCATTGCTTTTACTTTTGCTGGACAAACTACCGTAATGGATTGATGTAATTATTTAATAAACAGGTATTTATACGCTTTCTAAAATGCCCGAAGCTTTTTAACTTGTATCCAAATATTCATGTTATGCGTACTTCTATTGATAAAGCTGAAAGTTTAAACCGAGATAAAACATCAAAACAATTACAATCTGAGGTAAAAAACACACTTAAAAACAACACCTCTAAAGCGAAATCGGACAGATCCTTACAGCTTAAAATCCAGGAATCTGAAAATGGTAGAACCATTCAACATAAAAAAAACAAAACAGGTTTGCCCGATTCGCTTAAATCTGGAGTAGAAGCCTTGTCTGGTCATACCATGGACGATGTTAAGGTGCATTATAATTCTTCTAAACCAGCAAAAGTACAGGCACATGCCTATGCGCAAGGCAACGAAATCCATTTAGCATCAGGACAGGAAAAACATTTACCACACGAAGCCTGGCATGTAGCACAACAAAAACAAGGGCGTGTACAACCAACAACTACTGTTGCAGGCATGGCAGTTAATGATAATGTTGCGTTGGAGAAAGAGGCAGATGATATGGGAAGTAGGGCTACGCAGATGAAATTTTATAAACCAACCAATAATCCTAAGTTAGCAGTAACAAGTAATAAGCAAACCAAACAGTTGAGTGTTATTCAATTAAATGGTAAAAGTGCTAAAATAAAACTCTCAAAAGCAGCAAGGAAACATTATAAAGATCATAATGAAAAATCGTTACCTAAAACTGATACATCTTTAATAGAGTTAATCCGAGAGGATTATAATTATTTTAAACCAAAGGGCAATGGAGAATGGGTTTTAGATTTAGATGAGTATGAAACTACTAGCAAAGGTGGTAAAGATTATAAAATGTGGACTATAATTTTAGTTGAAATTGGGGCAGAAGGAGAAGAAAATTACTTAGTTAAACATTATGGACCTTCCAAATCTTTATAATGAAAAGTATGACCATAATAGAAAAACAAAACATAAAACAATTCCACGCAGTCAGATTAAAAGACAAAACCATTACACGTTCTAAAATGATGGGTTGGACCACCAAACAAGCCCAACAATTAAGGTTCGAAGCTATTGTGTCTTTATTCGATTTTAATAACGCTTCAGTATTAGATATAGGTTGTGGTGATGGTGATTTTAAAGCTTTTTTAGACGAGCGTTTTGTAAACATCGATTACATAGGCATAGATATTCAAAACCAATTTATAGACTTTGCAAAAAAGCGTTTTAAAGACCAGAAAAATACTTGGTTTTACCACACAGATTTTACTACCTGCCAGTTACCAAACGTAGATGTAGTCGTGGCCTGTGGCGCATTATCATACAAAAGCGCGATACCAGATTTTTATACAAAAATGATTGAAAAATTTTACAAAGCGGCTAGCCAAGCATTCATTTTTAACATGCTAAACGCAGCGTATTTTGAATCTGGAAATATCATCGTGGCACATAGTAAAACACAAATCTACGAGTACTGTCAAACGCTTAGCTGTAACGTGAAAATTGTGGATAATTACTTGAAAAACGATTTTACAATCATTATGCATAAATAATCTTACAACACGTAGTAATACCCTTTTTCTGCTCCCTTTACTCTTGTATCTTTTTAGTACAACTTAATAGTTTGAAAGAAGATATTATACATAACCAATTTCCCGTTTTAAGCGGCAAACCATCTCATTTTTTCCAGCATAGAAAAACAGCCTTACGCTGGATACAATTGCTGTCTGGTAAAGAGTGGACAGACTACAATACGCACGATCCAGGCGTTACCATTTTAGAAGCGCTATGCTACACCCTCACAGAGATAGAGTATAAACTGGACTTTTCAATCGAGGACATTTTATCATCGTCATCACTAAACAAAACATTCAACCTGTCTAACAATGCACTTTTTTTAGCCGAAGACATCCTTACCACAGCACCTGTGACCATTGCAGATTATCGTAAACTAATTATTGATGCAGTTCCAGAAATTAATAATGTTTGGTTGATGCCTTCAGAAGAAAACAACACCGCCTTCGAGGTCATTCTGTTAAAGAAAAAACAAGTAGAAACACCCATTGCAATTGAAAGAGTTACAACACTTTTAAAGCAATACAGAGCATTTGGTGTACCACACATGAAAGTAAAAGCAGCCAAATTTACCGCAATAGCGCTAAAAGTGGATATGTATATAGATAATGACAAGGAAGCTGAAACCATTTTAGCCGAAATGTTTTATACCATTAACGAGTACCTTATAAATCCAAATCCGCTCAGGCAACCGTTTACGGAGTTAGAAGAACATTGGAGTTACAACAAAATATTCGATGGCCCAAAAATGCATAACGGCATCATTAAAACAAGTAACCTTTCTCCTTTTTTAGCTACCGTTACCAGCATTACCATAAAAAAAATCGTGTCTGCTTTAGAAGGCGTACAAATGATTAATAATTTATCTATTTACGATAATGAATCGCTAAAAACACAAAAGGAAATAGATACTAACGAAGCGCAAAAGGAATCGTTAATTCAATTAAAAAAAGGATATGTGCCGTTTTTTACACCCAAACATTTAGATAATAATATCAGGGTTTATAAAAATAAAGAATTGATGGCTGTAAATTTCTTTAAGGTTTTCGAAATCATAGAGAATATGGTTAGAGTAACCAGTAGAAATTATGTTTTAAAAAATGAAGTCAACCAGAAAACCTACTCTATAAATGCTAAAAACAGAAATATTAAAAATTACTACAGCATTAAAAACGATTTTCCGCAGGCTTACGGTTTAAACGAAAATGGTTATGCTTACATTCAAAATCAAGAAGCTTATAGTACAGATCAGCTTAAGGCGTACTTATTACCTTTCGAGCAAATTATAGCCAACACCTTTATGCGTTTGGCGCATACCAGCCATTTCTTTTCCATTACAGCACTTACCGAAAATGTACTACACCAGCCACTGTATTGGGAAGATTCTCGTGTGGAGCAAAACCATATTAACATTTTTTCCACACAACTTACCACAACCAAAACAAAGTTAAATGCCGTAGAAATAAACCCAATAAACCGCCTGAAAGCACGTAATAACATGTTAACCCATTTGTTGGCTAGATTCGATGTGCATCTAGATGATAATTTCGAAATGCACAGTTTCCACAGTGAAGCAGACCATTTAAGCCAGGAGATAAGAAGCAAAGAATTATTACTTCAAAATATAAAAGACATAGGTTACAATAGAAATATTTATAATTCTGAAGAAGTTACAAGTTTAGAAAAAGAAATTTATTTACGATTAAGTATTAACGAGATACCAGAGAAACCTCTATACAGAGCAGTTTCTAAGTTAAAGTATAATATAATTGAAATTAAAAATAAAAAAGTAAAACATGTAGATGCTACTAAAATAGACGATAGTATCTATAGCGATTTAAAAATTGAACGCATAAAGAATTTTAGTTATAGCCAACACACAATTGCCTACCATACCCATAACAAAAATCTTATTCCAGAGCTTTTATATAAAGGCAGCAACAAAGGTGCTTATAAAATTGTCGAGGCTGCTAACAGAAAACAAAATTATGTGGTTTTAGAGTATAGCGATCAAAATCATGCTAAGTTGTTAACCATAGAAAAAACAAAGAAAGCCGCATTAAATCAAGTCCATTATTTTGTAGATACCTTTAACGCCATGTCTAATAAAAGCGAAGGTTTTTATTTAATAGACCACGCGCTATTAGAAATAGATGATAGTGATTTTACAACATTCAGAATGAGTTTTGTGTTTCCAGATTGGAGTACGCGTTTTCAAAATAAAGGCTTCCGAAAAGAGGCAGAACGCATTATCATTAAATTGGTGCCTGCTCATATTTGCGCTCGCTTTTTGTGGTTGGATTTAGAAGAGATGACGCGTTTTGAAGATTTACACCTTAACTGGAAGCAAGCCTTAAATAGAACATCTCACACCACACAAGAATTAAGTTATAAACTAAGCGATTTCTTAAAAAAGCATCTTGAAAAAAAAGGTAACTAATGGGAAACGCTCATCAAATACAGACTTTAAAATTCGATTTCGATATTCCATCTTTATCTAAAAATATGGAAATACAAAATCGGTTAGTTAGCTTATTCAATACACGTTTTACTGCTATGCTAAACGAGGTGTTTAACCGTTATGGCGCAGATAAAAATATCGCAATTGAAACCATTAATTTACAATTAGAACCTGTTTTACTGGAGGATTTCGAAAAAAACGTCATCAACCAAAGTCGCGAACAACTCATTGCTTATTTTGAAAGTGAAAGTATTAAAAAGGCGATGGCGAACAGCCATTCTATTACTATAACCAATAGCGAAGATGCGACGTTTAATGCTGTTTTTTATTTTTTGTTACACGGTGTTGCCACATGGAATGTAAAAGATAAAAGCACATTTTTAGTGCAATGGCGAGACATACTAAAAGACCATGCTTTTACTGTAAAATCGAAAGCCTTTGCCTGGAATAAAACCGCAGTTAAACGCTTGGTGTTTCAGCTAAATGAAACAGTATTAGAAGCAACCTTAAAAAAAACAGCTGCAGAACATGCGATATCCATTTTAGAATACCATAATAGCTTATTTCACTTTTATAACTCCGGAAAACATAACATCTCCATACCATTTTACCGATTTAAACACTTGGTTTGGGAGCTTAGCTTATCATATATTTTATTAGCCAAAACCAATAGGTTTTCGATAGTTAGTTTTATAGCCTATCACACAAAAACGTTGGCAAACCAGGTTGGTATTAATGCAAATAAACTAATTATTAATCTTACAAAAACGCTAAATAAGACAGCAAACAAAGTAATAGCTGCTGCAGATTTTAAATTGATTTTAGAAAGCGTTCAAGATGAAATAATTATCAATTCCTCTGTAAAACCCGAAGAAAAGAATGATGCTTCCATACAGGAAATTGAAAAATTACTGCTTAAAAGCAACAGTACAAAAACCGAACTCCTAACCATTAAAAATTGGCTGGTACACAAACAAAATAAACCTAAAATCAAACATTTTTGGATAGCCACTTTAAAAGAAAAGGTATTAGAAAGCGCCTTGTTGGTGCTATTACCTAAAGGAGCAAAAGTGATTTTAGAATACCATGATGAGGTGATACACACGCAAAAATTAATAGCTGTGGCGTCGTCGCTTTCTACTATTAAAAAAGCTGTGTGGCTATTTACTATGGAATATGCGTTAAGCAGGTTTAGTTCCTTTTTTCAGCTTAAAGAATTTGTAAAATACCACAGCAGTAAATTCGCCAATCACTATGCTATAAGTTATCCGCTTTTTTTGGACGCCTTACAAACAAGCGTGCTGGCGTTTTCTAAAAACGATGTAAAAAACAACGCACTATTAGCTGCCATTCAGGCATTACAGACAGAATTAGTCAAGGCAAATAACAGCAAAATAAAAACCAAAGTTAGCGCCTTTTCGTTGCAGGATGTTAAACATATTTTGGAAAGTAAAGCGGCAATTTTCTGGCAACAAGCTCAAAACATCAAGCTTTGGTTGTTAGAGCAAAACAACACAAACACTATTTTAAAATGGTGTTCTAAAGAAGGTGGTGAAATACATTTTAAAAAACTACTAATGGTTGTGTTTCCAAAAGAATTTTTATTTGTTTCTGAAAGTCTAAACGCTATTTATAACCTCTTCAAAAACGAGGAAACGATTAAAAATTCAGAAGTAAATTTTAAAGCAAACAGCTATAGCCAAGCCATACATTATGGCATTTCACATTTAAGAGCGTTTGATAAAACCGACTTTATAAACCACCAATTAAAGCACATAGTTAAAACGTATAGTCTAAGTTTTAAATCCATTGTAACAGCTTATAAAAACCATTTGTTGCATCATGCAACAGGCAATAAGCTGCCGTTAGCATTTGTTTCTATTTTAAATAGCTTGCAATTAGCTATCGAAGCAAAAAACAGCGTAACAAATAACATTGCAATAAATAAAAGCACGGTTGAAGTCATTTTTCAATTTTTTACTGCAACGAATTTAAACACCAAAAATGCCCAACAAAAGGCGCTCTTAGTCCAAAACATTGAGGCTTTAGTGCATTTAATAAATAAGGAGCCAATTCTTTGTTTTAATTATGTAAAGGATAAAAAAGCGTTTTTTTATATCCCGAAAATGGTGTTTTCTAAGTTAAAACCACAGCAAATCAGGACTATTTTATACTTTAAAGCCCAACTCGTAAAGTGGGAAACGTTCCAAAAATCTGCTAGCAGTAATTTGGTGTTATCTCAAACTGAAGATGAAATAGCCATTCTGTTTTATTTGGAAACTGGTGTTTTTCCGCAATGGATTGTTAAAGCCAAACAAATGGTGCTATTAAAACAAGCATTTTCTAAAACCACAATTTTGGTTTTAGAGCAGCATAACTGGTCGCAAAAAGCCATTGCGAACTGGAGCAAAACGGTTTCGGAAGCAAACAGATTGTCTTATTTAAAACACCGCTTTAAAAACAATACAAAGCACGTTGTATTTAGCTTTTATCAGCATTTAGAAACCATTTACAATAGCATTCCGGCAAATAAACGACCCATAACAAGTTCTCATTTTGAAACATCATTTTGGACACAGGTCTTTAAAATTTTTAAATCGCAGCATACTGTTGAAAGTATTCATTTTTCCGAAGCATTTTTCAAAGTATGGCAACAAAAGGTTCAGGTTAATGTATTTGATAATATTGTAATATATCATCTTTTAAAGCAAACCACTTACTTCTCAGAAAAGCAATTTAAAGAAGTGGCAGCACGTATTTATGCTTCCGAAGTTAATAACAAAAATAAAAATAGCAGTATGCATCAATTGGCGAACGAAACAGTTAAAGGAGAACATAAAACAAGAAATTCAGCAACCGAAAATTCAAAAGCAGAAAACACATTAGAAAACACATTAGAAAGCGCAACAAACCCTAAAAACAGAACAGAGCATACAACAGGACATGCTGTACATGATAAAAATAGAGCAGAAAGTAATGCAACACAGCATCCATTTACCAATTTACAGCAAGACAATACAACTAAAAACGATATATTTATGGAAGAGAACAGTAATATAATGGATTCAGAAGTAGTGAAATGGTATGTGCCACATGCAGGCATAATAATAACCCATCCGTTTTTAAACAACTTGTTTAAAACCTTAGATTATTTAGAAGCAGACAAACATTTTAAAAACCAAGAGGTGCAATGGCGAGCCGTATATTTAGTCTATTTTTTAGCCACTGGCAATAATGGCAATGTAGCGGAAGTCGAGTTGGCAATGCCCAAAGTGCTTTGCGGTATGGCAATTAATGATCCCATTCCTTTAGATATTGTGTTAAACGATAGAGAAACAGACATGGCAAATTCGTTACTAATGGCATTAATAGACCATTGGAAAAAATTAGGGCAAACCAGTATAGAAAACCTTCAAAACACCTTTTTAATGCGAAACGGTAAGTTGGAAATTCAGGAGAATGGCTACCATATATTTGTTGAAAAAAATGGTGTAGACATACTCATCGATTTTTTACCATGGAGCCTTAACATGATAATATTACCTTGGCAACCTGCTATAATTCATACACAATGGAGATAAATCATTATTTAGCAACCGAAACCTTTTTACAGGAAGAATTTAAATGGTTAGAAGAACTAATCAGCATTCGTTTACAATCGTATTTTAATGTCGCCGAAACCGAACAATCCATTTACGATGTAAAACCACCTATTGTTGGCGACAGAAGTACTTACGAACAGTTTTTAATTAAATACAGATTCGATTTTAGGGAGCGTGTTATTGTAGCCATGATTGCAGCATCGGCATTAAAACCGGAAGTTTTCGATTTGTTGCATACGCAAAATGCAACCACAGGCATGACCTATACCGAATT
The DNA here is from genome assembly GCF_053604665.1 of Lacinutrix chionoecetis. Classification (NCBI taxonomy): domain Bacteria; kingdom Pseudomonadati; phylum Bacteroidota; class Flavobacteriia; order Flavobacteriales; family Flavobacteriaceae; genus Lacinutrix; species Lacinutrix chionoecetis. Next base: position 74,692 of record NZ_JBSHNQ010000071.1, read on the forward strand.
TGGTGGTAAAATTACAGACCGCAGATTTGAGCCAACCTTTAGAACAGCTGCTTTTGTTTTAAACGAAAGCCAGATGGCACTCCCATTAATTCTGTATCCTTTGTTCGATGAGTCGCATCCCTTTTCCACCTTTTCCTTGTTAGATTTTTCTCAAGCCACTTTCCAGACCAGAATAGACACGGTTATGCGTTTTACCACAGAAGCAGAACACCTGTTGTACACAGGCGAAGATTATTTACCAGAATACAACAGCGAGTTTCCCGCCAAAGCCTTGGTTACCGATTTAGAATGGGAAGATATGGTAGTCTCTAAAACCGTAAAAAAGAACCTTGAAGAACTATTAATGTGGTTTACATTAGAACCTACGTTAAAAGCCGATGACCATTTAAAAAAATGGATAAAACCAGGCTACAGAGCGCTGTTTTATGGCGTTCCGGGAACAGGTAAAACACTCACGGCATCTTTACTGGCTAAAAAGGTAAACCGACCTATTTACCGTATCGATTTATCTATGGTCGTATCTAAATACATAGGCGAAACCGAAAAAAACCTGGCAAAAGTGTTCGATCGTGCCAAAAATAACGATTGGATTTTATTTTTCGATGAAGCCGATGCACTCTTTGGGAAACGTACCAAAACAAGCTCGTCTAACGACAGGCATGCCAATCAGGAAGTCGCTTACCTGTTGCAGCGTATAGAGGATTTTCCGGGTATGATTATCCTGTCTACCAACCTTCAAAATAATATGGACGATGCCTTTTCGCGTCGTTTTCAAATGCAGATAGAATTTAAAAAACCAGACCAAGAACAACGTCTGAAACTGTGGAAAAAAATCTTTATAAAAGACTATGGTTTAGACGAAGCGTTTATAGACAAAGTTGCCGAAGATTACGAGCTTACAGGTGGCGCATTAATCAACATTCTACGTACAGCAGTGGCACATAGCCACAGTAAAGACGGCATTACCATTGTACCCGAAACACTGTTATATGCTATAAGAAAAGAACTTGAAAAAGAAGGGCATGTTTAGGGTGATTTAAGTGTAATACATTGTTTTTTAATAGCTTACGCTATTTGCTGTTAACTGGAAAAAGTTGCTCTAATTTTACTATGGTTTTTTCCAACTATTTTTTCTACGGTTTACTACTTCAAATTTAATAAAGGTGTTATATTTAAGGTCTCCCTTAATAATACAAATCAATAGCAATTTTAATTTTATTAAAAGATAATTGTAATTACAATATGGCAAAAAGCAAAAACACCTTTGAGCAAGACCTGTTCAAAGCAGCAGATAAATTGCGTAAAAACATAGATGCAGCAGAGTACAAACACGTAGTGCTTGGGCTTATTTTTTTAAAATACATTTCAGAATCTTTTGCAGAACTCTATGCCGAATTAGAAGAAGATGAATGGAGCGACCCAGAAGACAGAGATGAGTATATTGCAAAAAACACCTTTTTTGTTCCAAGATTAGCACGTTGGAGTCATATTCATGCACAAGCCAAGCAACCAAGTATTGGTCAAACTATTGACGAAGCGATGGAAGCGGTAGAAAAAGAAAACACAGCACTTAAAAACGTATTACCACATGTGTACGGTAAAGCCAATTTAGATAAAACCGCTTTAGGCGAACTTATCGATTTAATATCTAACACAGAGTTACAAGCCGAAAACGAAAACTCTAAAGACCTCTTTGGCAGAGTATACGAGTACTTTTTAGGAGAATTTGCCAATGCCGAAGGTAAAAAAGGCGGACAATTTTACACACCAAAAGCCATTGTAAAGCTCATGGTAGAAATGATAGAACCTTACAAAGGACGTATTTACGATCCTGCTTCTGGTTCTGGTGGTATGTTTATCATGTCCGAAAAATTTGTAACTGCACACTCTGGTAACATAAAAGACATTACGGTTTATGGGCAAGAAAGTAACCAAACCACCTGGAAACTCTCGCGTATGAACCTTGCCATACGTAACATCAACTCCAAATTTGTGGCTTGGAACACCGAAGGTTCTTTTTTAAAAGATGCACATCCAGATTTAAAAGCAGATTATATTCTCGCCAATCCACCATTTAACCAAAAAGAATGGGGAATAGATATTTTACAGGACGATGCACGTTGGCAATATGGCACACCACCAAATGGTAACGCCAATTTTGGTTGGATGCAACACATGCTCTACCATTTATCACCACGTGGTGTCATGGCAACTGTTTTAGCCAATGGCTCTTTAAGTTCTAATACCTCTGGTGAAGGCGATATACGTAAAAATTTAGTAGAAGCTGGCTTGGTAGAATGTATCGTCGCCTTACCAAAACAATTGTTTTACAATACTGGTATTCCTGCGTGTATTTGGTTTTTAAGACGTGGCAGAACCAACACCAACGAAGTTTTATTTATAGATGCCTCAGAAATGGGCTATCTAAAAGACCGTGTACATCGTGATTTCTCCGATGCTGATGACGACAACAAAAAAGGAGACTTCCACGACAACGGTTTAGGCGATATCCAGAAAATAACAAAAACCTATCATAATTGGCGTAAACACATTTTAAACGAACCGTCATTGCGAGGCACGAAGCAATCTCACGAAGCTAACGTCATTGCGAGCGAGGAAGGAGCGAAGCAATCTGCCTATTATAAAGACATAAAAGGCTACTGCAAAAACGCAACCCTAGAAGACATACGCAAACACAACCACGTACTCACACCAGGACGTTATGTTGGCATACCAGACGAAGAAGACGATGGCATCCCATTTGAAACCAAAATGGCAGACCTTACCGCAACTTTAAAACAACAAATGCAAAAAGAGGAAGCGCTAAACCAAGAGATTAAAACACAACTGGCTAATATTGGGTTTAAGTTATGAGTATAGATAATGAATTACCAGATCGATGGGTGAGTAAGAGTTTGGATGAAGTGGCTAAAATTAAATATGGTAAAGATCACAAAAAGTTGAACGATGGTGAAATACCTTGTTTTGGTTCAGGTGGATTAATGCGTAAAGTTGACGAAATTTTATACGATAAGTCTTCAGTTTTGATTCCTCGAAAAGGAACTTTATCAAACCTGTTTTTTATTGAAGAACCATTTTGGACTGTAGATACTTTATTCTATACAATTATTGATGAAAATGAAATCATACCTAAGTATTTTTTCTACAAACTGAAAACAATAAACCTTGCCGACTTAAATGTTGGTTCTGCAGTACCTAGTTTAACCACAGCTGTATTAAACCAATTAGAAATAGATATTCCAAAAGACATAAAAGAACAAAAAGCCATAGCCAACGTCTTAACCGCTTTTGATGATAAAATAGAAAATCTACGCGCACAAAACCAAACCTTAGAGCAAACCGCACAGACTATTTTTAAAGAATGGTTTGGTAAATACCAAATTGGTGATGAACTGCCTGAAGGTTGGCGTGTTGGGACGTTGGGAGATATAGCTTTTAATCATTCTAAATCTTTCAAATTCACTGAAGAAGATGTTGTTTTTGTTAATACAGGAGATGTTTCAGAAGGGCAGTTTCTTCATGCTAATAAAGTTAGTCCTCAAGGATTACCTGGTCAAGCAAAAAAAGCAATTGAATTATACGATATACTATATAGTGAAATAAGACCAAAAAACAAACGTTTTGCATTTGTAGATTTTGATACTTCAAACTATGTAGTGTCAACAAAGTTTATGATTATAAGACCTAAAGATGATTTTAGTTCTCATATACTGTATTTAATTTTAAAAAATCAAGATACTGTTAACGAGTTTAATGTAATTGCTGAATCACGTTCTGGTACTTTTCCGCAAATTACATTTGATTCAATAAGTGATTTCCCTGTTAATATTCCAACCAAAGAATTTCAAAATAAATTTGAAAAAATTTTAAGACCTTTAATGGAAAAGGAAAGAGTTAATCATCAACAAATCCAAACCTTAACCCAAACCAGAGATGCTTTATTACCCAAGTTAATGCGTGGTGAAATTAGGGTTAATGGGTTTAAAGAGTAAGAGTAAAAGAAAAAAGCGTAACGTCATTGCGAGGCACGAAGCAATCTCATAATTTATAGAAATTTTATAGTGTAATGAATAACAACCAACAAGTAAAAGTATTTACAATAGTTTAGTGTACAAATTATGCCAAAATTAACTGAAAACACCATAGAACAAGCCTTTATAGACCAATTAGTTGGGCAAGGTTACACGTATTATTACGGTCCAGACATTGCACCTTATAGCAATAATCCACAACGTGAAGGTTTTGAGTCTGTGTTGTTAGAGCAACAATTAAAAAATGCGTTACTCCATTTAAATCCAGAGGTTCCAGAATCGGCAAGAGTAGAAGCCTATCAAAAAATTGTAAATCTTGGTACACAGGATTTAATGGAAAACAACGAGCGTTTCCATACCTTGTTAACCAATGGAGTAACCGTAGAATATAATAAAGAAGGCAGAACAAAAGGCATTAATGTAAAATTGTTAGATGTTGTAAATCCAGAGAATAACCAGTTTTGGGTAGTCAATCAATTAGTCGTTAAAGAAAATAATAACGAGAAACGTTTTGATGTCGTTATCTACATCAACGGTATGCCTTTAGTATTTGTAGAGCTTAAAAATGCCACAGATGAGAAAGCAACGGTTAAAAAAGCACACAGACAAATACAAAATTATAAAACAGCTATACCAAGTATATTTTATTACAATAGTGTTTGCGTTATTAGCGATGGTATAGATGCAAAAACTTCTAGTGTGTCTGCTCCTTTTTCTCGTTTCTTATCTTGGAAATCACCAACACCAACAGACAACGACCCAAGAACAGAATTGCAAATTCTAACAGAGTATATGCTTAATAAAAAAACGCTGGTAGAGCTAATTCGCTACTGTACGGTTTTTGAGCAAGAAGAAAAAAAAGATGATGTAACAGGATTAATTTTTCAGGTTAAAATTAAAAAAGTGGCAGCTTATCATCAATATTATGCTGTGCAAAAAGCAGTTACACAAACCATAAGAGCCACAGATAGTGAAGATGGAGACAGAAAAGTAGGTGTTGTTTGGCATACACAAGGTTCTGGTAAATCGTTATCTATGGTATTTTATTCTGGGCAAATTGTAACACATCCGCAAATGGGAAATCCAACCATTGTGGTATTAACAGATAGAAACGATTTAGACGACCAACTCTTTAGTACGTTTGGTAATTGTAAAGAGTTACTAAGGCAAACGCCTGTGCAAGCACAAAGCAGAGACCATATAAAAGAGTTATTAAATGTATCTGGTGGAGGTGTTATTTTTACTACTATTCAGAAATTTTCTCCAGAAGAAGGTAATGTGTTCGATACCTTATCAGAACGCACAAACATTGTTGTGGTTGCAGACGAAGCACACCGTAGCCAATACGGCTTTAAAGCTCGTGTGGTAGATTTAGATGAAGGCTCAGAAATTAGATATGGTAATGCTAAGTATTTACGCGATGCATTACCAAAAGCCTCTTACATAGGGTTTACAGGAACACCAATTGAAAAAGAAGATAAATCTACACCAGCAGTTTTTGGTGAGTACATTGATGTTTATGATATTAAACAAGCGGTTGATGATGGCGCAACTGTACCAATAAGCTACGAGTCGCGTTTAGTAAAAATTAAACTCAATGAAGAGGTAACCAAATCTATAGACAGCCAAATAGACGAGATTGAAGGCGCCACCGAAGAGCAAATAGAAAAAGCTAAAACGGCAAGCGCAGCTATAGAAAAAATTGTTGGCAAAGACGATAGATTAAAAGATATAGCTGCCGATTTAGTATCGCATTTTGAAGCCAGACAAAAGGTTTTTGAAGGTAAAGCAATGATTGTGAGTATGAGTCGTAAGATTTGCGCAAAATTATATAACGAGATAATAGCCTTACGTCCAGATTGGCATCATGAGGATTTAGATAAAGGTGCTATAAAAGTTATTATGACAAGCACCAGTGATGATGAAGCCATATTACAACCACATCATACCACAAAAACACAACGAAAACTCTTAGCAGCACGTATAAAAGACCCTAACGATGCCTTACAAATGGTTATTGTTAGAGATATGTGGCTTACTGGTTTTGATGCACCAAATTTAAACACCATGTACATCGATAAGAAAATGCAAGGTGCTAATTTAATGCAGGCTATAGCACGTGTCAATCGTGTGTATAAGGACAAGCCAGGAGGTTTAATTGTAGATTATATTGGTATTGGTCAAGATTTACGTAATGCCATGGTTACTTATTTACAAAGTGGAGGCGAAGGCACACCAATTGTAGATATAAAAGAGGCAATTGCAGGCATGTTGGAGAAATTTGAGATTGTCGAACAAATTTTTCATGGCTACGATTACAAGTCTTATTTTAAAGTAGAAACTAATATTAAACTTCAGGTTTTATTAGGCGCACAAAACTTTGTAATGCAAAGCGAAAAGTTAAAAGACCGTTTTCTTAAAGAAGTGACATTATTATCTAAGTTGTTTGCAATGTCCATTCCTAGTCCGCAAGCCGATAATATTAAAGATGAGGTTGCCTTTTTTCAGGCAGTAAAGGCAAGACTGAATAAGTTTACAGGAAGTACAACTAAATCAGACTACGAAGTAGAAACAGCTATTAAGCAAATTGTAGATGATGCTTTATCTAGTGAAGGTGTTATAGATGTGTTTGAAGCCGCAGGTATTAAAACACCTTCTGTAGGTATTCTCTCCGATGAGTTTTTATTGGAAGTAAAAAACATGCAACAAAAGAATGTAGCTTTCGAGCTACTTAAAAAATTGTTAGCAGATGAGGTGCGTGTTCGCAAAACTAAAAATATAGCACAAGGGAAACGCTTTTCAGAAATGTTGGAATCTGTAGTTAAACGCTATCACAATAACCAAATAGATTCCGCTCAAGTACTTGCAGAATTATCTGCAATAGCTAAAGACATGCGATTAGAAGACCATAAGTCTGAAGAATTAGGCTTAACACCAGAAGAATATGCTTTTTACACTGTGTTAACTCAAAATGATTCTACAAAAATGTTGGATGATGAAAAAATGAAGGAGCTAATACATACTATTGTTGAGGTAGTAAGAAAAAATGCAACAGTAGATTGGAGCAAACGTGATGATGTGAGAGCAAAATTAAGGCTTACGGTTAAGAAAATTTTAATGCGTTATGGTTATCCGCCAGATTTGGCAAAAATTGAAGCTGATAGGGTTTTAGCACAAAGTGAAAACTTAGCCGAATTTTTTGCAGGAAAGTAATTTTTGAGTAAACAGATTGCTTCGGCTTAAAAAAGCCTCGCAATGACCTTGCGACCGTCATTGCGAACGCAGTGCAGCACTCTTTTGAAGTTTAGAATGAATAAGTAACAGATTGCCACGTCCTGCATCTCTGTCTGCCGTCAGGCAGGCTCGCAATGACGGTTACATATACTCGCAATGACAAAACATGATGAAACCAGGCTACATATATATACTCACCAACAAAAACAATACAACGTTATACGTAGGTGTCACAGCAACATTAAAAGAACGTGTACAACAGCATAAAGACAAGGCAGATGCCAAGTCGTTTACTGCACGCTATAATTTAAATAAGTTGGTGTACTACGAAGCACACCAAATGATTGGTGATGCCATTGCAAGAGAAAAACAATTAAAAGCAGGAAGCAGAGCTAAGAAAATAGCGTTAATACACAGTATAAATCCTAATTGGGACGATTTGTTTGATGCGTTGTAAACGTCATTGCAAACACAGTGCAGCTATCTTAAAAAACCACTACATCTTAGCCAAAATAGTTGGTTTTAAAGCCAAACTACATAAAGCGCTAAACGCTAAAACGGCAAATTCGTTAAACGTATTGGGTACAGAGAACCTTAAAAAACTAATGCCAAGTACATAATAAATAACAGCGCCCAAAAAGCCTATTAAAACGCCAGCAATAAACAATTTTGGAGGCATTTTTTTTTCTTTTTTAAATCCTAATTTAATCACCATTCCTAATAGGCCTCCAATAAGTGAAGCGATTATAAATACATACGGAAAGGTTTGCCTTATAACGAGCGTGTTAGAATCTGCAATGGCTAATGCACCAGAAGACGTAGAAGCAGTTATCTTAAGGTTTTTAAGGCCTTGAGACCTTATACTCACCAGTTGAGCCTCATTATAGGCCAATGTAAAAGACGAAGGGTCAACTTCTCCATGATTGGATCTTACAATTACTTGTTCTCTGGTTTTAGAATTTGAACCAGAAAACCTAACCAAAATCTGCGCCTTGTCTACGCCAAAGCCTTGTATGTCCTCATCATTAGTTGTTAACGTAAGTTTAGGACTTACTTTTATATAATGCGTATAGCCTTTTTTTAGATTACTATTTGTAAGTATACGAATAGCAACAGAGTCTTTTATCTGCGCGCGTTCTGTATAAAGCTCCACATCTGTAGAGGGTAAATTAAGATTTGTTAACGTTAGTTTGCCTTGCTTTACTTTAAGCGCATTGGATACAATTTCTAATTTAACATCAACCACAGCCTTATTGGCTTTTTCAGTTTCATTTTCACTAAATAATACAAGGCTTATTTTGGATTTATAGCCTTTTTCACCGTCTTTAATTAAAGGTTCACTTCTTATAATCATGGGAGTGAAAATTAAAGGCTCGTCCTCGTCTTCAGACTCTTCTGGGAAATTTACATAGTATTCGGGTAAAATAAAGACATCCTTAATATTAATATTTGGATATAGTGCTTTATACCTGCTATTAGCAATTTTAGGAAGCGCTTTAAGGTGCTCATCATATTTTAAAACAGTGGTTTTTTTTATGTCCTTAGGAATGTTAAACTTATTCAGTTTTATAGTTTCGACCGTAAGTAATTGATTGGCATCATTAAACCGCCTCAACTCTATATTTTCTTTAGATGACGAAGTCTTAATTGTATTATTAAGTTCTTGTATCGTTTTTTGCGCATTACTAAAATTTATAAAACACAAAAAAAGGAGTACTGTTATTACTTTTATCATCATTATTATATTAGTTTAACGCTCTGTATTCCAACTTAAATCCTCTACTTTTTGCTCAAGCGCTTCTATTTTAAGCCGCATGGTTTTAAGTATGGCTAAAACATCTTGTCCGGCAATCTCTAAGGTATTCGGGCATTTTACAGTACCGTTTATAGTCACGCCTCCAGGATAATCTTTAGCCCAGTTAATGGTGAGCCCATCTTTACTATCATGAACCAAAGCTCTGCGATGTGGAGTTTGGTTTTTTCTTCGTGGTGTATGGTCAATCTTAAAATCTGCACCTAACATTTTTAATGAAAACGCATCAATCTTATGCTCATGAATGGCATTTTTGCCCGCTTTTGCTTTTGCTTTTGCCTCTGCTGCTTTAGCTGCTGCCTGAACAGCTTTCATATTCACTTCGTGTAATTTTCCCAATCCAAAGGGTTTATTTGTTTTGCTCATAATTGTTATGCTTTTATAATTCTAAGTGTATGGTAGTCGTTACATTTCTAAAGGTGTTTCAATCCATCCTTGTAAGAAATTTTCTCCCATTCTATTACGTTGCCCAAATAATTGAGGTGTTTGTGTAACACCAGGACGACCTGGGTTGATAAGCGTTCTTATTTTATCGGCAACATTAGCTTGTAAGGTGTCCATAAAATCATGGTAGGTAATCTCCATATTACTTTGCGTTACAGATTCTAAAATAGCCTTAGTAAAAATACCATGACCAATGCTGCGAGTCTCCCATGAGAGTTCATTAAAGTGACACGCTGAAAGTAAGGTGGATTTAGTAGAACCTATTAATATCTTGTTTGGATCCGGATCTAAATCTATATTGCCATTATTATTCTCAACATTACTAACGTTATTATTTAATTGGCTAGTATCCTCTACACAAATACCGCAAGGAATGAGGGTGTTTAAAAAACTAGCGATAGTGTTAAGCAAGTCGTCGCTAAAAGTAGGTGTACGACACTTAATGTTATCATCTGCGCTGTGCATACCACCAGAATTACAGGCATCTGTTATAATTGTGAAATTAACGGCATCTGGATATAAATCCTCTGTAATTTGCTTTAAATCTCTGTCTGTAATCCAACCTCCTGAAGCTGGTACTAATGCTTCGTAATATTTATCGCAATCTCCTGCAGACATATCTGAACGCTGGCGTGAACCATGTCCAGAAAAATAAAAGCAAATAGTATCTCCTGCTTCAGAGATATTGATTAAATGCCTTAAAGTATCTATGATTCTGGTTTTACTGGCATTTAAATCTTCTAAATGATAAAGATCTGTAAATCCGAAGCTGTTTTTTAACAAATGATACATGCTTCTCGCATCTGCCACACAGGCACTTAAATTCGCTCTTCCTCTTGGGTCTAAAATTGAATAATTATTTATTCCTACTGTTAATGATCGTTTTGCCATGATTTTATGTTTTATATTGAACTAATTGACGTGTTCCACCCTTCTAAAAAGTTGTGATCCATACGTCCTAATTGCCCTCTTAGGGTCGGATTTTGTTGATCTCCAGAGTAACTTCTAACCCGTGTTACCAACTCATCTATTAACTGATTGTAACTTACTTGAGGATTACTGCTGTTTACAAAATCTAAAAGCGCTTTGGTTAAATAACCATGACCTTGAGCACTGCTTTCTCCTGCGGTTTCATAATATTTACAGGCTGCTATTAATGTGGCTTCGGCTGAAGCAACAAAGGTTCTGTTTGGGTCTTCATCTAAATCGACCAATACATGATTGTCTATTACGGGATTACTTACATTAGGAAATAATTCGTTTGTACCATCTGGCATACAAATACCAAATGGCCACACTTCGCGCATATGTTGTAAAACATTGGCTGTGCCAGGACTAAAAGGAATGGACCTCGCAATGGCTTGATCTGAAGTTACAGTAGGATGCATACCTCCCGAATGACAAGAATCTATAAAACAAGTGAAGTTAACTTCATTGGCATTAAAACCAGCATTTAATGCTGCTTCATGCAATCTGAAATCGTAAATCCAGTCGCCTTGATATGGAATTATAGATTGGTAAAACCGTGTGTTGTCCGGCTCTGTTGTTGCTGGGAGTAAACTGCCATGCCCTGAAAAACTAAAGAAAACAGTATCGCCTACATCTGCCTGTGAAAACAAATAAGTTATTGAACTTAGAATATTGCGTCGTGTAGCTTGCGCATCTCTTAGTATAATAACATTATCTCTGGGAAACCCTAAGGCTTCAATAAGTAAATGATATAAACTATCTGCATCTGCCACACAAAAGTTAAGTGATGGCCAATTTAATCCAACTGTTGCTGCACTGTGTTGACTTTGAACGGAATAATCATTTATTCCAACGACTAAAGCATATTTTGCCATAATAATATTGTTTATGAGATATCTATCCCGATTAATGTTTCCTTTGTGTCTATACTGTCATTCCTCTTAAGAGTGTTGTCTTTTCCTACTACTGTGGTTTGGTAACTATAAGTCCCTTTGGTATCGTCAATAACAAATAAATCGAACAGAATAGGATCTTGTGTTTCACCTGTCATTTTTAGTCGTTCTTTAACTTTGTAATCGTTCTCAACATCCTCATAAGTGATATCTATAAATATCGTTTTTACGCTATCGGGTTCAAATAATGGTATAAACTCTATGTTAATTGCTTTTGAAGGGTTATTAACAACAACGCGTGTAGCCTCAGTAGATACTGGCTCTAACTTACGTGTCGTGCCATCTTGCATGTGGTAAGTAATGGTATAAGTATAACCTTTGTTATTAACGTCTGATGATCTAATTTTCCAATGTTGATCTTCAGCTTTAGATTCACTAAAAAACAAGGTTTCTTTGTCACTCCAGGTATCAGATTTATACTCCAGTTCTATTTCTACGCTATCCACTTGCGACCAATTAACTTTGGAGGCAGAAACCACAACATTAAGAAAAATTAAAGAATCGAAAGGGTGTAAGCTTAGTGTTCGGTCTTCTGTCAAGGTATCATCAAAATCATAACTCATTTTATCACCTCTCCAGTTCGAATCGGGATCAAAATGGTATTGTACAGAATAACTGTATTTATTTATGCCTGGAATGGTTTTAACTAACCATTCTAATTTCTCAGAAGTTTCCTTATCAATAACAAAATCTTTATTTTTTTTATCGGTGTCGCCTTCTATGCCATAATTTAATTTAACATGAGCAGAGGATAAACCTATGCGTTCTCTGTCGAAAGGCGTTTCAACGGTTACTTTAAATTCTCTAAAAAAGGCACTGTCACCATCAATTTCAAAAAAGTGACCTTCCTTTTTTAAATCTTCGGCATATAAGCCAAAGAACCCTTGTGGTGCATAGGTACGTTGTACCACTTCTGCACGTGTAAATTTAAACGTGAGTGTTTTTTCTTCTATCTGTTTAATAAACTTTAGTTTAAAAGACACTAATGCTGTATCTAAAGACAAGTTTGCAGCACTTGGTGCAGTATCTGGGCGTACACCAGCTGCTGCTGCAGAGGTAGTTGGAGCTGTTGTTGGTGGCATTGCAGTAGCTGCATTGGCTGCATTGGCTGCGTCTCCAGCAATTACAGGAGGATTTGTAACAACAGCTTCAGATTCTGTCGCACCAGAGGCTTCATCTGGTCTGGCTACGGGTGGAGTTACAGGAGTAGGTGTCGCAGTACTTGCGCTAGCAGGAGTCGGGACAGGTGGTGGCGCAGTTGCAGCTGGTCGCATCATGTTTTGAGCCAAGGATTGTACTGCGCTAAGCGGTGATGCAGTTGCAGTACCTCCTGCCAAAGTACCAGGCGTAAGTGTTGGTTTAAACCAATCGTTTAATAAATCTTCTTTAAAGAAATTTAATGCCCAATCTTCTTTTGTAGCACGATCTTCTTGGTTAGAATAGTTAATCACTTTTATTTCTATAACACCGTCTTGCACTAATTTTTCGAAACCAGCATCTATACCTGCTCTTACAAAATAAACCTGAGCTTCTAATCCAGCACTAAAATGATCATAAACACGCTTTAAATTGGCTTTAATTTCTACATCTAATGCAGGCGTTAAAGCTGAGTATTTTAAATTATAAACGGCACCAACAGGTGCGCCTTTTTTCTTGAAGACATCTTCAAGTATGGTAACGCCTTCTTTAGTGAGCGATAAACTAAAAGCGGCACTGTTATCGCCATGTAAGGAAGGTATGGTGCCACCCAAAATATTTTCGACAGCTTGAAAAGTACCTTCTGCAGAAACTTCGGCAGTAGTACCGCCACCGCCTTGTAAATCTAATGCGATACATTCTACAGTGCCCTCGTCAAAAGGTACTGCAGCTAATTTAGGCGTGCCTTTTGCTAATGAAGATATTTTAGACATAATTTTACGTTCGGTACTTTTGTCTAATTTTAAGTTTACTTCAAACATTAAAAATCCTTTGCCTTGTATGGTGTCTCCCTGAACATTACCATATTTTATTAGTGTAAAAGCAGCTCTGTTATCATTAGCGCGTCGCGCCAATTTTACTTGTCCTCCTGATAAATACCAAAATTGATCTTCGTCGGCATGATCTGGGAATACGGTCACACCATCAACGGTAAATGTTTTGTTTCCTATTTCTAACATAGTATGTGTTTTTAAAAATTAATTAATTGATAGTACCAACGCTTCATCATTGCTGGTAGTCCATGGTATCTTTCTATTCATTCCATTGTCGTGTTGTACGCTTAGCTGATAGGAATAAGCGGCATCGGTTTCGCTTACAAAATCGTACTCGAAATAACGTACACGATCGGCATTGGAAATGAACTTAAACGAGTCGTTAAATGAAAGTCCAGCAGCTTCGTTTTCAAATTTTATCTGGACTTTTACATCTTTTATTTTCTTCGAGCTAAAAGGAATTTCAGAAGGATGTACAGCCACAATTTTATGGCCACGCATTTGTGGTGTTATAAAGACACGGTCTGCTAAGGTTTGGCACGTTGGAACTTCTAAAATCCTGCCATCTGCAAAGAGTAATGTGGCTTTGTATTGTATAATCCGTTTTTCAGGATTTTTAAATTCCTGTAATACCACCTCTTTAGGAGCGCTATCTGCTTCTGTGAAGCTTAAGCTTTGTTGTTCTCTTATATTATTTTCTAAATCTTCATAGGTAATATCTATAAACACATTTTTTACTTCGGTCCAGTTTACGGCTGGTACAAAATTAATTTTACGTTTATTTGGAAAAGGGTCTCTTATAATAAGTTTTTCCTTATCCGTTTCTTCCCAATTCATCTCAAGATCACGATGATCTACAGCTCTGTAAATGAGTTTGTAACTAAAGGTTGTTTTATCTGGATCTAAGGTGAATAAATCCCAAACGGCTTCTTTGGTTTCTGCATTTAGCAGGATGTTCTCATCAATTTTTATAGCATTTTCTTCATCGGTATATTTCAACAAAATTTCAATATGCGAATATACTTCCCAAGGAAAATCTAAGGCCATTATAGCGACAGGAACCGACCCATAAAGATCATGAGGACGTACTTCAAAATTTTCTACTTCAATAATTTGAGGTTCTGAAGCAATCTTTGTTGGACGTTCCATACTGTCGACATTCTTAAAATGCACTTCGTAAGACACTTCTACAGGCATAACCACCTTGTCACCTGCTGTTTTGCTCAACCATTGAATGGTTTCTTTCGTTTTAGACTTGTCTAAAACAACATTTTCTTTGTCTCCACCATAATTGAGGGTTACATTTAACGATTCTACATTATCTGATGCGAAATCTGTTCGTGAAATGATATTGATGGTACGTTTTTGAAACCAAGGATGATCTAATTCTACAGGTACTATAAATTGAGAAAGGTCTACACCATCTTCTCTTAGTACTTTAAATAAGCCTTGTAAATGTCCTTGTGGATAGATACTACGAACTACGGCAGTTCTTTCGGACATATTTACGTCGAGTTTCTTTTTATCTATACGTGTAATATCTGTTTTTTTATAACTGAATAATCCACCGACTTCTGAAGCTCCTGCCGAAAATAGCATGAGTCCTATTCTGGCGGCATCATCTACCTTGTCATCATCATCTTCAGAAGTAATAGGTTCTAAAGAGGGTTCAAAGAAACTATCAACAATCATTTCTTTAACCTGACTTACGGCTTGATCCATTCTTGCTTCCATAGATGCAGTAGAGTCATCAGTTATAAAAAGTTTATCCACTTGCATATCGATTGTTCTATCTTCAATAAGCTCATCTACAACGGTACTTATACTTGAACTGAAAACTGGTGTGTCTACGTTAAAAGATTCGTCAAAATGCTTTTGTACCCGCTCCCAGTTAACACTTACTTTTACCTTGTAACCATCTCTAAGCGCCATATAATCTAAGGCATAGACAATTCCAATTGGTGTCATGTTTCCTTTTATAGCTTCTTCTACAACAACAACGCCTGCCTCATCCAACTGAACCGAAAAAGCAGCCTGGTTTTTACCATATAATGAGGGTTTGGCATAATGCTGCATGTCGATTACAAACTTGGGCTGATTATTATCTACAGGTGTAGACACTGGTGTTGGTGTAGTATCCTCTGTATCTCCAATCTCGGTCTGTTTCCCTAAAATCATGAGTTTTACATAACCATCTAAAAGAGGTACAGGCGCCATGCGAGGTTCATTTCTTAAATTTTCTTTCGCTTGTATTGCGCTTGCAAGAGCACTCAACTGGTCTTCTGAAACGCCTAAATTGACATCAAAATTTAAAAACCCTCCGGAGCCTGCTTCTCCTCGGTATTTTATTAATTGAATTTGTGGCATCTCTATTCCAGTATCTTCGTCTTCTATTACCGTTAGATGTGGATCTAATGGCATAAAATAGTATTGCTCTTCATCTTCATGGTCTCTAAAAACAGAGATGCCATCAATAATATGATAAGGTGGTTTTAAGTATAACATAGTCTATTAATTTGTTGGTGGTTCTGGTAATATGGTAAGATCATCAGCCTCGGTTTTCTCGGTTTCTTTTCGCGAGCCATCTTTAAAAAAGTAACTTGCTTTCCAACTATATTTGGTCTTAGACTTATCTTTTAATTTAATATTCCAAATGGCTTCTTCTGCAGCGCCTTCTTTAAAGGTGAAATCTTTTCGTTCCTTTATATCGTTGTCTGTATCTACATACTCCATATGTACTATTGCTAATTTTAAGGTGCCAGCAAAGTCTAATAAGGCAGGGTTAATAGAAATACTCATTAAGTCTTCAACATTTTCTCCAACGATGATTGTTGATGCATCTGATGTTTTTTCGGGAATCTCTTCTTGTGTCCCATTTATTTTCACAATATGTCCTTTGTAAGTAATGGTATTTATTGACTCGTCGACAAGCGGTATTAACCAATCGAAAAACGTGAGATCCTTAGATAAGGCAATAGATTGTGTTACCACATAATCGTTGGCTTCATCTTTATAGGTGGCATCAATAAATATGTTGGCAATATCTGTAGTTAAATCTCCAGAAGCACGGAAACCAACAGTTTTACTCTGTGTAAAAGGATCGTTTATAAACAAACGGTTCGAGTTGCCTTCCACCCAATCGGTTTCAAATTCCTTACCGTTGCTCATTTTGTAGTTCACCTTATATTTATAAGGTTTAGAGCGTTTGCTAAAAATGATGTGTTCGAATTTATGATTAGGATTGTCTTTATCCATTATAAATTGATCCGTAATTTTATCGACACCATTAGAACGATCTTCATACTCCATGGTAATCTGTACTTGTTTAACCTGATCAAAATCGACATCTCCAGGTATAACAGCTACAGATAGGATTCCTGTTGCATCGGCGTTTATGGTAAGTACAGATTCGTCTGTAGTAATTTCTTCCGATTGAAAAATTTTACTTGCGCCTTTATAATTTACTTGGTAACTATAGGTATAGTTAAAGTCATCATCTTTTATAAAGGATGCAAAATGTGCAACATCATCAGCTTTTGAAAATTGAAATTCCCCATTGATAGCGCTACCTATAACATCCATAGGTTCGCCTTTGTAATTTAATTTCACTTCAATACTATGGATAGGTAATTCATCAAAAGGTGCATTGACTTTTACCGTAGCATTGATTTGTTTAAAAAACGGATGGTTTAAATCGACTTCTTCTGCATAATCTTCCCAAACAATAGGTTTACCTTCTTTATCTTTAAGCGTTGTGATATTAGGCATTACACCTTGAGGGTTAATGTTTACCTCTATATAAGCATGCTCTTTATACCTTAATGTAAAATCTGAAATACTTTTTCTTGTAACCTCTTTACGAACATCTTCTATATCTTGTTCTTGATACCATTTTCTTGCTTCTTCTGGATTTTCTACAGGCAAAGCTTCTATCATTAAACGTTCTGCAGCATCATCTAAAGAACCTTGAGCCCAGCTTCGTATTTGATCTAATACTTTTTTATCTACTTCTGCGCTTCCAGGATCTATGGTTAGAGTTTTCGATTCCGACCGCTTCATTATTTCTTTTAAAGTTTCTTTATAATCGTCTTCTGCACAAACACGCTCTTCAACATCAATTTCTTGAACAAATTTGTAAAATGACTTTGCTCGAAATTTACCTACAACCTTTATTGGTGGTAGTTTTGCTTCATGATATAATTCATACATGACTCCAAAGAAGCCGCCTTTTCCTTGTAATGCTTTTTCAAATAATGCAGCACCTTCGACCGAGAGTTCAACACTATAGGTTGATATGTTTTTACCAAATAATGAAGGTTTACCTGCATCTATTATACGTTCAACTAATACGCTGTTTTCATCATTTAGCATTAAACGAGAAGTCCCTTTTATATAACGAACAGCTCCTATTTTTACTGGTGGAGGTGGTGATATGTTTCTTTTCTGGGCAATACGGTTTACCTCTTCTTGAAGTTTTTCTTTGATGATGGTCATTTTTTCGTCGGGTACTGAAAACTCGACATCGAACACAGCAAAACCGCCACCTTTTTTACCGTCTGGACGGTCTATAGGAAATCTGTATTTTAAAAATTTAAAAATAGGTTTTCCTTCCTTGTCCAATCTAAATCGAGGTTGCTCTGGGATTGGATAAAAGACGTTCATTTTTAAATCGTCACCATAAACGATTACATCTTCTATTACTCTTTGATTATTAATGTATAACATAGTTTTTTGTTTTAAATGATTATTCTTTTATG
Source organism: Lacinutrix chionoecetis (assembly GCF_053604665.1). Classification (NCBI taxonomy): domain Bacteria; kingdom Pseudomonadati; phylum Bacteroidota; class Flavobacteriia; order Flavobacteriales; family Flavobacteriaceae; genus Lacinutrix; species Lacinutrix chionoecetis. The sequence goes on from NZ_JBSHNQ010000071.1 coordinate 92,884, forward strand.
CGATTATTTTTATATGATCGTTCGGGTTATTTTTAAACCAAGTACTAATATCTGTAGAGGCTACAAATTCTTCAGCGATAGGGACATCTTCTTGAATTTTTACTTCGAGAATGGATGTATCTGGTGTCATTTCTAAAGGATCTAAACCCATTTGGATTTCTGCGATTACTTTGTCAAGCAATTTTTCATGTACTTCTTTAACAAGATGCTCAGGTACAGCGTCATCGAAGTGGCTAATGAGTTCTATTTTACCATGTTCTATTTGCGCTTCTACCCATTCTTTAATATCCTCTCTGCTGCTTTCTGTATTTAAGGATGCACTGGCTTCATGTATAGCGCCTTTTAAAGTCATGTCTACAGCGTAGGTTTTATTCAATACCACGTAATAGTTTACTTTAAGGATGTCTTGTTGTCCATGAAAAGCAGCTACTACTTGCTTTTGCTTATCCTCGGTTAAACTACTGTTGAAAACGGCTGTAAACGGATAGTGGCCTGAAGATTTCGAAGTGCCCAATACTGTTTTATCTGATGCCGATGTTAAAACCAGTTCTACATTTTTAACTTCTACTGGTGCCAAACTTAAATCGGAAGAAGATTGTATTAATTCTTGTTGTATTAAACCTTGTGTTAAGGCTTCCAGTATTTCTTCTGGTACGTGATATTTAGCGCTTACCTGCAAAAACCAATTATTTCCGCCGCCCATAATCGATATCATAGGGTCACCATTACCGTCTGTTTGTGGCATTGCTTGTGTTGGAAAGTAGTTATAACGTCCTTTTTCTGAAGAATTAGGATAATAACGAACGCCTTCGAAATGTTGTTGCTCATTCATAATAGAATTGTTTTTGTTTTTTAGTAATAAGGTGGTTGTAAATGGCGATTGTATTTCAGACCAAGAAAGAGGTTCTTTATGTAACCGATACTTAAAACCAGACTTGAAAATTGAAGGTGAAAACCAGCGCCAGGTTTGAGTTTTGTTAGGGCTTAAAGCAATAGTAGTTATCGTGGTACTATTGGGTTCTGAATATTCTGGTACTAAATCAAGACCAATTATTTTTTCGCCTTCAGATGCGTAAGTTATATGCACTTCATGCGATCCGTATTCTTTAAAAGAGGTCAGGTCAATTTTTTTGTCTGATAACAGCGATATATTTGTTTTTACTTCTTCTGAAGCCGATAGAGATTGCGCAACAACCTCGCACGTAAATGCTGATAGATTTTCTTGTTTTGAAAACGCAATTATCGTAGCTGGCTGATTTATATCTAAAACTATAGGCTCTAAAAATGGTTCTTTTTGTGCTTCATTTTTTATAGTTAATTTAAGCGATGCCTGCTTTATTAAATTGGTGGAGCAGGAGAATGAGGTAAACCAAAAAGGATAATTGTCTTTGCTTAAAATCAATTCTTGGGTGCTGGTTTTAAACGCTGTTCCCAATAATTCTTTAGAACCTGTTACATCCTTATAAATAGCAAAAGGAATGACTTCATACGTTACAGATTCACTTGCAGAAAACCGTAAGGTTATTATTTTTTTATCTTGGTCAGATTCGAAAAACACAGTTTCATGAATGCTTTGGCTGCGGTGTGGCAAATTTGGTGGTGCTACTAATTTAACACCCAGTTGCTGGATGCCTTTAGGTATTTGAAAAAACGGATGGAATAGCTCTACTCTCACAAATCCTGTTGGTATGTCTTTAACAACCGTTGTATGGACCAAGGCATCGAGACCTTGTGATCCAACGATGGCTCGAGCCTCTTTTATAAGATCCATATCAAAAAAGGTATGGCGTGCTACCACTACATCGTCCATTAAATCCCATGTAAAATCGGCAGCAATTAATGCATCTTCATTTAAGGCAAAAATCACTTCCTTTTTACCAATTTCTGGCGCTGTTAAGACACAAAAACGTTGGCAATACCAATCCGCTAAACAGTTTGCTAAAAGCAAATCATCAGTGTTTTTATTTTTTTGAATTAAAAAAGGGAGTTCTGTAATTGACTTTTTAAAAAATTCAGTAATGGTGGCTTGCGATATAGCATCTTTTTGTCCTCCTGTGCTTAAAAGTGCGGTTGTAAGTGTTTTTGGATTAAAGGTTAGGGTTACATTAAGTCTTGGTGCATATCCTTTTACCGAAAATACGCCAAAGCCTTTCATCAATAACGTCTGGCTTTGAAGCGCATCTTTAATCAAGGTGGCATAGTCAATACTTATACGTCTTAAAACTCTTAATCGGGATAGCGGTAAATGATGTAATTGCACGATTTCTTGAGAATTCTCAACAATACTTTCCTTGTCTTCTGCTATAAAATAAATACCTAAATACCCACTGTTAAAATCGGGTGAATACGCTGTGGCTTCTGGAAACTCGTTTCTAACTGTTTCAAGCATATCAGGACTTATTTTTTCAGATGTCAATTGCATTTTTAACATGCCATATGGTTGTGGTTTGCTAAAAGGCGTCATACCTCGAATAAATTCAACATGAAAGGCAGGGAGATTATTGATGTTTTTGTAAACCTCTAAGCGGTTGGGAACTATACAAATGTCTTGAGAATTGCCCATAGTGGCATAAGCCGTAAATTCTGGCTCTCTAATACAATATGTAAAGTCTAATAGCTGCATTTTATTCTTGATCTTTTTTTGGTAATTTATCAGTGGTTATAGATAGATTATCTCCTTGTGTTTTAATCCATTCGCCTGCAATCTCTTCGGTGTTTCCTTGAGAGTCAGTACTATGTATTAGTTGTATTTTATACCAATAAGAACCACTATCTACACTGTCTAAAACAAAATCCTGCAACGATTGTCTAAGCACAACACGCTTTTCAATTACGCCTAAATCTGTATTTGGAACTTCACTGGCGTCAAATTGTAATTCGTTTGTTTTTGGCCCATCTTCTTCAGTTTTAAATAATACTTTTAATATGCGTATTGGTGACGCTTCTCCTTGTATAACAACGTGAAGTTGTATCGTAATTTCTTTCTCGTAAGTGTTATTAATAGAGGTGTCGACTATACTTTCATATAAATTTTGAAGATTTGGTTTGGCGCTAAAATCTAACCACTCGAATACTAAGTTTTCAGCACCTATAGAAATATTGTTCTGTGATACAGCTTCAAAAGAAAACGACTCACCAGGGTTTAGTTCTATTGGTGATGGAACATTTTTAAGTGTAAGCAATTGCTTGTCACCATCAACCACATTTAATACCTTTATTCCTGTGGCATTAATAATACTTTCTGTAGGATTAAATACTTGAAAACTTTGCCCTTCGTTAATGGATTGATTGGTAACAGTAAAAGATGCTGTGGTAGACGAGGTATTTCCTTCACTATCAAACTCTTTCATGCCTTCCCATGTTAAATTAACCAATGCTTCGGCTGGGTTTTGTATAATACCTTTAGGAACTACAACAAAGGTTAAAGAAGCATTAGGCCTCAATATTATTGGTAACTGTAAATTAATTTTAGAACCATCTACTATAGTTTCACCATCTTGAATTTGAGGCAATAAACCTTGTGCAGATAACATTTTAGAAGAGGTGTTAGTAATCTCTATTTGAAAATTGAAACTGGGTTGTGGATTAATAACCAACATACTCGCATCAACTGCTGCCAATGTGTTTAATACTGGTATTGGAGCTATGGGTATGCCAGGAAGGTCTATTTCTACATGGCCAGTAAAAAGGTTAGTAATGGCATTTTTATTTCCCAGATTGTTTAAAAAATCCTGAAAATCCTCTAATGAAATATCGGTAATTATATCTTGTAAATGTTCTGCGGTTATTAAACTGTTTTTAAGCTCAGATAGTCCATTGGTTTTTGGTAGAAAGAGCTTAAATTTAAACTGGTTTCCGCCCCAAGGTGGTAAACTTAATGTAATTGGAATTTTAGTATCGGTTGGGAGATTTTGTAACTGCTGTAATGCATTTTTTTTCCTATTGACATTGGTATAGGCTTTAGCTCTGTAATCTATAGTAACTTTTAATTGTTCTAAATCTTCTCCAACGAATTCTGCTCCCAATATGGGTGTAAATGGTGCTGAATTATCCCTTGCTATAACATAATGGTCTGGAAAAAAATAAAATTTTTCTGGCGATACTAAATCTTGGATGTATAAATGCTCACTACCATCTTCTGGAAAAGTTAAGTGAAATTCAGTATACCCTTCAGTAATATGCTCTTTTTTACCTATTAAATTTAAGTAGGTGTCCTCTAATAAGTTAAACTCCAGTTCTTGCGTAAATTGCTTTGCGACGCTTCTATATAATCTTTCACCAGATTTAACAGGTTGCATATCTGGATTCCCTTTACAATTTATTTTATTTGATGTGTATCTTTTGTTTGTAATTCTATCCCAGAGTACAATATGACAGGTGTTGGGTATAGGCTTGCTTAAAGGAACAGCAAAAGAAAAGTCTTGCAGTCTTTTATTTGTATTAATAGCACAATAACCATAAAGACGTTTTCCCTTATCATCATAAATTTCAAGCCAGGTTCTAGACGCATTCTTGTTTTTCCCACAAGGAGGTAACTGTGGAGAAGCTTTAAAAAAAGCATCTGTATATGCATCCCAGTTTTGTACTGATAAGTGTATTTTTAAAAACTTTAGTTGTCTTACAGTAATGGTTTCTTTCTTGGTAAATCCTAGAATGGGGTTTGGTATTACCGAAGAGCTAAAAAATCTAGGCACACCAAAAGTCTGACTACTTTTAACCAGTAGTTTACAGTTGTAAGCACTGTCGTTAATTGCCATTGAAATTTGAGACAATTCTGAAAAATTTGTAACCCGAAGTGTGGCGTCGTAACCAGAATCTGTGGCAACTAATTCTTGAAAACTGAAGGTCTTTTCTACCTTAGTACTAGGTACTAAAAATTGTAATGTAATTGAAGGTTTTAAATCAAAAGGAATGGCGTTGTTTACATCGCCAGTTAATTGGTCTGAAGGTACTGTTTTTAACGATACTTTTAATAAACCACCTTCTCCTTCGGAAGCTTCTAATAATTGGACTTTATGTTGCTGCATTCCAGAAACACGGTGTACATCTATTTTGTATGCTGGTATAAAATAATGTTTAGTATCGTTATTAACTTCATATAGTAATGTAGCAGTTGGCTCTTTTTCGTCTGTAAATGGTATTTTTAATTCAGATTGAGGTATACCTTTTTGTACACCCTTACTCCAAATTTTACCAATGGCTTTAAAATCAAGAATGGATGCTTTAAACAAGGTTGGTTTTGCCAATATTTCTAATCTCTGCTTTGTCATATAGTTAAAGTTTTGCTGCCAATTGTTTGGTCATGTGTTCTCGTGTAGCACGATCAAACACGCCATTAATGTTTAGTTGATTGTAACTGGATTGAAACAGCCTCAAAGCGTTCTCCGTTTTAGGTCCAAAAATACCATCAGATGTCCCTGGATTGTATCCTAATAGTTTAAGTGCATCTTGTAATCGAGTAACGTCATTGCCATAATCTCCATTTTTTAATGTTACCTTAGACAGGGTGAATTTTTGTACAGGCCTTAATCTTCTAAAGCCTAATAACTGGGCCGCAGAATAAGCCGATTGACTAACCATATTGCTTTGGTTTCCACCAAGGGTATATATTCTGGAGTTATCTTGACTATAACCCATAAATAGACCAACGTGTCCTTTATAAGAGTTTGGATCTTCTCTCCAAAAAATAACAATATCTCCCGGCTCTGGATTAATAACAGGTATTCCCACGTTCAACCAAGATCTGGCATTAGCGAGATTAGTAGTTTCTAAACCTGCCTTTAAGGCGACCCAATTCATAAAGACGCTACACCATGGGGTTTCGTCGTCTTTTATTGTACTAAAACCAGCTTCGCTGGCATAGGTTAAAACTCTAGCGCTATGCTGAGGTCCTGGAATTTCTGTAACTCCAATTTCTTTTGTTGCAATTGTTATTATATTATTCATTTTAATTGAGTGTTAAAGTGAAATCAATTACTATAATTACTATTCAAAGGGATTCAAATAAATAGGGGAGAATCTAAATGATTAAATTCACATTTAGAGGTGAGTTGTGCTATAGTCAGTATACCTCTAAAATGTGTTTTAAAGGTCATCATTTTTTACAAAGTGCACAATCCCTAAAAATGGGGATATTAGCGCCTGGTTGTTAAAAAACAAATGCGTAATTGTTTTGTATTGCTTGTATTACGGTAAAACAAGGCACATTAAACTTACAAACAGCCAGGTTCTAAATAAAAAATATCTTAAGTCTAAACAATAGTAAAATAGTATTGTCAAAACAATATTTAGCAAAAGGTTAAGGTATAAAGAAGGGAAAATCGGGCGTATTTTTTGATTTAAGAGATATTGACTGGTAAGGAGAGATTTAAGAAGCGTAATGATTTATTTATATTTCTAAAAAAAAAGTTGTTTAGTTGATTGAAAATCAGTACATTTATGTCTCCTTACTAATTAAGTTTACGTGTACAGTTATAATATTCATCATTTTTTTTAAATCTCCCTAGTTAACCTTTTAATTAACTAATCTATTAAAATTAGAATTAAGACAACTTTGTTTTTATACGAAACATTGTGCTCGATTCAATTTATAATTTTAGTTATAGAATGGGATTTAAAAGCAACAATATTAATCTTCATAATTTTGGTGATCAATCGAACCAGTTCGGTATTTCAGATCTCCTCAAAAGTTGCGATGCTCTCGAAGACCTTCAAATAGCAATCTATGTCCTTAAAAAAGAAAAATTTATATATAGCAATTTAGCACTATCAAAAACTATTGGAAATTATGCCTCCCAAATTCTAAATAAAGGCTGGGATTTTTGGTTTGAAATTATTGGTAAGGATGAGATGGTATCTGTTAAAAACAAAATAGAAATATTTTTTTCAACGCCATACTTCAAAATGCCATATGTGTTAAGGTACCATATAATTAATGAGCATGGTAAAAAAATTTATTTAAAACATGAGATGTCACTATACTACTTAAAAGAGAATGTCTTTGTGTTTAATTATTTTTTTGATATTTCTGATAAAGAAAAAATTGATGATTATTTTAAAAGAGCCAATGATAATAATAACGAGTTGTATATAAAACAAAATCGTATTTCACCCAGAGAGAAAGAAGTATTAAAATTGGTGGCTAATGGGTTTTCTTCTAAACAGATAGCCGACAAGCTTTTTATAAGTAACCATACTGCAATATCGCACCGTAAAAATTTAATTGAAAAGTTTAAAGTTAAAAACACGGCACAACTAATTAACAGAGCGTCGAGAAATATTGAGCTCTAAAACATGGTAAGTTGCTAATCTTTACATTTCAATAATAATAATGACAACCTTTATTATACTGCATGGCAATCCCAATCATTATCACAATAAACAATCTTTCTAAACAGCGAAACTAATAACTTCAGCTAAAAGTTGCCTCTCAAAAACACAGCCAAATATTGAGATGCTTCAATAATAGTTTTATAAAAGCACAGTTTCTAAAAATTAATTTAAGATTTTTGTAAAAATCAGACTTTAGTATGAACAACACTATACAATCAACACACACACCAACCTTTATTTTTACATTACTTTTCTTATTATTCTTAGGTTGCATTGGTCAAATACAGGCTCAGGAACCTGCCAAAGACATTTCAAAAAGTATCTATTTTACGGCTAACATAGGGTTAGAGAACAATACAGGAGCTAAACAAATTCTATCTGCCATTGTAAATGCTTCAAAAGAAGATGATAACGCAACTTTTGTTGCATTAGGAAACAGTACAAGAGAAAATGGGTTTCCAAAAAATGATAAAGACCGAAAAGCAGAAGAGGATTTTCTAAAATCTCAACTTTTAGAACCACTTGCAACCTTTAACGGTCAAGTTATATTTATTCCTGGTAAAAACGAATGGAATAAAGGAGGACACAAAAATATAGACGATTTAGAATCGTACTTACAAGACAATAGCGAAGCAAAATTTTGGCCAAACGATGGTTGCCCAATAGAACGCGAAACCTTAAGCGATGAGGTAGAATTGGTAATGGTAGATACCCAATGGTATCTTGAAGATTGGGATAAACATCCCTATATAAATAACGACTGTGAAATTAAAACAAGAGAGCAGTTTTTTATCGAGTTTAAAGATGAACTAAAAGACGAGCAGAACAAAACCATTATTGTAGCTTTACACCATCCTGTATTAACCGCTACGCGACCAGGTTTGGCTAACAGAATGGGCGGACTCTCTAAGCAAGCCTATTACCATAACGATATGCAATATCTGGTGGGTAGATTAGAAACGCTGGCCAGCCAGTTTAACGATGTTATTTTCGTATCTGGAAGCGATAAAAATTTACAGTTTTTAATGGATGATGGCATTCCGCAGATAATTAGTGGAGCCGTTGGAAAAACTAAAAAAACAAAACCAAACGAAAAGAAAGGATATTTTGGGTCTAACGAACACGGTTATACAAAACTTAATATTTTTAAAGATGGCAGCTCTGAAGTAGAGATTTATACCGTTGCAGGCAACACAACAACCAAAGTATTCTCTAAAGCGATTAGATTAAAAAAAGGAAGTGTTGAAGATTTTGCCTATCATAAAAAAAGTGATTTTGGTAATACCCAAAAAGCCAGTATTTATACGCAGGAGGAAGTAGATAAATCCGGCATATACAAATGGTTTTGGGGAGACCATTACAGAACAATTTATGGTCGTGAGATAGAAGCACCAGTGCTTTTTTTAGAAACCTTACCAAATAACGTTAGAGCCATTACCGAAGGTGGTGGAAACCAATCGAGAAGTCTACGTTTAATAGACGATAACGAAAATGAATTTACTGTAAGAGAACTTAGAAAAAGTGGCGTACGGTTTATTCAATCTAAAATAAAAGATCATTTTGTTTTAGATTACATGGATGAAACGGTTGCCGAAGAGATTGTACAGGATTACTACACAACAGCACAACCGTATGCGCAGTTTGCCATAAACGACCTTTTAGATGCTATTGATATAGCACATGCCAACCCAAGAATAGTATACTTGCCTAAGCAGGAACGATTAGGCAGGTTTAACGAAAATTATGGCGATAAGCTATACATGTTCGAAGAGCATGTTGGCGATGAAAATAAAAACTTTGATACGTTTGGTAATGCAGACGATATTATTAGCACCAAAGACATGTTGCTGGAACTGCAAAACGATAAAGATGCTAAAATTGATGAAGACAGCTATTTAAGAGCACGATTATTCGATATGCTTATTGGTGATTGGGACAGGCACGAAGACCAATGGCGTTGGGCGTTGCACGAGCAAACAGACGGAACAAAATTATACAAACCTATTCCACGAGATCGCGATCAGGCATTTTCAAAGTACGATGGTGTGTTTCCGTTTATACTTAAAGCCGTATCACCATTGGCACGTAACATGCAATCGTATGCACCAGAAATTCAGAATATAAAGACATTTAACAATGCAGTCTATTATTTAGATAAAAACTTTATTAATAGCGCCTCATGGGCAGACTGGAAAAAGCAGGCAGAGAACATACAGAATCAATTAACCGATGCGGTTATAGATGATGCTTTTTCAAACTTGTTAGAAGATACCAAAGGAGAAAGTATCGATAATATTAAAGACATTTTGAAGCAACGACGTAAAAACATGGTAAACATAGCTCAAGATTATTACAACTATTTTAAAGCTCACGAAATTATTGTGGCAACAAATAAGGATAATAAAATAGATGTTTTAAGGCAGCCAAACGGAAAAACTAATATTACCATTTCGCAAAAAGACATTACTATTTTTGAAAACACCTATTCTAAAGAGGAGACTAAAGAAATCTGGATTTATGCTTTAGATGGCGATGATACCATTACAGTATCTGGTGATGGTAGCGATTATATTAAACTAAAAGTTTTTGGTGGCGAAGAAAATGATGTTTATAACATTGAAAACAACTCAGCAATTAAAGTTTACGATTATAAATCGAAAGACAACACCTTTAATGGCGCTGTAAGTAAAAGGCTTACCGATTCTTACGACATAAATAATTATGATCCGCAAAAGCGCAAAACGTCTAATAACGTGTTATTGCCAACTATTGGTTTCGATCCGGACGCAGGCTTAAACGCAGGCATAACAAATACTTACACAACGTATGCGCTACTACGCAATCCGTTTACAACGCAGCATACACTTAACGCATCGTATTATTCGGCTACACAAGGCTATGAGTTTTCTTATAATGGCGAATTTGCCCATGTGTTTTACAATTGGAATTTAGGGTTAGACGCGCGCATTACAAGTGCAAACTATGCCGTTAACTTCTTTGGAGTAGGTAATGAAACGATGTACGATGAGGATGCAGTAGATATGGATTTTAACCGTACCAAAATAAGTCAGTGGCACTTTCAACCCTCTTTAATTTATAAAACAAGCGGGAATGTAAGTGCCCATATTGCAGCACGAGTAGAATCCCATAAAGTTGAAGATTCCGATAATGGTTTCGCCCAAATAGTCTTCAATCCAAATAATGATGTTTTCGAAAACCAAGTGTATGCTGGCGGTGAGGTAGGTATTCATTTTAATAATAAAAAAGGACTCTTAAGTTTACCACGCAGAGGTTTGGAATTAGGTGTTGTAGCAGGTTATAAACAAGCCATCGATTCAGAATTCGATAATAAATTTGCTTATGTTACACCAACAGCATCGTTTATATATCCTATTCACGAAAGCGGTATGGCTACTTTAGCTACAAAGGCACAGGCCAATTTTATTCTGGGTGATGACTATGAGTTTTATCATGCAGCCACTGTTGGTGGTAATACAAGTTTACGAGGCTTTAGAAACGATCGCTTTTTAGGGAAAACGTCGTTTTTTCAAACCACAGATCTTCGCGTTTGCTTTTTAGAAATGCGTACAGGATTTATACCACTGCGTATGGGAGTAACAGGAGGATACGACCTTGGTCGTGTATGGAATGAAAACGAAGACTCTAACAAATGGCATAGCAGTTATGGAGGTTCAATTTTTATAAATGGCTTTCAGGCATTTACGGCAAATATTGGCTATTATACCAGTAACGAAGACAGTCGTATTATTTTTACAGCTGGTTTCCGTTTTTAAACCAGGCACTAATTAAGAATATAAAAAAGGGCAATTCAATTAAACGGATTGCCCTTTTTAATGTTCAAAATGTATTACGTTAAAAATTAAAGTATCTGCATACACCTGTTTTAATGCTTTAAAGTATATTATTCTACAATAAAACTTAAAATACAGAAATTATGACAAAAGATAAAAAACATGCAGATTTTCAAAGTAAATACAGGAAATCTTCAAATTTCGATAAAGTAACTAAGGATGAAAAATTTCAGACAGACGGTAAAGGAAATTTAAAGAAAAAAAGTGATTTAAATGAATTAAGTGCAGAGCAAAAAGATAAAATTGCTAAGTCAATGGATAATATGCACCATGATATAGAAATGATCCCTGGAGCGCCGAGTAATGAAGAAGAATAAACAATTACTTTAAAAGTAGGTTTGGTCTTACTTTACAATAATGCAATTTAATATAAGGCTTAAATTTTTACAACTACATCCTCAGTCTTTACTTTACGCAGTAAGATTAAACCATAGATAAAACACGGTATAACCACAATGGTAAGTATTAAAGCATCTGCCATGCCAACAGTGCTGGCAGTGACGCCATTTGTAGTGTCTAAAAGGTTTTCTTTACGTTCTAATTTATCAAGATTCCCAGCCAAATCAATAAGTGCATGGAGGACAATTAAAGGCCAAAGTTTGTTGGTGCGTAATAATATAGCGCCAAACATGGTCCCAATAAAAGTTGCAAAAAACACTTGAGAAATCTCACCATATAATCCTTTGTCGAATTTTAGTAAATGTAATAATCCAAAAATCATGGCAGCACCAATAACCGAGAAATAAATCCCTTTTTTAGTACGTCCGTATTTGGTTAAAAGCATAGATTGTGTAAAACCACGAAGCATTAATTCTTCCGAAAAGCCTACTGAAATACTCCATGCTACTAATAAAACGTAGTTTAAAACGGTAACACCTTCTAAATTTATATCTTCTGGATAAGGTATATTTAAAATAACCAGATAAAGCGGAAACAATAGTAAAAACCAATTTTTAAATTTAAATTTTTTCCCTAATCCTGCTAAATCAATTAATCTATAACGTTTAATAAGCCATAGCGAGATAATAGCATAAACGGTATTAAAACCTATAATAACGGCGTGTTTAATATCTATGGATGTATAGCCTTGAGTGCCTAAAAAGTCTAAAAGCTCGGTTTTTAAAAAATTAAATGCAAAGAAGCACAGTAAAAAAATAATGATAATTAATGTTGGCTTGGTGAATTGGTTCTTCATTATAATAATTAGTTAGTTGTTAGAAAAAGGCTTCTATTATTATAGACGCTAAAAACTAACAATTGGTTGCCTGAAGTTTTTTTAATAGACTAAGTAGCCTCTATACCTTCAAGACGTTTAAGTTTAGGTTTTGATACAGCATTTCGCAAGAATTTATTTTAATACCCAAACTGAAAAGAAATAAAATATTCTAAAATACACACCTAAAAGCAAATAAAAAAAAGCCTTAACTAATTGTTTAGTAATTAGTTAAGGCTTTGTATTGTGGAGTCGGAGAGAAAGAGTTCGAACTTTTTAGATGAGGATATCAGTTTAATCATCTCAAAATCAAATAGTAAGTTGATTTAGTTTTTAGTGTATAATTTCAATTCTATCAACCGCTTTTAAAAATTTAACTACTGCTTCTGCAAATTCCTTTTGATTCTTTTCTTCATTAATGAAAGTCCAGGCATTTGGAATTCTTGTGTTCATTCTCATAACAACAGTATTGTGATGATCATTCTTTGCTATTCCGTGATTGAAATCGTAGTATTCAGGAAGCTCTTTATCTAATTGTTCTAAATTGGCTAAAGTTGAATTAAAGCGCTCTCTTGCTTTTATGGATACTGCATCTGGTTCATTTAAGTTAGCATCAAAACTTTTATGTGGTGCCTTTATAAAATACCAACATTCATATCTAGTTTCAATACGGTAATCTTTTGCACCAGGATGAATTGAAAAATCTACTCTATATCTATGCTTTGGTTTTTGTATGATGTAAGTCAAGTTTGACTGAACTCGTTTTTGATTGTACTGTAGTTCAATGCCAGATTCTTTAGCTAAAGAAATCAATGACTTTGAAATACGATTATTTAATCCTTTTAAGAAATGTGATTTATGTATTTCTTTAGGTTTTACTTCCTCAATGGTATCATCGTAACTAGTTACTGAAGCAACATCGATTGCATTGCTCATAATATCTCCAACAGATGAATCTTCTGAACTTCCAAGTGCTTCTTTTGCATTGTCTTCAATAAGGGATTTAAGAGTATTAAGCAAACGTGAGATTTGCATTGCTCTAGTGCTTAAGTAATTTTCTCTTTGGCAAAGCTGATAAAGAACCTGTTCCCATTCTTCATCAAAATATTCATTTTTGCTAAGCTGCTCTTTTAACTCGTCATCTAATTTATCTATCTTAAAAGTATCTAGTAACTGTTCATCCCAATTCTCAAAATCTGGATAGCGCTCTAATGCTCTATAAATAAATGGGTAAGAAATTTGAATACTAAAAACACCTATATTAATAAGCTTTTGAAAATCTGATGGTTTATTTTCCTTTTCAACAGCATACATTACATTTTTAACTAAAGACAAACTATTGAGCAGTCGTTTTATGGCTCTAGGATTAGATCCAACTGTTTGCTGACTTACTTCAACTATTGCTTCTAAGGAATTTTGCTGGTAATTCGAATCATCAAAATATCCAATGTTTTTAAGACCTTCACTTATTAGATCATTCACTTTGTATTGACCAACCGGCATTGTAAATGGAAGCTGGATGATTTTTTCAAAAAAGGATCTAAACTCTCTTTCATTTTGAGAAGTCTTTTTTCCAAATTTGGGTTCAAGACCTTTAACTACAACATCATAATCTATGGCTAATATGAAAATGCAATTTTCTAAGTCAAATATGTTTTTGAGTAATTCTAGTATCTGAACAGCAACAGGTGGATTTATCCTATCTAGGTCGTCAATAAAAAACAAGAATCCTTTAGTTTTTTCGTCTTTAGCTACACAGGTATTTATTTGTTCTTGTAATTCTGCATGTAAGTCTCTTAAAGAAGATTGTCCTGCACTTTCTTCCCAAAGCGCATCTACCGCATCACCAGCAATTCCTGCGGTGGCCATATTAGCACCAGTCTTCATCAAGCTCTTTGTTGCTGACATTAAAAAACGAGATGCTTTCTTTTTTAATACCTGCACATTTTGATTCTTATCTTTTTCTAATATAGCTATAACAGAACCTATAACACCTTGGATAATATTAGTCATTGTAGTGTACTCATCACTTAGTAATGAGTATTCCCAAGTGTTCACCCATATAGCTTGAAACGCACCATCTGCATCACATAAATCGTGTCGTACAGAATTCATCAATGATGTTTTTCCGCTTCCCCATTCTCCTTGTATAGCTATGGTTAAAGGTGTTTGCGCTGTATTTATAAAGTTGGTCAAGCCATTTTTGTATGCATCTATTCCTAACTGATCTGGCGAATCTGCTTTTTTTGGAACATCAATGATGCTTGAAGTAATCATTTAGAAAAAGTTCTGCTTAATTTCTTCCCTTTCTTATCATAGGTTTCGGCATAATTACCATCTTGAACAGAAAATGTCTCTCCAGAAGCCCCTATAAATCGATCAAACTTGCAAAACATTCTTTTAAGTTGTTTTAAGTTTTCATCAAAAACTTCAATATAGTTTCCATCCTTTACAAGGACTATACTATCTGAATGCCCCATCAGTTCTCCCTTATTATACGACCTTTTCAACTTCTTTCCTTTGGCGTCATATACTTCTATATAATTACCATCTTTTTGCACTCTTGCTATCATTTATGATTTGTGGTTAGTTATTAAAATATTTCATTTTACAAAATAAGAATTTTATATCGCCATTTTGTGTCGTTTTATTTTTAAATTTATATCGACATACTTTGGCGAAGTGCATTTATATATTTGAAACATAACAAAATGGCAAATTATAAACTATTGAAACGACTGTCCTGCATAATGCATCTTGTCACTAGCAAGCGAGGGATTTCAAAGATTGAAATGATTGAGAGATTGTTTACTGACTTTGATATTGATACTACTCCTAGAACGCTGGAAAGAGACTTGAAAAATTTGAAGGATGATTTTGGCATTGAGATAAATTATAGTAGATCAATTCGAGGCTATGTGTTAGAAGAGGATGAAGGTCAAATAAGTAGCTTTCTGAAATTTGCTGAATTTTCCTCTCTTGCAGAAATGTATGAAGAAGGGATCAAGGACTATAAATCTTTCAATAAGTATATCATTCCTGATGATAGCTCAGACTTTACGGGTCTTCATAATATGGCACGAATTATAAAAGGAATTACGCTTTCGCGAAAGCTAATTTTCACCAAAGAGAATTATTATAAAGAAACAAAAAAACTCTATAAAGTAACTCCTTTGAGATTGAAGGAGTACTTAAATAGATGGTATTTAATTGCTGTTCCTGAAGGAGAAAAGGAAATAAGAAATTTTGGAGTGGATAGGATATCAGATTTAAAATTGACAGAAGAAAGTAGTGTAACCTCAAATGATTTTGAAACACAGATTGAACTCTATGAAGATATCGTTGGTCTTAATTATAATGAATCAGAAAAAGTTGAGAAGGTCATATTAAGTGCAGACAACAAGCAGTTGAAGTATTTAAGAAGTCTACCACTTCACAAGTCACAAGTTTGTGTAGACGGTGAAGATGGGAAATGGGGACAGGCAATCTTTCATATAAAGCCTAATTACGAGTTTGAAACACAAGTGCTAAAAATGGCTGGAATGGTAGCTATTAAGGAACCTAAATGGTTACGTATAAAAATGAAAAATCATATAGATAGTATGCAAAGGCTATACACAGATTAAAACATTAAGAATAAGTATGCTAAAAATAAAGCAAGGACAAAAACTAGGAAACTTTTTAAACAACAATGAGGACAATCTAACCTTTAATGTGTTTACCAGACTTCTATATCTTAAAGAAGACTTTTTTATAGAGATATTGAAAAATGCTTTTGGGATAAAGTATGAACTCAAAAGTCTTAATTCGGTTACTTTTTGGCCGAGTTGGAATGCTTTAAACACAAACAATAATAAGAGAGTAATTCCGGATCTATTTATAAGATGCGAGCATTACGATATTATAATTGAAGCTAAGCGCTATGACTTAGGACAACAATATTATGGGCAGTGGGAAAATCAAATAAATGCCTACCAGAATGAGTATAGAAAGGATAATAAAAAGCTTATTTATATCCCTTTAGGTGGAATGAGTTACAGTAAATTCAATAATGCTGAAGCTGATATGTATCAGTCCTATTGGTTTCAATTAGCAAACGCTTGTGAGCTATCATTAGGTGAACTATCTGATAATGATAATAGCACGTCTAAAATCCTAGTTGATGTATTGAGAATATTAGCTTTTTATGGTCATACATCACTTAAAACACTTGGTTCATTACCCCAAACAAAGATTACAACAACACCTAATTATTTTATAAATGACTAGAGAGAAAACACAAGAAGCGCTTGAAGATGTCAGAAAGGCATATAGATTAATATTTGCTTATCAAAGACGCATCCTTGATTCAATAAGACTACTTACTCAAGAATATGAGGTGCTATATGGAGGTCCTAAATTTGCAGGACGTCCTAAATTTAAACGTTTTGAGTTTGACAGGTGGAGTTGGGATTATTTACCGCTTTACCAGGCAATATTTAAGTTCAGAATTAATGCAGAATTTGAGTTGTCTATCTATATAAATGCAGATAATGGTTTCTTCTTGAACGATAGAGGTAATCATCTTGATAGAACTAACCTAGATAGATTTGAAGATACTGAAAATTGCGATTCATATATCACTTTAATTGTTGCTAACGAGCACTTCGACCACGAGCAAAGAATTGCGTTAAATAACAAGTTTATTACCAACAAATTAGCGAATAATGAATTGAGTAACGAACATTTTATAGCCAAACGATATGACTTAACTGATTTGATAGATGTGCAGTCTATAAAAGCTGTAAGAGCAAATTTTAAAAGTTATTGCTTTAGTGTAAACCCTAACATTAAAATATTTTCTTAATGTCAAAACCACGCTACCTTACTAAATCCAGATTTAAGTTGGCTCTCGATTGTCCAACAAAGTTATTCTACACTAGAAAGAAGGAGTACGAAAACTCAAGTGAAACGGACACTTTCTTGGAAGCACTAGCACAAGGTGGATTTCAAGTGGAAGAGTTAGCTAGAATGGAATATCCAAATGGCGTTGCTATTTTGGGAGAAGATTGGAATTATCAAAAATTAGCTGATCGGACAAGTGAACTATTACAAAACGAAAATGTAGTCATATTTGAAGCTGCGTTTTTATTTGAAGGTTTATTTATCAGAACAGATATTCTTGTAAAGCGAGGCAATAACATAAAGTTGATAGAAGTGAAAGCTAAATCTATTGATAGTGTTCATCACGATAGCTTTATCAGTTCAAGAGGTAATTTAGGTTGGGCAGACTTCTTATATGATGTCTCATTTCAGAAATATGTAATACAACAATGTCAACCTGAATGGATAATCACACCATATCTTAACCTCGTAGACAAATCAAAGAAAACAACTGTCAACGGTTTAAATCAACATTTTAAAATAGTTCAAAATAGTGAAATGCGTACAGGCATTATTACAACACCTGGACTCACAAAAACACAAATAGGAGACTCTATTCTTTGTGACATTAATGTAGATGCAGAAGTACAAATGATTCAAAACGAAAATCCACTTTTTGAAACGCAATCTTTTGAAGATTGCATTCTGTTTTTTAGAGATAACTACAAAAATGATATTCGTCTAGAGACACCAATTGGTAAACATTGTAAAGGTTGTGAATTTAGAGTTGACGATGACAGCTCAGAAAACAAAAGTGGTTTTCACGAATGTTGGAGTAATCAGTTATCGCTTTCGCGAAAGCGTATATCAGAACCTAAAAGTTTTGATGTTTGGAACTTTAGAGGTAGTGGCAAATTATTTGACCAAGGCATTGTCTTTATGGATCAAATAGAATTAGAACACATCGATATACAATTAGAGGCTGATGCTATAAGTAATTCTGAAAGACGCTGGTTACAAATTGAAAAATATAAACAAGGAGACAATACACCACACGTTGAGTTAAATGGACTTCGCAATGAGATTAATAGGTGGAAGTTTCCGTTAAACTTTATCGATTTTGAAACTACAGCAGTTGCTATACCTTTTACTGCAGGAAGAAAACCGTATGAGCAATTAGCCTTTCAGTATAGCCATCATATTGTTTTTGAAGATGGTAAAGTTGAGCATTTTTCAGAACATCTAGACACAAGGATTGGTCATTTTCCAAACTTTGATTTTGTTAGAGCCTTGAGGGATTCTCTATCTAAAAACGAGGGATCAATTTTTAGGTATCATAATCACGAAAACACGATACTTAATAAAATCTATGGACAGTTATTAAAATCATCTGAAAAGGATAAAGACGACCTCATTTCATTTATCGAGTCCATTAGTCATAATACAGGAAGCTCAGCAAAAACTTGGAATGGAGCAAGAGATATGATTGATTTACATCAAGTAGTAAAAAACTATTACTTCCACCCAGAGATGAACGGAAGCTTATCTATAAAAGCTGTTCTTCCTGCGGTCTTAAATGCTAGTGAAGTCATAAAGGAAAAATATATAAAGCCAATAAGTGATATCAACTTAACCTCTAAAAACTTCCCTCAAGATTACGTGTTTCTTCAGTTTGAAAATGAAAAAGCAATAAGTCCATATAAAGCCTTACCATCTGTTTATGAAAACTGGTCTCAAGAACAATTAGATAATGCATTAGCAAACATAGGGGATATTGCAGATGGAGGAACTGCTCTAACAGCTTATGCAAAATTACAGTTTGAAGATGTAACTCAAGAAGAACGTGATGCACTTGAAAGTGCGTTACTTAGATACTGCGAGCTAGATACGCTTGCAATGGTAATGATATATGAGCATTTTAAAGAATTAATATAAATGTCTGAAATAGAAAACATAAAAAATATATTGAAAGATTCACCTAGTGTGAACCTTCTTAAGTTGCGTAATCCAGATATCGTAATAGCATTTTTATATAGCGCATTCAACCAAGATAGAAACTCAATCCTATCTGATGACTTGCATAGACGACTTGAGGACTATTTAGACCATTTTGAAGTTGATTTAGAGGATGAGAATGAAATACAACAAGCGTTTGACACTAATGAGGTGAAAGCTAAAAGATTAATCAAAAAGTGGGCAGACAACGGTTTTCTGAGTAATTACTACAACGATAATGGGGATATTGTTTTTCAGTTATCACCTTATACAATCAAAACAATTAATTGGCTAGAAACTCTAAAGAAAAAAGAGTTTGTAGGTGCCGATTCCAAGTTCAAGGACATATTTAATCAATTGCAGGTTTTAGTAGAAAACACGGATGAGGATGTCAAAAAAAGGATTAAAAGTCTCGAAGGGAAAAAAGCAAAACTGGACGATCAAATTCAAGATTTGAAAATGGGTAAAGAAGTTGAGACTTTGGATGATTTTCAAATAATACCAATGTTTGACAGGCTTAACAGTACTGCCAGAGAATTACTTTCAGATTTTAAGGAAGTAGAAGATAATTTTAAAAAAATCACAAATGAAATCTATCAAAAACACCTTGACCAATCCTTGTCTAAAAGCGACGTTCTTGATTTTACTTTTGATGCTCTAGATAGACTAAAAGCAAGTCATCAAGGCAAAAGCTTTTATGCTTTTTGGGAGTTCTTAATGGATCGCTCACTTCAAGAGCAATGGAAAGAACTTACTGAAGAGTTATACCTTAAACTGGACGAAAAAGGGATAAAGAACGATGATACTTTTTTAAAGGGAATAAAACGATATCTATTTAAGTCAGGAAAAAAAGTTTATGAAGCAAATGATAAAATGGCTGAGAAGTTAAGCCGAATAATAAGAGAAGGAAATGCAGTTGATAAAGTAATAATTAAAAATTTAATTCAAGATATTAAGAAGTGCCTATCTATTATTAGTCAAGATAGAATTCGACCTGATTTATCAATAGAACTAGAAACAGGAATTGTGTTTAATATCCCTTTTGAAAAGAAATTAACCTTTGAAAAAAAGGAGAATCATACGTATCAAACAAAACCTAAAAGGGCTGATAATGACTACTCACAAGCAGATGACTTTAAAGATGTAGTTACTAGGAAAACGATAAATAAAATCAAGCTCAAGTCAAACATCAAAGATGTTTTAAAGAATACCAATCAAACAACACTTACAGAAGTCATAAACAAGAGTGGAGGAATTTCAGAAGGACTTCCAGAGCTGTTCGGATATTTTGATGTTCTACAAGACTTCTCTCACGAGTTTAATGATGACCAAATGCAGACAGTATTCTTTGATACCAAAAAAAGCAAATCGATACAAATACCAAAAATACTAATTATAAAATGAGTTTAATAGAAAAGATACAACCTTATTCAAAAGCAGTTGTAAGACTGCTTAAAGGGACAGTAAATAAAAAAGACAGCGTCTGGGGAGATGTTATACTTTACAAAAAAGAGATTGCAGATTATATAAACATAATTGGACTAGAACTAATCATTCAAGAAGAAGATGGTTACGCCTTTGTCAAACAATTTATTATTGACGAAGATGATAATACTCTTGGACTAGTAAATCGAAGAGCTATTGGATTTGAAGTTTCTGTTGTTTTAGTCATTCTTAGACAGATGCTAGAGGAGTTTGAAAACAATCCAATAGAAATTCAATCAACGACTAAGTATGTTCTTAAAGAAGACCTTAAAGCTGAAATTGAACGCTTTCTTCCACAAAAATATAACACTGTACAATTTTTAAAAGACCTCGATGCTCATATTAATAAGATTATAGATTTAAAATATTTAAAAGAAGTTAGTGAAAACGATGAGGAACCAAAATATATTATTCATAAAATCATTAAAGACAAGGTTTCCCTTGATGTATTAAATGATTTCAAAAATCAATTAGAAGCTTATGTCGAGTCTATTTAGCACAGTATCTAGTGAAGCTGGATTTAGGCTTCAGTATATGGAAATTCTTAATTGGGGAACTTTTGATGAGAACGTTTTTAGAATAGATCCCGAAGGAAACAATTCGTTACTTACTGGAGCAAATGGCTCTGGAAAAACCACATTTATAGATGCGCTACTTACGTTAATAGTACCTCTTAAGAACAGTCGTTTTTACAACCAATCTTCCGGTGTAGAGAAAAAAGGAGATCGTACAGAACGTAGTTATGTATTAGGTCATTATGGAGATATTCAAAAAGACGGAGAGCTAAGTACTACAACTCAAAGTTTAAGAGATACTAGTTGCTATTCCATATTACTAGCAAATTTTAAAAACACAGATGGTAAAACCATTACGCTATTTCAAGTAAGATGGTTTTCTGGCAATGAAATGAAGAGAAGCTTCGGTCTAGCTTATCAACCACTTGAAATAGAGAAAGATTTCGCAATGTTTGACGGTGGTGGTGTATGGAAAAAGCTTTTAGAAACAAAGTACAACCAAAATAGTACTAGACGAAAGCTTGAGTTTTTTGATGGCCCAACCAAATATGCAGAACGCATTACTAAACTCTTTGGGATGCGCTCAGTTAAAGCACTTAATCTGTTTAACCAATTAGTAGGAATTAAAGTACTTGGAGATCTCGATGCATTCATTAGAAATGAAATGTTAGAATCCAAAGATGCAGAAGATGAGTATAAAACTTTGGACGAGAGTTTTGCAACCTTAATGAGCGCAAAGCGAAATATTGAAAAAGCGCAAGAGCAAATAGAACAATTAGAACCAATTAATGAGCTAGCTAATCAATTAAATTCAGAAAAAGAAAACCTAAAAGAGCTTGAATATAACAGAGATATAGCACTTTATTGGTTTGCAGAAAAAGGAAAAATACTATCTGAAATTGAAAAAAACAGATTAAACGAGGATATTAAAAAGAGTACTTCTAGAATTAATGAATTAGAAGTTGAACAAAAAGATTTACAATCTAAATTCAATAAAGTAGACCTTCAGATTCAGAATGATGAAGTTGGTAAACAAGTCGAAGATTTAAAAACAGAAAAAGCTCAAACAGATGTTGAAACAGCAAATAGAAAAAACAAATTAAAGTCATACAATAATATAGCTTCAGCTGTTCAATTAGATAAAGATCCATCTAAGAAGATATTTGAAAACTCTATAAAAGAGGCTGAACAAAACATTATAGACATAGCGAATCAACGTCCAATTCAAGAGCAGATTTTTTACAATTTAAAGACAGAAATCGAAACAAAAGGAAAGTTCATAGATGATAGTGTTGAAACTGTAAAGAATCTTAGAAATAACGGAAACAACATAACGGGTCGCGTTTCAGAAATAAGAAACGAATTAATTGAGGCAATTGGCGCTAGCAAAGAAGACATTCCTTTCGTTGGAGAATTAATTGCTATTAAAGACACTGAAACTACTTGGGAACTGGCAATTGAGAAAGCATTACACAGTTTCGGTCTCAAACTACTAGTGCCAGATGAATACTACGAAGCAGTCAATAAGTACGTCAACAAGACCAAGCTGAATGGTAGGATATCATACGAACGTATTCGCTCTTCTTTTTCTATCAAAAACCTTTCACAACAAGATTATGATAATAACTATTTAGTAAGTAAACTAAATTTTAAAACCTCAAGTCGCTATCAAGAATGGGTAGAGCAAAATGTTACAACGCGGTTCAATTTTTTATGTACCGACGATATGTCCGCTTTCGCGAAAGCAGAAAAAGCTATTACCTCAAAAGGGCTTACAAAATATGGTAAAGGCAGACACCAAAAGGACGATAGAAAACGAGCTTTGTCAAAAGAAAATTATGTTTTAGGATGGGACAACACTGCTAAAATAAGTTTCTTGAGAACACAAGTTCAAAAATTAAGAGAAGAGAAAGAGATATTAGAATCTCAGTACGATTCTGTTGAAGAGAAATTAACTAAATTAGACACTAAGAGAGATAACTTAAGAGAACTTATTACATTATTTCCATCATTTGACATCATAGACTGGAGTGCGTCAGCTAAAAACTCAGAAGCGCTTAAAAAGCGAATCGAAGATCTAAAAAAATCGAATGATAAGATTAAAGCTTTGGAGAAAGAAAAAGATATTCTTGAAGGCAAATTAAGTGAGAATAGCAATGAACGTGACCAAATACTAAAACGAATTGGTAAAACTGAAGCTAATATAGAAGACGCTAACAAAATCTATGATGAAAACTCTATATTGTTAGAGTCAATACCTACCCATCAAATTGACATCTCTAATTTTGGCTCAGATGATGATAGCTTAAGGAATATTTCTTACATCAATTTTGCGTCTACAAAAACAGCTTTCCAAAAAGAGAACATTACTCATATAGACAAGTTAACAAATTCTATCGGTAAACTAAAAACTTCACTTGAAAACAAGATGAGAGTGTTTAAGCATCCAACAGAAAAGACAAGGTTACGTTTCCCTTCTTGGGAATCTGATGCAAGTAGTTTGAGTTTAAATGTTGATTTAGTTTCTGCTTTTCAAGAAAAATATGTATTACTTAAAGAAGAAGCGCTACCTGATTATAAAAAGCGCTTTGATAGTTATCTAGAAGAGACTTTAACCAATAAAGTTGGCGAATTTAATGAGTTTTTTGATTCTTGGTCTGATGAAATCAAAGAGAATGTATCTGCCCTAAATGACTCATTAAGACAAATAGATTTTGAAAAGGTACCTCAAACAACTTACATTCAACTAGTAGCAAAGCCTAAAAAAAACGACTTGATAGCAGAGTTCAAAGAGTATCTAATAAAAGCTATCCCAAATTTTAAAGAAATGCATAGTAATATAGATGGGCAAAGAGTTCATTTTGAAAATGCAATTGAACCATTTATTAAAAAGCTTCGTGATTTTGAATGGCGAAGTAAAGTAATGGATGTAAGAACTTGGTATGAATATAAAGCTGAAGAGTTTTATAAAGAAGATGATTCTAAAAAGAAAACCTATGAAGGAATGGGACAGCTTTCTGGAGGAGAAAAAGCGCAGTTAACATATACTGTTCTTGGCTCTGCAATAGCATACCAGTTTGGCTTAACCAAAACAGGAACCGAAAGTGATTCTTTTAGATTTATAGCTATTGACGAAGCGTTTAAAGCTCAAGATAGTAAGAAGGCTAACTACTTAATAGATCTTTGTAAACAGTTACACTTGCAGTTGCTAGTTGTCACACCTAGTGACAATATTGATATCGTTGAAGATCATATATCATTTGTACATTTTGCATCTCGTAAAAATGACCGAAATAGTTGGCTATATGATATGACTATAGAGCAATTTCGAGAAGAACGTGAAAAATATGTTGCTGAAGAAATATGATAACACCAGAAGAGATTTTAAAAAAAGCTAATAGAAAATACACCTCTTATTTACAGAGTAAGATAACTGATGATGTGTTTTTCCCATTAATTATACCTGGAAACAAGATACCAAGTAAGAGCACTTTAAATTACAGTGAGGAAATCAAAATACTTTACCTAGATTCTAAGGAAAATAAAGGATATGGTTATGAGATTACTTATGCTGAAAAACGAAAAAAGGGATTAGGGTTACAGAGCTTACCGACACTGTTTACGTTTACTAATGAAACCGACTATTTAAAATATCTAGGAAAGCAAAAAGAGGTGGATTTATTCCATAGGTTTTGTGATAGCACCTTCACATTTTTTCCACAATTAAAAGATGTGATTTATAAGAAACCAGGCATTTTGCTCAAGAACCTAAGTAATTGGGAAGACCTTTTAAAGGTTTGTACATATTTCAAAAACAATCCTAGACCTAACCTTTACATAAGAGAATTACCAATTAAAGTTCATACTAAGTTTGTAGAGAAAAATCAAGCAGCTCTTACAATTCTACTTGAAGCTATTTTAATTCCAAGCGATGTTTCTTCAGAAAAGAGATTTGAGAAAAAGTTCGGTCTTAAATGTGCCGAACCTATGATACGTTTTAAAATCTTAGATCAAGATGTTGCAGACACTTCATTTTCTGGCGTTAATGATGTGGCTTTACCAATAAGTAACTTCAAACAACTTAATTTAGATGTTTCAAAGGTAGTTATTGTGGAAAACAAAACCTCTCTATACACTGCGCTAACACTTCCAAATATGCATAAAACTATCGCGATATTTGGACAGGGATTTGGAGTGTCTAGTCTTAAAGGAATCGACTGGTTGAAAACAAAAGAGGTATTGTATTGGGGAGATTTTGATGCGCACGGTTTTGAGATTCTATCACAAGTAAGAGGTTATTACCCACAAACTAAAAGTGTTTTGATGGACAAGATGACCTTTGATGTGTTCTTCGAAAATGACAAAGGAGCTGGGTCTAAAGTTTCTCAATTAGATAATCTCACGGAAGCTGAAATTGAATTACATAGATTCTTACTAGAGAATAACTATAGGTTGGAGCAAGAGAAAATACCTAATGACTATGTTATCAAACACTTTATTTCGTAGTTGCTTAAAAGGTGTATTTTGTAATATATTATAAAATAAATAATATATTGTGTTATTGAATTAATTTTACTTTAGTAACCTATTGGTTTTTAGCACTTCTATTTTGTGGTATTTAATTGGCTTATTAGCTTATTAAATATCGTAAAATGAAAATACTAAACTACCAATTGACATCGCACTTTGAAGAGCGAATGAGAATAAGACACATACCAGAGTTTTTAATTTCACTATGCCTTGTAAAGGGAGAGATAAAAACGACTAGTAAAAACAAAAAAGAATATAGCTTGAATCAAAATTACATATTGGAAGCAGTTGGTCAAGGCTACTTGAGTATTGCAGAATGCCTATCTATAAAGAAGATCGTTGTCGTAGCAAAAAAGAACATTCTCATAACCACGTATGCTACTTACGGAGATACAGGAATAAACTATAGCAACTAAATATGAGGTCTGAACCAAAAAGAACTCTTAGGCAGCTTAATGCTTTTAACAGAGAACATCAAGATGAGTACCGAGTTAATAAACTTTTAGATGGCGTTTTTCACGGTGTTAGAGATTCTCAAGATTATTTAAGAAGTGCAAAAGAAGTTATCCAAAATCAAAATGCTGTAGCTATACCAGTTCAATTAGAAACTTTTGAGAAAGAAATTGAAAAAGGCAAAAAAGGAAGAACTATTCTTTGGAGATATCATCTACTTAAAATGGATAAGATGAGAGATAAAGAATCTTCTGTAATTACTAATTACCTATTTAAAAATGAACAAGATACAATCTTCACTTCTAAACCTACAGGAAATTACAAAGCAGATAGAGAAAATGAGGTTAGGATAAGTGATCGAAATGAGGAGGAATTATACTTAGACTTTAATAAAGATCCGGGCATTGATAAAACCATTTATCTTAAGGCAAATGATTATCAAATCAGAATGCAAGAAAAAGCATTGTTATCATTAACTAAGAATCCTGAAAGTCATCATACGCCACTTCTTAGATTATTTGATTTACCGATTAAAAGTAAAACTTACTTTGAAGACAACTTTGACTTAAATCTATCTAAGGATATTGACTTTAAAATCCTCAACAATACAGCTATCGATGGAGCTAAAGAACAACAAGAGTTTGTCAGAAAGGCTTTAGCATCTAAAGACTTTGCACTTTTAGAAGGTCCACCAGGATCTGGCAAAACGACAGCTATTATAGAATTAATCATTCAATGCGTTTTACAAGGACAACGTGTATTATTAGTTTCTTCTACACACGTAGCAGTAGATAATGTTATTGACAGAATAATAGGTAAGTATAAAAGACATACCGAAGGCTTAATAAGTCCTATGCGCATAGCGTCAAGTCCTAGAGTAATAAGAAAAGAAAGCGTAGAGCCGTATCATTTAAAGCAGCTTATCAAGCATACCAAAAAAGAAATGCTTAATAACTTGAATAAAAAACAAGATTCTATTGGAGTGAATGCTCTAAAAGAAAGCCTAAACTCTGATAAAAAAACTTCCAACTTCGATCAGATTATACTGGATTCCGCAAATCTAGTAGGAGGTACGGCAATAGGTATATTACAGCATCCTGATATAAAGTCTGGTGTAGGTAGGCCTTTTGATGTAATGATTGTAGATGAAGCTTCAAAAGTCACCTTTTTAGATTTCCTAGTTCCTGCACTCCACGCAAAAAAATGGATTCTGGTAGGTGATGTAAATCAACTCTCTCCATACACAGAAGGTGACATAGTCACAGAACATCTCAACAAATTATTAGACCAAGACCAACAGGATCTTGTAGCTGAAACCTTTGACCTTCAAAAAAACTTGAAGTTAAAAAACGAAGAGAAAGTAATTCACGTATTATTTACTAGAAAAGATCAGCAGCATTGTAGTAATTTAAGAGGTGGCGACCTAGAAGTATTTCACTTAGATACACAAAAGCCATTATTGTCAAATATTTCGGGACAGTGGCTATTAAATAGTGCAGATATAATTGTAGCTCAGCCTTCTGAAGAAAATGAAATACTTCTTTCACAACACTTAAAATTTAAGGCAAAATTCTACGGTTCTAATCTTAAAAACCCAATTCTAAAACATTTTCAAAACTACTATCATAAAGGAAAGAATAGAAACAAAACTTGGATTGAGAGCTATTCTTTTAAATTAGATTCAGACCAGAGCTGGGGAGAATTAGTAGGTAACAGCCTTGAGCAGATGTATCAATATCGATTTGAACCAGAACTAGAAATAAATAAAAAAATAGAATATGATATACTAGTTCCTCCTTCCATTGAAAAAAAAGTAGAAGGGTTACGGCGAGTTGCACTACCATCAATATTAGAACTTTTGCAAATAGGTGTAGGAGAAAAAAATCGCACCACAAAAGACGGTAAAACTTATAGTGTAGAGAAAATACTTTATTCTGGTTTTAACAATATGCAAAAAGTGAAAGAATTGAAATTTCAATCCTTAAGCTTTCAGCATCGTATGCAAGATGATATTGCTCAATACTCAAGAAAACACTTTTATAATAATAGGAACTTAAAAACCGCAAACACAATTCTTAAACGTCAAGATAGTCTCATACCAGAAAGAGAAAATATTTTAAAAAAATATAATGAGAGCGAAGATTCGGTTATATGGATGCCCAATAACTACTATAGTTTTAAGAATAAGAAGAAAGGCAGACAACTTATAGAACCTATTGTTAACCCATACGAGGTAGAACATATAAAACAAGAACTGAATTCTTTTCACGCTTTCGCGAAAGCGAGGTCAGGACAAGTATATGAAGTAGCAGTACTTTCTTTTTATAATGATCAGGTTGCCAAATTAAAAGAAATGCTAAAAGAGCTCACGAAGCAATCCAGAAAAAATAAATTTTTCACTCTAGGAAACATCAAAATAACACTTTGTACGGTAGATAAATTTCAAGGTGACGAGGCAGATATGGTTCTATTATCTTTTACTAAAGCGACAGCTGGTGCTCACTACAATAGCCCCAACAGATTGAATGTGGCAATTACTCGAGCACGCTATAAACTTGTGCTTTTTGGAAATCCAGAACGATTAAAAAAGAAAGCAAGCCTTCCAGCTCTCCAAAAGATGGCAACCGATATTAACTCACGATTAACCAGTCGCAAAACAAGAAACTAAGGCAATGAAACTAGCACAACATATACCTACCATAACTTATCAAATACTTGCGGATTACACAGAAATTAGTAAGGAATCTCCACTAATTTCTATTTTAAAAGTTTGCAAAGAGATTGGCGTTTTTAACGTTTCAGAATTACAAGACTTCTTGAATCCATTAAACAACAAAGCTGTATCAAACTTATTATCTAGACTAGAAAGCCTTGAATATTTGAAAGGCATCGAAAAAGAAAATGGTGGATGGATATTTTCAAACAATGAAAAATCCTATGAGCTAACCCAAATGGGGCTTGATGTTTGTCTGAATGAAAAAATTGAAGAAGAGAAAAGAGGTGTCATAGAAATGACGGTTGCTTATCCCAAAACTGCAAGTGCTTTTATTGTAAAGCTAAAGCCTTTGTCTAAAGACGATTGGCACGACAAGGATATACAAAAAAGTAATGCTAAAAGAGAATTTAAAGGTTTTATAAATCAAAGTCAGAGCTTAGAAAACGGCACGTTTAAATTAAAACATATTGAAGATACCTATGTTGTTGTGGAAAAAAAAGAACAGGATTACATCTTCAAATTCAGTGATGATAGCTATACATCTCAACTACTAGATTTTTCAGAAATGTTTAAAGTTTCTAAAAGCGAAGTGATAGCAGAACTTTTGATTAATGAATACCAAAGTGATTATGATGAAGCGCAACAATTAATAAGATTGCCATTTAAAACGACGGAACTCTCACTAAAAAGAAATATTTCTATAGAAAATCCACAATATAACGGTCTTTGCTTTAATAAAATTGAACTCGAAGAACCTATACAAATAAGTCCATTGGATGATCAGGAAGCAGCACAGTGGTTTACTGCATTAGTCGTTTCACGTATTCAAAGTTATTTTTTTTCTGATGAAGAGTTCAATATGTACACAGAGAAGATTGCTGAAGAATTTGTAGAGTATCATCAGTCGTTGACTAACTCCATATCCAGATCGCAACTGATTAATAAATTAAATAAAAAGCCGGCAGGCTTCTATATCAAAGCAAAACTGGACACCATAAATTACCTTAATTATTAAAGACTATCAGATGCATACTATAAATTTCAAACAGACATTCCGTAATGAAGAGATTCTTGATAATGTCTTTGTCCCAACTACCAACAACTGGCAAAGTACAGAAGGGCAACAGCTTTCAATAATGGAATCAGGACCCAAACAGGTGCTTTTTCACAGCATCATTGAGTATATCCAGCAGGCAGAAGAAATGATTTGCTTACAATCCTTTCTTATTCAAGACACGAGTATCATTGATGCATTAATTGAGACTACCCAAAGAGGTGTGAAGGTATTTATTTTAGATGCAGCGGAAACACGTTTAAAAACACAGGCGCATCCAGAAGATGATAGCTTTATCGCTGATGAGTACAAAGAAATGATAAATATGAAGTTTAGAAGACATTTCGTACATCGTCAAGCAGAAAACCTACACGCAAAATTCATTTTAATTGATCCTAGATCAAACAACGCTAATGGATTTTTATTTACAGGTAATTTCAATGAAAAACCTTTTAAAGAAAATCCTGAGTTAGGTGTTGAACTTGATGAGGTACAAACCAATGAGCTATTTAAGTTATTTGTATATCATTTTTGGGAACATACTACAGATGAGCAAAATGACAGTAAAACTTTTGATAAAGTTAGGCCAGCAAATAAATTTCAAGCGCCAAAATTACATCATATTCTTTGCACATCTCCAAATACGGACTTGTCTAATCTAAAGAGCACTTTAATTACCGCTATTAGTAATACTCAAACTAGTATATCATTTTCAACGTTCGGATTCGATATGCAACACGAGTTAGCGATAGAGATTTTGAATAAAATTAAATCAGGAGTTGAAGTGACCATTTATTGTAGACCAAGAGAAAAAACCATCGTAAATCATATTTCGGAATTACACAAAGCTGGCGCAAAAGTATACTGCCATCCATTGATACACGCCAAAAGCCTTATAGTGGATGATAAAGAAGCGTATATTTTTACAGCAAACTTTGAAAAGCACGGAATGGATACTGGATTTGAGGTCGGTGTGCCTCTCAGTAACATACAAACCAAAGATTTAATAGGAATACATAATAAATGGAAACAGGACTTTCCCTTGATATTTCATTCTCAAAAAAGTGTCCAAGAAATTAGCAACTACAATACGTTCAAAAATAAGGTACTAGAAAGTGATGAGATATTAGAAACTAAAGAAGTACCACAGAAAAAAGAGGTTACAAAACTATTAGACATAATTACTTTTTTTAAGGATGATAATGGAACCAATAATTTTGAAAAACATAAAAATTTGGAAGTTGATAAGGTAGCTACATTAAAAGCATTTACAGAAAACGAATCAGTTAAACTAAAACCTATTGATGAAGTACTTTCTCAAGTATTGATTAAAAAAACAATTACGTCTAAAAAGAAAAAGGGAAAAGATAGGTCTCAAGAATCAGAGATTGAATGGAGAGCTGCAGGGAAGTTAGTTGTGAATGTAGATTGGGTAAAGTCAAATAAGGAAGAATTTCTACAAAATATTAATACAAAATGGTCAGAATATAAAAATATGGAGCTTTATGGGAACTAAAAACTACCTATTAACTTGGGATTCTTACAATCACGGTTTTATTGTTACTGCTAGAACTATTCTTGGTTTATTGGAGAATGAAAGTATTTTAATAAATGAAGTTTTGCATTTGCATAATCAACCATTAACGAATCAAAACATAGCTGAAAGAAAAGTCTTTTTAAAGGAAGAGTTAGATACTAAAATTTCAATTGACAGAGAAAGGTTAACCAAGGTAAAAAGGGTAAGAGATAAATTTGAATTACTAGAAAAACCGTTCCCAAAATTCAAAAACAAGCGAATCACCATAAAAGGTGTAACACATTACCAATCAATATATGATGGATTGGTACAATTACTTAAATCTGATTTTAGTTCCTATTCTGGTAATTTGCACATTAACGTTTCTCCTGGGACACCGCAAATGCACGTAGTATGGTTAATGTTAAATGCGAGTGGTTATCTTCCGCAAAACACTAAACTATGGTCTAGTCAATGGTCCAAAGCAGATGAAAAATATGCTCTTGATGAAATCAAATTTAAGCCTAAAACATATTTAAGTGAAGTTCTTAAACGTAAGTTTAATAGTGAATTTACTCCACTAATCAATCCTAATGATACAAGATCAGGACTCCGTCAAGAAGCAGAAAATCGAATTAAAGTATTTGCACATTTGTTAAATGTTCCCATATTACTTCTAGGAGAACGTGGAACAGGTAAATCAACTTATGTAAGAGAAGTGATTGCTCCATTACACAAAGATTTGCCTTATAAAGAACTTGCTTGTGGGACATTCAATGAAGAGCTATTAAGAGGAGAGCTTTTTGGATATTCCAAAGGTGCATTTACAGGAGCGATTCAGGACAAAGACGGAATATTAGCTGAATTTGAAAAAGGAGGTCTTCTGTTTTTGGATGAAATTCAAGATTTGTCAAAACCATTACAACGTCAGCTCATTCAAGTTTTGCAAACAGGTGTTTACTATCCTCTCGGTTCTAATATACCTAAAATAGCTAAGTTTAGATTAATCACAGCTAGTAATAAGAGTTTTCAAGAATTAAACGAAACTTACCTAGATCTAGATTTTATAGATAGAATTGCTCGCTTTATTGTGGAAATACCACCTCTGAGAAAGTCAAAAGAGGATTTATCAAGATTTTGGGTTGAAGCTTGGAAAAGCGTTAACAATAGCGATGATGGTCTTAAAGTTATAAGTTCAACTAGGCTTGATAATTTTTTGGCTGAAGATACACTTTATGGCAACTTTAGAGACTTACAAAGACTTGCGGCACTTGTAGGTGCCTTTTACTTATCTCATAAGAATCAAAAAACAGCTGTTAAAGAAGCCCTTTCAGAATTTAAAAAATGGTCTACTATCCAGCAGCCGTTAAAATCCAACGATATATTATTTGAAAAAGACAAAGATTACAATCATATCGTTGCACATTTTAATAAAGAACTAGTTATCTGGGCAGAATCTCAATATGGTTCATTACAAGAAGCTAGTAAGGTGCTGAAGCGTTCAGAAAGTGCATTGAGAAAAGATAAAAGTATGGAACGGCTGTTCAGGTTAGCAAAGACTAAACAAAAGGATTAATCTCAGCAGGTGTACCACTAGGATAACCCCAAGCCACATATTGTGACTTCATATCATCAGTATCGAGATGCACAAAGGTATTGCCAACACCTATGCGTTTAAAGCCAACATCACGAGCCGCTTGCACGAGATTGTTTCTTATGGTTTTAGAATGCGCTTTTATATCTACCGCTTTACAAATAGGCATTTTATGAGAAGAATTAGGAACACCACCAACTTTACGGTTATGCGATGGACTTCGAGCTCCAGAGTTTATCCAGCTAAAAATTGGGTAACCTGTACGAGCCTCAAGTTGTTGTAGCATAAAGAGCAGCTTTCTATCCATACAAGCACCAGAACCAGGAATATCAGGACTATCAAAAACCGACAAATCAATCGTTCTGTTTTGTATTGACATAGAGCGAGTAGCTTTTGTCTTTCGCTTTCTGTAAACAAGAAAAGCACCTAGCAGTAAAACCGACAAGGTGCCTAAACCGACATATATATGTTGGTTATTACTTCTTTCCACAGCCACAACCTTTTGCAGGTATTTTGCTCTTCTTGTAGCGCAAGTATAAATCTGAGCCCATTTTTACCGCACTTAGCAATATGAATGTTCCAAATAAGAGATTGAGTGTGTTACTTCCTTTGTCTGCGTTCATTTTCTTTCTGTTTGTTATAAAGTTGAATTTCGCCTTCTAGTTGCTCGATGTACTTTTCTAGTTCTGTGATGCGGTCACGCTGTTTTGTAATGGTTTTATTCATCAACGTGTTCTTACTTTCAAGTTGCTTGAGTCTTTTCTCCATATTCTCAGACCATAGCTTATAATTATCAATCACAAGGCTATTCGCCTGAATATTAAGATTTCGTATTTCGGCATTTTTCAGTCGTTTTTGCATACCGTACTGTAGCAGCATTTCGACAAGCTTCCAAAAACCTGTGGCGCCGAGTACGATAGCAAGTATTTTTAGTAAATCCATTTTCATTATTGTTTTTACGCTTTCGCGAAAGCGTAATTAGAGTTTACTCACTAGCATCGTTTCTAGTTCTTCTCGCTCTACGTCGTTCCTCTTGCGGAGTTTCTACAACCTCGGTAACAACTTTCTCTCGAAGTAATCGCTCATCTGGCACAGGTCTCGGTATGTCAGGTAACTCATCTGGAGGAAGCTCAAATGCTACACCGCCAAACGGTCTAAACTTTAAGGGTAACTCTGCCACATAAGGATTTATATTAAAGATGATTTCATCGTCCTCATCGTTAAATTCTCCACTTACAAATACACGACCATCATCATCTATGGCATAATAAAATGGTTTTCCCTGACGGCTCATTAATGTTCCAGTATGTTCGCCTTGTTGGTTTTTATTTATGGGTGCAGGTAGACTAATTTGCCAACCAGCTACTTCTTTCTGACCGCGACGAGAACGAATGCGAATGTCCTTACCAATAACGATGTTATCGTTTATGACCGCTATGATATTTCGCCCTGGAGAGTGAAGCATCTGTGGATTGATATATTGAGAGGCGAGAGCTATCTCTGTTTGACTATTTTCTATATTACCACCGTCATTTGGTATTTCTATCGGTGTGCTTTGATATCCTACTATACTCATTATTTCGCTATTATTATTCCGGTTAATACGAGTAAGCCACCGCCAAAAATCCAGCGCTCTAGCTTGCCTCTTTTAATCTTTTTGTTCTGTTGTTTGATAACTAGATTTAGTTGTTCCATCTGGACAGCATCATTTTCTTGAATAAGTGATAAATGCTCCACCTTAGTTTCTAATTTGAAAATGATAGTATCCTTCTTGTCGAGTAATAAATTCCATCGCAGCGTTTTCAATTTCAATGTGTCCAAAATGCTATCCTGAAACACGCTATACTCCAATCTTCTGGCGATGAATCGAGATTGCTCAATATCAAAACAGAAATACTTTTTACTGTTGATGTGCTGTACTGTCGGTTCTAAATCTTGCGAAATAACCGTACAAGTCCATAGCAGACATCCTATTAATACTGTCCATTTTTTTATAAAGTTCATTTTCTAGGTCTTTAATGGTTTGGTTACTATGGGTAATTTGACCTTTGAGCGCTTTAGCTTGTTTTTTAAGACTGGTTATTTCAGCATCTAAAGTTTTGTTTTTTAATTCTAGGTCTTTGTTTTCTGCCTCAAGCTTGATGATGGTTTCACTGTGTATCACTTCTTCTTGCGGAATGATATAAAACACTAAAAGCAGGGTAATTCCAGCAATCCAAAGAACCAGTAAAAAAGGTTTCCAAAACTTCATTATTCCTTGGGTTTCGTTTGAAATAGTTTATTTAGAAACTTCTCCAAAAGCAGTTTATGAAACACTAAGGCAAAAGCAAATGACTGCAACAAACATTCAATCATTTTGAGCTGATATCCACGTATGAAATACAATGCAATACCGTACAACAAACCGATTATGAAAACACGATAACGCGTCGCTATTTTGAGCTTAAAGACTTCATAGAAAAAGTCGGTAGCTCGGTAATGATTTAAGCCATAAGCTATCACTATAAATGTGAGTATATATGCCCAATCGAGGCTATTGAGGTAAATTGAAATGTGCTGTAAAATTTCTAACATTTGATTTAGTTTTTTAGGGTTGATTTTATTGATTTAATGTCCGCTTGTAGCGCTGCGAGTTGATGATTTGGAAATAGATTTTTGGTTAGATGAGCTACGACAACGATGGTCAATCCAGAAGCAAGAAGCGCTAACACAATCTTCGTTAGCGTATTGTTTGTTAGCGTAACCGTTACTTCTGTTTTAATGCCGTCCTTATCGACCAGACCATCTATTAAATCTTTAATGCTTCTTTTCTCTGGCATTGTTCTTCTTTTTTTTCAGGTTAGCCATATTGAGTTCTACAAAAAGTTCTTCAGATACTTCTTTCACTTTTAGATATTTTAAAACGTGAGCTTCGGTAGCATCATCAAAATCATCATTTACTATTTTCTGGGCTCCGTGATGACGCAGCAAATACATTTGAAGCTCCTTAACTCGATTTCCTTTACTGTTCCGTTTTAAAGGAAAATCATCATTCGGTTCTAGTGTAGCTTCCGCTGTTTTAGGAATCACTTTTTCTTCCTTTTTGATAGCTTCAACAGGCATCATTTTAATGACTGGAACAACCACTTTATCGGCTTCTACTGGTTTTTCAGCTTTTGGTTCAGCATCTTTTACGATGGTAAATTCAGCATCTTCAACCGTTTCTTCTTTTTCCCTGAAGAATAAGTAGCCTAGAATGCCCAAACCGAGAAGTCCGCCAGCAATCATTAATCCTTTATTTATGGTTTGCTCTCTCATTACTTTCCTAAGCTTGTCAGCGCTTTTCGCATTCCTGCGATATCTGCTGACGTGAATACTGTTTTCTTCAATCGCTTTTGCGCAGCTCTTGATGTCTTAGGGCCAAAAATGCCATCTACGCCATCACGTTTTGGACCACTACGACCTAAATCTTCTTTGTAAATTTTCAAGTAGCGTTGTAGCACTTTTACATCAGCACCACGGCTACCTCTTTTAATGGTAATGCCGCCAGTTGTTGTAACAGGTTTAGTTGCTGAAGAACTACCTCTAGTAGATACAGGGATAAATGGTGGTGTCGTAAATGTGGTCGTTGTTCCAGGAACAGAAGTTGTCGATGCCGTTGAAGTACTTGCTTGCGCTAGTTTCTTTTTCTCCTTTTTCTTCGTCATTAAATAGTATGTGAGCGCAGCGCCAGAAAGTACTACGATAACACCACCTACTACTAAAAGGTCTTTATTCTTTGCCATAAAAGATGGCTTTGCTTTGAGATTTGTTTGTTTCATTGATTCGTTTTATGATTGATAATTTGGTAATCTGCTCACATATTTTGAGACATATTCCTTCATTTCGCATTGACTTAAAAAGCTATTGAGATACTGCCACATATCTTTTTTATACAGCTGATAAAAGGCTTTTGACAGACTAGCTACTTGTGTTTTATCTCTCAACTTCTTACCAAAAACATCCTTTACAGCATCTTCATCATCGTTAAAAGTGCCTTTTGCATTCTTGATAATCGCAGCAAGCTTTTTTGCTGAAGCATCGTCCAGCACTTGAATTCCCTTTGGTGCTACCCATTTCTGGACATCGGTCAGATAGTTCATATCAAAGGGACTGTTCCAATTCGGTTCTTGCTTCGTAGTTCCTACATTTCCAGTAGTGACCTGTACGCCGTTACCGATTGCCGTGCTAGATGATATAGCAGTAGATTGTTGTTGTGTACGCTTTCGCGAAAGCGTAATAAAAACACCTATCCCAACCACGCCTAATCCTGCGCCGCCTATCATCCACCATCCTGTTTTTGAGATTTCCATTTTATGCTGTTCTGTAATTAGGTAGTGCTTTAATGATGTTGAGCACTATGGTTATTTCGCTTTTGTCAAAGCGGTCTTTGAGTGTGTCAATCAGGTTTTTGGAATAGTTTTCTTGATAGGCTTTTGCTACCTGAGACACCTGAACTTTATCCTTTAGTCTTCTGAAAACACCATATACTTTTTCTTCATCATCGCCGCCTTCATACCAACTTCCCCAAGCCTTGTGAATCTGGTCTGCATATCGTGATGCGGTACTTGTTTTGAGTACCAAAACCTCACGATTTACAGCTTGCAATACCTTATTCAAATAATGAATATCGAAAGCGTTTTGAGAGGTCAATCCACTTGAAATCGGTTGAATTTGCGCCTGAATCGCAGATAACAGTTTACTCGTGCGTGTATCACGATTCCGCTTTCTAACCGATAGCACCGTCGTTCCTACCAGTAGTGTTCCCACACTTACGCCTATGATTTTGTATGCCAAATTCATTTACCCAAGAGTTTTAAGCCACGACCAGCTGGCGTTAGCATTGCTAAATCTGATACATTAGCATCTTTTGCAGTATTGCGCAGTAATACGATGATTCCGACCAAAACCACGGCAAGAATCACAGGAACACCAATAGATAAGACCTTGGTAAGATTCTTACCTAATCCGAAAATATTACCACCTATTTCAGATAAATCTGCAATGGTTCTGGTTGCCATATTGGACACATTTAGGTTATTTTGATTGAGCCATTTATTAAAGTTTGGACTCGTGGTACAGGATGTTGAGCCGTTGGATTTCCAAGTGATAAGCCATATCATTTTTGCATTGTCTTTACCTAACTCACTTTTGAGTTTAGCATAGTAACTTGTCCAGAAGTCACAAGGGTCATCGGCTTCTGGAACTAGAAATATGCGGTTATCAATATTGATTTGTATGGCCATTGGTTTATCCTACGAGGCGATTACTCTGTTTTTTACTTTCGGTTTTAGTGAAATTATTGTCTTCTAAAAACTGCTGAAGACGTGCTTTGAGTTGGGCTTCTTTTTTAAGTGCTGTGCGTTTATCATAATTGATATACAACTGGCGTCCTAACCAAAAACCTACACCTAATGTGAGTATCGTCTTCATTTTTATCTTTTGAAAATATTGCGTTCTGGAATGTCTAAATCTCTTAGCCATTCTGCTACTTCAAAACCAGGACTATCTTCATCTGCTTTGGCTGGAATTTCATTAAAACCAGCGATAATGATATCTGGAAAGCGCAGTATATAGAACTTTACAATAGTTGCCAGTGCGTCCTTTTGTTCATCGGTACGTGTGTCCTTATCCCAAGCTTCCTTGAGCGTTCTTCCGCCAACGTAGGCTATATGTTTAGCAATACCAGTCACAGCATTTTTACCGTGAGAGATGCCCCATAAATCTGTGGTCGTCGGGCTGTCTTCATCAATGATGGTTTGCAATGATCCATCTTGTAAAATGAGGTAATCGATACCTGGACGGTTCCATCCAAAACCGCCATCGCGTAACGATGATGTGTGTTGTTTGATAATAACTTCTTTACCGAAATCCTTCACTTCAGAAGTATCGGTGCTTTGTATAATGAGGTAATCTACTCTTTCCATAATCGTAGTTTTAAGGGTTTATAGTTTCCAAGCGTCTAAAGCCCAAAAGGCGATACGCTGGATATTTTTTGATGTTGACTTGATTGTTTTGATTGCCACCTAAGACGTAGATGTATTTTTTGTCTTTGGTATAACCTATAAAGAATCCCACGTGACCTTTCCAGCTAGACTTTTTATGTCTCCAGAAAATCACAAGGTCGTTGAGTTGTGGTTCCTTAATTTCAGTCCCAACGTTGAGCCACGAACGAGCTGTTAGTTTATGACTGCGTTCTACGTTAGCTTTGAGTGCGACCCAGTTGACGAAGGCAGAACACCAAGCAGTTTCATCAGTAGTCACCCATTTTTGTCCTATTTCAGAAAAGTAGTTGAGGACTTTAGGATTGTGTGCATTGCCTACAATTTCAGTAACACCGTACTGACTTAGAGCGATATTAATAAGTTGACTCATTTGGTGGCTCGTCTTTAGGATTATCGAGCCACGATACTGGAATGCCCTTACTCATTTGGACACCAGTAGATATTCTTGATTTCTCGGGAAGTAGACTGTACATCTCGAATTGTTTGTGGTAAATCAAAAAGGTTACCACTTGTTTAGGATTAATTTTAAAGCACCAGATGGAATGTCCATCGATGATGTCACCATCAATGTCAAATACCTCAGAAATATTTCCGAAGTTCTGCGGACTTTGATGATTGCTCAATGAGAGCGTCTGGCAACTTTCTTTTCCAGTTGCAGATTTCTCAATAAGTTGTAAGGCATTGATTCTATCTTGGCCTGAAGCCACAATCTTTAAATGTGATATCAAGGTTGGGTTATGTTGAAAGTCTTCACGGTATTCGTAATACTCATCATTTACGGTTACGGTAGGACCACTTTGATTCCCAAAAACAGAAACCGTATCGTTGTTTGAGTTACTCAAAGCGATGATATCCTCTTTGGTACTGATTGCAAGCCCTAGATTAAAATCAGTTAAATCAAATCGTTCCTCAATTTGACGTTTGCTATTAATGGTTACAATCTTTTGGTCGTCTCTAGTCGTTACATAGGTCAACTGTTTATGGAGATTGTAGGCTATCGCAATAGGTGTATTACCCAGTTTTATTTTTGCAACTGCTCGTAATCTTGACGTATCTAGGATATCTATCTGCCCCAACGTATCTGATAAGATGTACATCGTCTTTTCAACAGGATGAAATAGAAATTGTACACTTTCGGTGTTTATCGTTCCGTAACTTCCACGTAAGTTTCCTAGCGTATTGAATACTTGTACTTGTTTTGAAAAACTACTGAACACGTATAAATCGCCATTATCCGAATTTACACCGATGCTTCGTGCTTGCTCGATTCTTGGTAGATTATTCACACGACGCACAGCACATATTTTTGAGATAGAACCAAAGACCAAATTCGTTGTGTAATAACAATCGTCAAAGCTGTTATAGACTACAGATACGGGACGTTTATCCGTTGCAACTCTTTTAGTGATTTGATGCGTAGCATCTATAAAAACCACTTCATCAGAAACAGAACACGCAATCGCTATTTCACCATAATTTGCGCTGTTGGGATTATCATTTACCGCGATATCAACAGGACTTATTGTTCCTGGCATTAAGGACGTACTCAAAGGAATCGTAGTCACTAAAACACCAGCCGAACTAATTACAGAAACTGAATTGTCCAACTGATTGACCGTATAAAAACTATCATTTACAGGATTGTAAGCCATTGCTTGGGGTTGTCCTGCAACAGCTATTGTAGCTTTCACTTGACCATCCAAAGTCATTGGGTCAGTAAGTGGCACACAAGAAATTGCACCCCATAGACAAACCTTACGAACATCATCGGTATGATTTGTGACTGTTATTTGGGTAACATCTGTATCTCTATGGAGCTGCTTATAATACTTGCGCATCGCAGCTTGCTTATCGAGAAAATTGTATGCTGAATTACGCATTGGCTCTGTAGTTTTCTATAAAATTGATAACATCTTTTGTACGCTCTATTTGAGACGCACCGACCATTTCAGGATTTTTACCGAATACTTTTGTGACTGCATAAACAGCTTCAATCGTTGGAAAACCATAATCCAGATATTGCTTCATTCCACATAAATCTGCGGTGGTTTGACTTCGTGTATTCAAGAACCAATGGCAACCTTCGTGTGCTAAAATGGCAACACGAATGGGAATCGTGTAAGCCTTGAATAAGCGCTGGGAAATCTGAACTCTCGGCATCTTACGATGTGTTCTCGCTGGCGTGATAAGCTCTGTGCCAAATGGGTCTGTGATAGCACTCAAATACTGAAATAAAAACTCGTGATCTGGGCTTTCATAAAATCCAGGTGGCACATAACCTGCCTTTTGTGCGAATTGAATTGCAAATTCTAAAAAGCGATGTTGCTCATCAGTCGCCCACATTTCAATGGCGGGCATCTTTTCAATCTTTACGTTTATGATTTCAAAAGCATCGTCTTCGGTTGCGTTTTTATCGTAGACTTCCATTTCCAAAACTTCTGGCGATACAGGTAATGAAATAACAAATTCTCTTTTTGTGTTCGCTTTCGCGAAAGCAGCCTTTCTACGGAAATAATACGAATTAGCATATCGTGGGTCATACACACGAATGCCTAACTGAAAAGGCATCTTCGCCAAGACAGTTAATTTGATTTTAAAGCGTTCGTTATTTGATGGAATGGTCGTTATCACTACGTGTATTGCTGATATTGTTTATTCTTATTACTACTCATTACGGCGAGACCTATCACACCAACTACTGCAACACCACCTAAAACATAGACAATGGTTGGGATGCCTTTTTTCTCTTCTTCGGGAACTTCTGGAGCGCCTATGTCAATCGAGAAATCCGTCGGTTCAGCTGTTGTACTATTTGCATAATCTGGTAATTTTGGTTTTGTAAATGAATCAATAGCCGCACCGATTGCCGTTGCTCCTCCAATGTCATTATACACTTGCCCAACGTCTTTAAAAAACTGTTTTCTCTTCGCCTTGCGCTCAATACGCTTAGGTGCAGAACGTCTAACGGTTCT
This sequence comes from Lacinutrix chionoecetis, assembly GCF_053604665.1. NCBI lineage: Bacteria > Pseudomonadati > Bacteroidota > Flavobacteriia > Flavobacteriales > Flavobacteriaceae > Lacinutrix > Lacinutrix chionoecetis. The sequence goes on from NZ_JBSHNQ010000071.1 coordinate 135,017, forward strand.
TCTTTGAAGTCGTTTTGCTTTACGAGCAGCACGTCTTGCACGACGCTTCTTTTTATTACCAAAGAAGTCGTCATATTCCTCTTGCAAGTGGTCGTCTAGTAATTGTTCTGTTTCTCCAGTAATCATAAATGCTAATAAATTGCCATTATTCGTAATGTGGTTGCTCCTGTATCGTAGGCTATTTTCTTATAGCCTTTCCCTACAAAGGGATAACCCTTTGCTTCTCCAGGAAAGAGTAACACACCATTTACAAGCGCCTTGTTTTCTCCTACATTCTTGATAGATGCTGAAAGAAATCCTTCATTGATTTCTCCTGGTTGTTGAACGTCACTTTCATTTACTTGTGCTAATATGTCCATCGTTTAGTTTTTTGTTTTGAATGAATTTATAAATACCGAATCCTGTGACGCCTACCACACCTACAATTGCGATGACTTTGACAACTTTACTGGTTTTACTATCGCTCGCTATCGCTTTCTTCATCGTTTCCTTTTGAGCAGTTTCTAATTGCTTTACTTCGGTTTTTGCAACTTTAGATAACGGCTTACGTATTGCTTTTACCTGAGACTTTTTGATTAAATGGTCTATCGGTGTTTTGGTTTTGACAATCGGCAGTTTCTTCGTTTTAATAATTGCTGGTTTCCCTTTTTTACGTGGAATCACAGGCAAACCTTTTACTGGAATACGCGGCAACTTCATAGGACGGCCTTTGATTACTCGCGGTCGCTTTTTGATATATCTGGGAATACTTCTTATTGGTGGTCTTCCCATAATCGGTCTCACATATTTTCTACGTTTTGAGATTACCCTTTTGCGTCTACGTGCTTTTCTTCTGCGACGACGTCTGCCTCGAAAGTTGTCATAATCTTCATCATCGTACACATCGTAATCAGTAAGTGCGTAAGTGTTTGTCATACTATCGTGGCATTGGCATCGGTGGTTGTCCGTATAGTGGCGCTGGACGTCCCGATTTCATTAATACTACTGCTCCTAATCCTAACACCACGACGCCACCACCTATCATCAGCATCATATTGGTTTTCTTTTTGGCTGCTTCAGCTTTCTTTTTGGCCTCTTCACGACGACGTGCTTCTTCTTGTCGTCTGCGTTCTTCAGCTTCTCGACGTCGTTGCTCTTGTTCAGCACGCATACGTTGCATTCGCATTTCCATATCACGTTTGGCAGCCGCCGCTTGTGCAGCAAGTTTAGCTTGAACTGATTGCCCACTTGGTGTTGAACTACGGCGCTTTTTCTTTTTAAATATGCCACCTAAAATGCCTACAGCACCTTTAGCAATTGCACCCCAAAACTGGTCGTTCTCTTGTGATGAAAAGCGCTGGATTAAATTTTCTAACGCTTTCGCGAAAGCGGAATTGCCATCTTTGAGCAGTTCTACAACTTCATTAATAAGTTGTTCCTTAGACGGTTTTCCTTGAAAGAACACATTGCTTTCAGCAAGTAATTCTTGAACAGGCTTGGGGTAGTTCAATACCAAATAAGTGAGGTTGTCTATTGCCTGATTGTATTGTGATTGTTTATTTGACATTGCTGAAATTGAATTTAAAACCGTGACCGACTAATGCTCCTGCGATAAATACTACGCCGAAAAGCAGTAGTTCATCTTTTGTAATTCGGAAGCCTTTGGCTGGTTCAGTTTTGGGTTGTTCTATCTTTTTGAGGGCAAGCTTTCTGGTTCGGATTTCATTCCAAACCATTTGCACTTCTTGTGCTAGATTCTTGTCTTTTGGATTTGCGTTGGACTTCTTAACAATAGTCTGGTAATAGCGTTCTAGTTCTTTATCTGAATAACTTTCAAACTGACTTAGAAAACTATCCTCAGTTCCAGAACCTGCATAATTAGAATGTCCACAGCTTTGGCAATAATTACCTTCAGTATTGTATGAATCATTGCTACAAGCACCGCAAAAGTTATCCTCGTCTGGCGCACTCACTTTAAGAATAGCGCCCTTATCAGGATGTAATTGCAGTAACTCTTTAATGACCTTTCGACCTTTTTTTCGCGCAAGCTCCTTGATAGCTTCGGCAAGGTGTTTAGGGTTTTCTGGTGCTTCAAAACCGTATTGTTCCAACAAATCTGAAACATCATCTGCATTGTGGTAGACGATGTAGTCGATTCTGTTTTGACCTAGCGTTGTTGCGTTTGATTGATGTTTCATAGTTCTTAGAAATAAAAACAGCCAGAGTGTATGGTTTGGGGGAAAACCGACTCTGGCTGTCTGGTATTAGGTACAAAGTCGTAAGCTCGTTTCTAAAAACTAGCGTCTTTTACGTCTCACTAATCGTGACGCAGGTCTCTTACGAGCCACTGGTCTACGGATGTAGCGCACTCTTGGAGACGGACGTCTGCGCACTCTACGAACTCTACGCTTTCTGCGTAATCCTAAAGCTGTTGGTCTACGTCTGCGGATTAAATCCAGCTGTGGTAAACCTGTTGTTCTAGGTGCTCTTGAAAGTTCTGCGACGTTGCTTCCTTTAAGTAAGTTTCCAAGATTTGCTCTTGCCTTAATGGTAAATGTGAACACAGCTGTCACACCATCTTCGACCATCACACGCAGGGAATCCTGACCTGTTACATCCATCTCAAAGTTATCGTCATCGATAAGAGACTGTGTAAAGTTTTGCGGAGAAGTCGCATTACGTGGTTGGTACACACGTGTGGTCTTAGAACCTGATGCCGTTCTACGGTCGATGCGTAGGACGTTATCAAACTGCAACGGACTGCTTACCGAGTACTTCATTCCCGCAATTTTGAACGGATTTGATTTACTCTCTTCACGTACTTCCTTGTGACTCGATTCCTCGATATCAACCACCACACCATTAGGCTGAGGCGATTCTGCATTACCACCAAATATTACAGCCTCGGCAGCTGCCCCAGATTTGTTAGTAACAACAACTGTAAGCGTTCTGTCGTTAGGGTCTATTTTACCGATGCTTGATTTTGTGTAATCATCGTAGGCGTCATCGTCGTACTCGCCTTCATCGGCATAGTCGTCGTAATCGTCATATTCATCTTCGTACTCGTCGTCGTAGCCGTCTTCTAATCCTTCAAATCCAGAATCGAAGTCGTCTTCATCATCATCGTACATTTCGTCGTTATCGTAGTCGTCATACTGGTCTTCAGCAGCTTCTTCGTAACGCATTAATTCGTCGTTATAATCACTCATTATGATTGTCTTTTATTGCCTGTACTCAGTACAGGATTATACTTTTTTGAGGTGTCCACGTGCGTCTCTAAACACTACTTTTTCTTCGGACTTGCGATAGCTGTTTTCTTCTTTTCAGCTTCCTTTTTTGCTTTCATCTTTTGAACCATTGGAGCGACCAAAAATGTTCCTAATGCGAGTCCAGCGACGCCAGCTCCCACACAATATAAAATTGGTGTCCAGGCGATGTCTTTATTGTTTGCCATTCGTTTATTGATTAATTGATGTTAATTACTTGGCGAGGTCTCTAAACCTTTGTTGACTGCGAAGTTGGTGTGAAGTGTTGGTTTTTCCGCTGTCGCGAAAGGGACTTTGGGACATAAAAAAAACGCCTATGAGTGTCAAGGCGTTTCATTAGTGGTTTAGGCATTTTACAAAGGACTTGTAAGCCCATCATCGTGATACCTCAATTTATCTGAAATGAGTTTTACAATAGCCTCATTCTTGGTTTTATAAATATTATTCCCATCAAAGTCTTGCTCATTAAGTAGCATTTTTACTTTGCGACTTTCTTCCTGGTCAATAAATTTTTTACAAGCTCTTATAAATGCAGCGCGACTGCAACCTTTGATTCGTTGCTCTCGCATATTGACATAAACGAAAAAGCTTTTCTGAATTTTATATTCTAACTCTGTAATCTTGCCCATTGCAAAGGCATTAGAGCATAATTCATATTGTTCATCAACGATAAGCTGACCAATACGCACCATCTGATATTTAGGAATACGCTCTCTGTATCTCGTTACATCATCTACTTGATGATGCAAGCGTAACCACGTACAGTTTTGCCATTCAGATGTTGTAATTTTTGCAACGGACTGGTGTGTGAGTACAATGTCAATTCCTTTGTGACGTACTGTACACAAAGCACCTATCATTGATTGTCCTTTTGCACCTGTCATATAATGGTCAATATCATCTAGTACGACGAGTCCATTTTTATAGTGCTTCATAATTTTGGTAATGACTTCTTTCTTCTCGTCATTATCCATAGGCGAACCATCACTATTAAATGGACGTATTCTGCGTGATGATACCTTTGTGAGTGCCTTTAAATGGTTTGGGCTTACTGTTCTGAATTGTGGGTAATCATCGTCGTTAGTATCAAAAGCGAGCACCTTGCGACCTTTCTTTCCCATTACAAGATTATCCATCATATAATGTTTGATTTCTTGCTTGTTGCGATAGGTCTTACCGACACCTGTTTCGCCACAAACAAGCATAATCATTGGCTGGCGCTCTAGGTCTTCCTTTTTGTAGATAATGGGTTTGCGACCTCTGTTAGATTTTGTCGGTTCCATTAGGCTTCTGTTTTTTGTTCTTCAGCTACTTCAAGAATGGGTAGGTCTTCATCTCCTTCTTCTGCTTCGATGTTCTGAATGGCAGATTCCGCCTCTTTATGTTTTACTTCCGCTTTCACGAAAGCGGAATCATTATTTTTAACATCATCTTCAAGTACAACATCATCTGAATTCTCATCATCTTCATCTTGTTCAGAATAGCCTTTTTCTTGTCGTACAATATCCAAAATTCGGTTTTCAAGTAAGTTGTTTTCTGCACGGACTTCCATAACTATCTGAGCTTTCTTGATCAAAATTGAAATCACAGCTCCCATAAGCTGCTGCTCTGGAGTAAGCTTTTTTGCTTTCTTACGAAGTACTTGAGCCAATAATGGACGAAGTAATGCTTGGTCTTCCTTGTCAAGTTTTATGCGCTCGACATTCTTTTCATTCTGCTGGTCTACAACCTGAATGATTTCCTCAAACTCGTAAAACTCTTGATGCTTTTTGACCTTTACAAAATAACCGCCACCAACGGCAAGGACGTTGTTAGACATTCCCAGTATGGCATCCGCAGCTTGGTTAGCTTGTGCAAGTGGTACTTGAAAATCTTCATCAGTAACTGTGTCTTCCTCTTGGGTCTCAAAGCCGTTTCCATTGATTTCCTGTTCTGGTGCATCTAATGGTTCTTGTGCCTTTTCCTTTTGAACATTTTCTTCGACCGTACTACGGAAATCGGTTTGTGTATTTCCACTTTGACCAGGTTCTAACTCATCTATAGATTTTACATCTTTTTCTGGTTTCCAAACGTTCCAACTTTTCTGTTTTTCTTCTTCTGTTTCAACTGGGCGTCCGCCACCGATATCTTTTTCAATGACTGGTTGGTTAAGTGGACTGCTATCTTCGTTTTGTAACTGTTCAAAGCTGATTTCTTCTGGACTGGCGGTTAAGGCATCTTGTACCTCTTGTGCGATTTTATCTTGCATAGGCTAGTTCAACTTAGCAATAAAGTTGATGATGTTATTTTCTAAGATTTTAAATTTTTCTACAAAAGGCTTGTAGAACTGTGGGATGGATAATATTTCATCGCACTTGTGGTAATTGTAAAGAATAGCACGCTTGGACTGATTAAAGCTTTCTCCGATTTTAGCATAACTAGAATCTGTGTATTTCTTCAGTAAAAAATAACAACACATACGCGCCTCACGATATTCTTGGACGGTACTATCGTAAAAGTTAGCTTCCTTTAAATCGAATACTTCAATGCTTTGAGAAATGATAAAGACGAGCAGTAATTTGACTTTCTCTTTATCCTGTGAAGTAAGCTCCGTATTACTGGTTAAACTATCGATAACTTCAATCGTTTTTTGAAGTCCGAACTTCCCGATAAGGCTATCGATACTCTGTTGTAAATCGTGGTAATCGTATGCTGTCTTTTTCATTGGGCAAGTGCCGAATTGTTTGACAGGCAATGTATAGAAAGTTGTTTTACAGTCTTTTTATAATTGATTTACAGAGTATTTACTTTGGATTTATTCAAAACTCATCTCTATCTAAACCTCTAAATGTTTCATCTTCGCTTTCAATAAAAGGGTCGTACCAATCTGCTTTTTTCTTAGCCCAACTTAACCATTCAACAGCTTCGGAACTTAAATTATCTTCTTCCTTTAAACGTGTTTCGTATTCCTTTAAATACCTTCGTAAAGATTCAGATTTCTGCCAACGACCAGAATTATTAATTAAGGCCTTAAAGTCTGATATCTCTTTATCTCTTTTAGCTTTAATTTTCTGCTCCTTTTCTCTGAGTATTCTTTGTTTTTCCCAGCCTTTTTCAAGATAGATTTGATACGCAATTAATTCTTCACTAACATATTCAAGTTTAGCAAGTATTTCTGGTAATCTTTGCTCAAGAGGTCTCTTTTGAGAATCTCTCCATTCTGAATGACCTTTTGAATCGAATCTAAATGATAATATTCCAGAAGGCATACTAGTAATCCAACTATATTCTGGATGGGTTTTACGCTTAAGTATTTCTCTAAAGCGAACTTCTATTTTTTGACCATTAACTATGATTTTGGTAGTCGAGTCCACCTCGATTGTGTGCCCTCTCTTTTTTACCAGTTTTATGAACGTATCCATAAAACGAAGGGCTCGAGATATGTGCTCCTTTGCTACAGCTATGGAAACTGTTTCACCTCTAGCAAAAACAATAGTCCCTTTTGTATAGTAACGTTCTTTTTGAAAATTTTCGAGTCCTGTTTTTACAGCTACAATTAGTGGATCTGGTTTAACAAGCCTAGCAGGTACAGTAAAATCAAGATTTTTATCATTTAAAATTTCTCTCTTCAACTTAGCTAAGCGAGATTGAGGACTATCTGGTATACCAATTGTATAGAGATTGAAATTTATAAGATTATTTTCGTCTGGTGATGGAAGTGGTTTTGGAGGTTTATCTACACTGTGTTTAAGTTTTATCCAATGTCCAACTTCAGGAAGTGGGATATTATTTTTTACACAAATCGTTTTGAGTAATGTTGGAGTTAAGCCAAACTTTGGGGCTAACTTATTTAAAGGCAAAGACCAGACTTGATTGTATAGATCTTTTCTAAGGATAGATTTAGTCATCAATTTTATGAATTACCTGATCCTTTGCTCTCAAGTAAATACGCCCATCAGATTTTTTACAGACCTTGACATTCTCAGCAATAAAATGAGTTCCTATTTTATTTTTCTCTCTAATTTTTTTTAGGCATTCAATTACTAAAGTTGTAGGCACATCTTGACCTGGTAAAGGTCTTACGCGTATCCTATTAGTCTCTTTGTCAAGAAAAGATTCACATTTCACATTATCAATGTAATTTCCTATTATTAAACTCATTTTTAAAATACTTTTACTTTTCTACTAATGTAGACTTCTTTGTAAACACCGTTTTCGTCTTGTTTTAAATTGTCAGACAAAATTGGTGAATAAAATTCCAATTTTGCATCTTTTAGAACTTTACGAATCATTCCGAAGCCCATAGACTTACTAAAAACAATGCTGTTAACTAGTTGAGCATTAACTTCTGTACCGTTTATAGAGTTCTCAACTAAACCTTGCTTAAATTTTAAATAGTCATTGCAAAAACTGATGTCTAATAATTTACTAAGCGGGTCTTGATCTTCAAATTGTAATGCAGGCAGATTAAAAGAGTCGTAAATGTTGAGTAATATTAATTCCTTCCAGTAACTGAACTTATTATTCCATACTAACTTATTGATTAATTGGTTACTCAGTATTATCAACTTTAGTCTTTGAGATTGGTCAACCGTAAATTCTGAAGATTTTAATGCTATTATAATTTGACTTAAGCCTAAATCTATAAAATCAAATATCCAGTTTTTAGACGTGTAATCTTGGATGTATTTTATTGATATAATAGGATGGTCAATATTTATAGGCTCTGAAGGAGTATTAACTAATCTAAAGGCTTTATTACTATTTTCTATAAATAGGACAAATTGGGATAGAAGAGCGTAATCCACATAATAGCTTACTTCGTAATTCGAAGAGTTGATTTGTGATTCTAAACGTTTCAATCCAAATTTACGTTCCAATTTGTGTAAGTCGTCTAGTTCTTTATAGTAAACTTTAACTTGAGATAGTTCTTCAACATAGACTTCGTCCCAAAAATGTAACAGAATATGAAATCCCACAAATAGTGCATTAAGACTTTTTGTATCCTGTGAAACTTTATTAATCCTTCGATTATCAATTAGAGTACTAACCGCTTTAATTGTTTTCTCAATCTTACGACCTATTCGTTGACCTTCACTTGCATTGATAAACGATTGGGTATGATTTAAACTCGTTTCCTCGTCCATACCGTCATCGCCAGCTTCCGTAGCCAGTTCTTCTGCATTGTCTGACAGTTCTTCTGGATTCTCTCGTATTTTAAGAACATCCAAAAACTCTTCTACCATTGAAGTTATGTTATCGTTTGTCACTCGCTCATCAAGACTAAGACTTGCATTTTTATTGTATTCGTTTTCAGAAATAACTTCACCTTCATCCTGAGCAATTTCAGTGCTTACCAATAAAGGAGCCTGTGACGCCGTGCTATCCTTAAAGACTTGTTCTTCATTTACGAAATCTAATACCAGTTCATAATTTAAAGAACTAAATATATCTAAGTGCTCAAAACTCTGTAATCTAGCAAGGCGTTCGTCAGGGTTAGATTTTTTAAGAGCGTTGACATTTTGAATCAGTCCAAAGGTTGAGAGACGTTTTTCTGTAGTTGAACTATATAAGGCAACTTTAAAAATTCTTTCAACGATCTTAAGCGAGGTCTGGATGGTTTTAGAATTAAACGATAGATTTATATTCTCAAGCAAGATATTATTACTATCAAACGTTTTTAGAACGCATTCTTCGGTAAGTTTTTTGCTCAATGAAATTTCGATGATGCCATCATTCAACTCTACGTGTTTAATTCTAAATAGATCAGCTGTGATTTCTGGATTGTCTGATTCTGTATTTACTATCTTTTTAATATCAAGACTTCCTACTTTTGGAATTTTAATACCCAATTCTTTTATAAAGTCTTTCGCTTTTTCGGTTCGTATAGTAATTATAGCTTCATCATTTTTAAAGGCTCGATTACTTATTCCATAAGCCTCCAAGGTTGCATTTGCGCTTCCTAAAATAAATACTGTTTCATCTTTATATTCTATTTGTATAATCTTTGCGTGAAGTCTTTGAATGCTCTTAGAGTTTTCTGTATTGATAACATCTTTCCAATCAGAAAATTGACAAATACTTGATGTGAAGTTTACAGGTAGAATACCATTGCTAGTATCAACACAACAATGCATTTCTTCAGGCGATAAATCATCGATAAGTCTTTGTAAAAAGGCTCCAGACTTATTGTAATAAGGTGAAATTATTTTGATGCTTTTAGGCTTTCGCGAAAGCGTACTTATAACCTCACTGTAAAGAGACTTTGAAGTTCGGGTATAAAACATACTGTACTCTACACCCTTAATGTTAGCTATATTTTCTTGACTACTTTCTAACTCTGATATCCATTGCGAATGCAGTGTAATCCAATTAATCTTAGTAAGGTTTATACCTAAGCTGTGGGACGATAGTGATTGAATATATTGCCAAGCAGATTTAAAAATAGGCTGTGCACTCAATCGTTCTTTTGACGTGTAAAATGATGACCATATTTCATCGTTGTATAGCAGGCCACTCGAAGTAATATTACCACTACCTATGGCTAAATAACCTTTATCCTTTCCTGCTAAAAAGAGCATTTTAGGATGAAATGCTCCTGAAATACTAATTGGTGTAATACTATAATTTGCTTTGAATTTATTAAGACTATCTCCTAAATGTGACGCAAGATATTTTTCTAACATTGATGCATCTACAAAAAGATTAATATTAGTAATTCCTGCGCCGCGTAATCTAGGTAATATGAGTTGTTCAAAAAATGCGAGGTCGATACTGTAGCTTGTAATAACGCAACTATGGTACTTGTTCTTACCAGTTCCTATGAGCTCGAGAATATTAGATCTTTCTATTTTCATTGGGCAAGCATTTTTAAATGTTCTTGTCCTTTTTGTGTTAGAGCAGTACTGTCTTCTTCAATAATACTTAGATCTCTCATAAAGTCAACGAGTGTATGTATTCTCGGAGAAGAGTAGTCATATATAAAATGATCCACTAATCTAATCATACCATCTTCTCTATAAAACTTAGCACTGTTCTGAGTAGCATTAAGTTTTCGCAATGCTACAAAGTGGTGTCTATTGATAACATTACGAGTGATAAAATATCTGATAAATTCTGAAATTGTTAGATCTTCCTTGGATTTAAAGTCAACATAAGAAACAAGGAAGCTACTGGCTGTATGTATCTTGAACCTATTTGATATTTTTAAAAGAGCATCTTTACTTTCGCTATTTTCAAGAACTAATTTTTGGATTGCGCAAAGGGAAAATGATATTTTGATATAGGGATCAGGTTCACTTTTTGAGTGATAGACTAATTCTTCAATTGTATATTCCATAAAAGGAATTCCAAAAAATAAATCAGACTCTACATTTACACCTTCTGTTTCAAATAAGTCCAGAACTTTTGATACAATATGATCTACTAATTCAATCTCGTCTATCCAATTATTCTTGGATTGTTCATCCAGAATTTTGAGAAAAGCATCTAAACACCCTGTACACGAAACACTCCAGAATTGTTCAATAATAAAGAAATACCAAAGTTTTTGTGAGGTAGAGTAATCGTCTTTCCATCCATCACTATAAATGGAAAAAGGAACATTTAATTGTTCATATTTTACCTCGCTATCAATTACATCTACATTAGACAACAGTAGTTTTATTGTGTCTTTTCTGAAATAAGTTTCATTCTTTTCTTTGGGACGGTCTACACCAGAAAACAGCTGCCACAATAGCTGTTGTTCTTCGCTATTTTCAGGAATACTTAGCATATTAAACTGACTACTCAATAGCTCTAGCTCAGTCTTAGTAATAAAGTTGTTTTCTATCGCTTTCGCGAAAACGTGAGACGTATTAGAAATATTCAACCTAAAGGCATCGGCTAACTGTTTACCAGAAATTTTAGTTTCGTGTTGAAAATCAGTACGAATGTATAATCCTTCCTTGTCGCCCTGATCCCCTAAAATCCCCATCTGTTTTATAGAGCTTATGTAATACTGACCAAGCACTCCTCGTGGATTTTTCCAATAAGAACCATCACTTTTAGATCCTTCCTGCGTCCCTTTAGTTAAATCAATTTTCTCATCACTTTCGGCATAAATCGATAATGCTTTAGTGATTCCAGGAACACCACCTAATTCTTTATGTGCAGCTACTAATGATAGTAAAAACTCTGCTCTTCTTAGGTAGTTGTTTTGTTTACTTCTAGATGTTGTTCTAACTTGAGAAGCATACCAATCAAAAAACCAACAATAAAAAGAATAATAACGTATGCGACCAGTTACGTTATTAAGTCCAGGTAATAGTAAGTCAAAAATACGCTCACTTGTAAGATTCAACCCTAGTTGATCTAGACCTGATATTGGGTAATGTGGTTTGCCCAAAAATGGTGCTTTTACCTGTGCGGTTTCAAATTGTCTTATACTCATATCTTGACTTAATATCCTTTTCTTCCATACTCCTTCACTACATCTAGATGCTTATTATGCAATCTCAAATAGTTCTCTAACAAGTACTGAACACTTCCATTTTCTGAAGCCTCAAAGTGCTCTGGTAAGGGTTTGTATTTTTCTATGAGTTCATCATATAGCTTATCTAGTATTAAAAAGTAATCCATAACAAATTCATATCCTGCAATATCTAATTCTAATTCGACTTGTTTCTTTCTGTAGGATATGATTGTATTTGTTTTCCAATTCTCTGGAAACTCATAATAGGTGGAGCCATAATGATGCTTTTGGTTTTTGAAGAACCAAATCAATCTTTCTCTTTCCGTTTTGCAATTTTGATACTGAATCAGACTTTCAGTGGCTTGGTCTTGCACTTTAGACATCTCAAATACACGTTCTACTTGACTAGTTAAACTATAAGCATCGCTATATAAATTGTAGTCAAAACATTCAAATGGACCAAAACCATTAATTGTCTTGCTTAAGTAGTTGAAGTTGTCGTAATACCAATTCTTTAACTCATCTACTTTAATAGGTTTGCTAATTGCAGTTATTTGATTGAGCAACGCATTGTATTCTTTTTTTATAATGAGGTATTCTGCAGTAGGCTTAAAGTAATAGTATTCATCTTTTCTAAAACTAAAGCCTAAGTCCATAGATTTTTCAAGATCCGTAAAATTAGTAAGCTTATTGCATACGTAAATGTCATCAGCAGTTTTATTGTCTTTGCTCTCTATAAAAAGGTCTAGGTAGTATCCAGAATTAGATAGAAAAGTCATCCCTTCACAACCTTTATTACAGGATTCACAAATACCAAAAAACACATCATCAAAACCGTGACAATCATCCTTTTTAGCTTGGTTAAATTTTTTCTCTAGCGTTTTAAGAAATAGTGATTTTGATACGTCTTGATAGGGTTTGTCATCATCGAGCAGCTCGTTTAGAGAAGCTATGTCGAAGTTTTTGATGGCTTGGGTTATTTTTTCAATCATTAGAATTTTCAACTATTCTTTAAGTTCACTCAATTGATCTGAATAGCTAGCTAATTTTTCTAGAGCTGTTCGTGGTGTTCCATTACTTGAAAGCGCATTTAAATCACCAATAATATAAAGAGCTCCTTTGGCTCGCGTAATTGCAACATTTAACAAATAGGTTTTTCTATTGATAAAGTCCATTTTTGATTTGGCTGAATTACTACTTACAACGGTATTAAAAATAATTATATCCTTCTCGTCACCTTGAAATTTGTGCACTGTATCAATTTTTAATAGCTTATCGTTAGACCCAATTTTCAATTCCAAAAGATTTATTTGTTTACGAAATGGTGCAATGATCCCTATTGTTTTACCTGGGTTGTTAGTTCGTATTTGTTCATACAGTTTTTTAGTTGCTAAGGCTTGATTCTCATTGGTATTATTTTCATTATCCATATTTCCAGAAATATCAACCCAATGAAAACCTTTTCCACTAATATCATATTGTTCTGGTGAAGTCTTTATGGTCATTATTTGTCCTAGAGTTGTTTTATAAATGTTCTCATTAGACCATTTTATAATATCTGGATGACAGCGATAGTGTTCGTTTAACATTATTGATCTAAAATTTGACCTTTTAGATAAATCATCGACGTAATCAAATAGTGATTTGCTAGCAAACTGAACTTGATGCTTACCAATGTCATATTTAGTTGCAACGTAATTGGCTTCCGATCTAGTAATGTTTGTTATATGTGGCAGTTGATTAGGATCGCCTAAAATCACAACACGTTTAGCTCTATAAATCACTGGTAATAAAGATGCTAAATCACATTGCGAAGCTTCATCTACGATTACCATATCAAATATTTCTGGGCTTAATGTAAACGCATTCCGAACAGATAAGCTTACTGCGGTAACTAGATTTAGTGATTTAATAGCTCCAGACTGTACAACTTTTAATCGTTCTATTTCGTTGTGCTGCCAGGCATTTTTTGCAGGCAGAAAATCACGGTAGCTTATTAAAGAATCTCCATCAGAATTTGATATTTTTAATTCAATCAATGATTGCAAAACTTGCTTTGATAATTCCTGATGAGCAGTATCAAAATCGTGTAATTCTTCATTAAGGTGTGCTAAACTTTTGGTCGCAGTATTTAGCAGTAATCTTTCTTTCTCAAGTTCACTTTCCAGCTCTTTCAATTCATTAGTAGCTTTCACTAACTTTAAGCTATAAGCATCTTGTTTATTTTTAAACTTTTCAATTTCGTTTAAAAATTTCATCCCAGAGACTTGAATGGCTACTCCATTAACTTTTAAAGGAGCTTTATCATCAACTAGCTTTTCTAATTCTGATGGTAAATTTTCGCGAAACTGTGTAAGCGCAATATCAATTTTTCTTTTTTTACCCTTTCGAAATATATTGCTCAGAAAATCAACAGGATAACTTTCCAATTGACTTTTTAAGTTTTTCAAATCTGAATTTCTATAATTGAGTCTGTTGCTGTTTTTTATTAAAAAATCCCAGTCGTCAACATTAGTACCCAAATTATCTAGCTTGCTTTTAGCTAATATTATTTCTTTTTCAAGAGACTGTACTTTTATCTCGAGAGTCTCGATTTCTTGAGGAAGATTCTTCTTCTTATTGTTTTTGCTTAAGAGTTCTTTAATTTGTTTATTTTTTGCCTGAAATTCAATGTCTATAGATTCGTCTATACTCTGCATTCTGTTAGTAAGAGCCGTAATCGCAGGTTTTACATCTTCATCTATACTTCTGCTGCCAGCAAATTTTAGAAGATAGGGACTCGAAACAAGATCATCAAATCTTTCATTTACAGTATCTACAGCTTTATGATTTCTACTTACAAACAGACACTTTATATTATTGTATAAAGCATTTGCCATTATGTTTAAAACCACTTGTGATTTTCCTGTTCCAGGAGGACCAGTTATAACTGCAATAGGTTGTTTGAATGCTAGTGCAACCGCTCGCTTTTGAGAATTATTAAGAGGGCTAACACTCAATACGGGAGACGGAAGAATAGGCGAATTATTTTTATGAATGGGATTATTTAAAAGAAGTTGCTTGAATAAGCTACTATCATCCAATTCAACTTTTATTAATTTTCGTAATTCACTCATTAACTGTGCACTGTATAAACCTTCCTGATGCAGCGCTAGTGTTACACTTGATGAAAGCTCTACTACAGTATTTATTTCTTCACGTATAATAGATAGCTTTTCATCTAAAGTTTTAGTAACAGCAAGTTTAGATTGAATAGTCTCTAAAACATCTTCAGCTAGTTGCATTTTTTCCAGACTAGGTACGTAAAGTTCAGTATCTTCTTGGTTAATTTCTATGCTATAGTCTTCTGTAATGCCGCTCCTAGAAATAACTTTATAAAATAGCGGTACTAGGCTAGTTCCTACTAAGACGTTTATGCCAACAAATACATCTTTAGACCATTGCTGGGCACCATCTTCGATGTATGCCGACAAAAAATCTGGATAATTCTCTAGTTGAATTTGAAAGTTAGCTTGGTTAAAGCTAATATTATCTGCAATTACTTTTTCTAGTAGATCACTAGCTTTATAGCGTTCTGCCCTTACAAGGGTAAGATAATATTGTAAGATTTTTTTATGTGGCTCCCAACCTGTTGTATCCGCCAGATGTTTAAGTATTATACTGAGCCTGCCTGGATCTAAGGATCTATTAACAGGTTGGTCAATTGTATTTTCTGGATCAAACAACATTTCATCGTTTATGCCCAAACAGTTTACAAGTTTTTCAATTTCAATGTCAGTAAGGTTGAGTTTTTCACTATTCCTGTCATCTAACGAAGGTATAATCGTATTAACGTCTGTAACTTTAAACCACCTAATCGCATTCTTAGGTATATCTTTCTCTTCGTATTTAACGGGTTTTTGAAAGTTGACAAAAGCACTTATATGTCCCAAATCAATCTGATGGTTATCGTCTAGAAAATCTTTCGAGTGTAAGTTTAAAAATTCTAAAAGTGAAAACTTATATGCACGAACCTGTTGAAAAGGATTTCGCATTCTAGCGCCACCACTTACAAATACGGTTCCGCTCTCTTCAGAATCCATACTCCATTGACCATTTTCACTAAAGCTTAGTTCACCACCATAATCCTTAAAATCTATAACAGTAATTTGTCCGTGAGAAATATAAACAGCATCTAATTGATGACCATTAACGCTTAAATTCACAATTAAAACGTGAAGTCCTTTGGCTTCTTTTTCGCTATGATGTTTATGTAGTTTGATGGCTAGACTCCTGAAATACTCATTTTCGTGAGTAGTTTCTTTGTTGACACGATAAAATTTAATTGGCATAATAGGTTGGTTGTGTTAGTGCTTTCCCAAAAATGAGAAAATAAAATGTAAAACCATTACGGAAAACCGTAAGGAAAATCAGATTATTATTTTCTCTTAATTTTAGTCCAACAAAGTAATAAATATTCCACACATATTCCTTAAATTGTCCAATATTTGTCAAGTCTTTTAATGAAAACTTTACTAAGATGATAGGTGAACGCATACGAACTCTGAGAGAAGCTAATGATATCCTACTTCGACAGCTTGCAGCTAAGCTGGATATGGATCAAGCATTATTAAGTAAGATGGAACGCGGCGAGCGGTCGTTTAGAAAAGAAGATATAGATGCACTTGCAAAAATCTTTAAACAATCTAAAAAAGAACTACTTACACTATGGCTAGCAGACAAGATTTTAAAAATGGTAGGCAGTGAAAAATTCTCTAAGGAGGCATTAAGACTTGCTATTGAAAATGTATAACGACCAATAAAGTATAATTTGAATAACGATACACTAACCCAACAAACCAAAAAAGTTACTCCAGGAATAAGGATTAGCTTAAGAGGAGAAGACTTTATTGTAACAAATAGGGAACGCGACATTATTGATGTTGAAGGAATTTCTGAATTAGTCTATGGTCAAAGCTTTAAGTTTGATCTAAGATTAGAAAAAAACTATAAGGTTATACAGCCGGAGGAAACTGAATTAAAAGCAGACACCTCTACGCATTATAGACAAACAAAACTGTTTCTTGAAACGACCTTTAGGAACTCATCACATTACTCAGAACACATTGAGATTGCCCATAAAGCAGCCATTCGTGGTGCAAGCTATCAATATGAATCAACTATAAAAGCACTTAAATTACCGCAACCTAAAATTCTAATTGCAGATGCAGTAGGATTGGGTAAGACTGTTCAGGTGGGAATCTTTCTTGCGGAATTGATAAGACGAGGAAAAGGAAAGAAAGTATTAGTAGTAACTCCCAAATCTATCTTAGCTCAATTTCAACAAGAAATCTGGGCACGTTTTGCTATTCCTTTAGTACGATTAGATAGTCAGGGAATTGCTAAAATCAAAACAGAGATTCCATCTAATAAAAACCCTTTTGATTATTATGATAAAGTAATTGTCTCGATAGATACACTTAAAAATAATGCAAAGTTCAGGCATTATTTAGAGCGTGTTAAATGGGATGTAGTTGCTATTGACGAATGCCACACAGTTGCAAACGTAGCTTCTCAACGTGGCGGTTTGGCTAAATTCTTGTCAGAGCGCACAGAAGCAATGGTATTAACCTCTGCGACACCGCATAATGGCAAGCGAGAGAACTTTGCAAACCTTATTGGTATGTTAGATCCAACAGCTATTCCGTTTGATGGCGAGTTTACCAAAGAAGATATTCAGCCTTTATATGTGCGTCGATTTAAAAAGGATGTTGAAGATGAAGTTGGAGACGCCTTTAGGGATCGAGTTACAAGTAAAATTGATTGTCCTCTTAATCTAGATGAAGAGGAAGCACTAAGAATTATTCAGGAATTTAAAAAGGTAGCCCAAGAAGACAGTGATGGCGATCATAATTTTGGAGCACTCTTATTTTCCATAGGACTCTTTAAAGCTTATATGTCTTCGCCAAAAGCTTGTTTAGAAACGGTAATTAAAAGAATTGAAAAAAATGTAGATGAAGAAGGTGTTATTGAACATCTTGAAGAATTAAGAGACGTCCTTCAGAAAATTGTAGACGAAAAGAGCGATTCTAAATACAATCAGCTCAAATTTAAGTTAGATCAAATGGGTTGGAAAGGCAAAAAGAATGATGAACGTATCATCATTTTTGCCGAACGCCGTGCTACTTTAAATGAGCTTGAAAAAAACTTAACAGAAGACTTTGGATTAAAACCAAAAGCAGTTGTTCAGTTTAATGGAAGTTTGACCGATACACAACAACAAGATATACTGGAGGATTTTTCAAAAGAGGATAGCGAGATCCGTTTATTCTTAGCTTCAGATGCAGGAAGTCAAGGTGTTAACCTTCACTATTTCTGTAATCAGATGTTTAATTATGATATTCCTTGGTCTATTATCACTTTAGACCAGCGTAATGGACGTATTGACCGTTTTGGTCAAAAACAAACGCCTTTTATATACTATTTGATTTCAGATTCAAAAAGTGAAGACGTACAAGGCGATATTAGAATTGTAGAAAAATTAAAAGAAAAAGAAGAAGAGGTTCACAAGAGCTTAGGAGATGCCGGTAGTGTAATGGGCTTTTATGACCAGCAGCAAGAAAATAAGTTGGTTGAAAAAGCTATAGCCACAGGTGATGATTCTCTTTTGGATACAAAAAATAAAGATGTAATTGATGACGACTGGCTATCTAGTCTTATGGAAGATACAGCCACGACAAAAGAAGAAATAAAAAAAGACGAAGGTTTTGCTTCTTTCTATCCTGATGACTTTACTTATTACGCCACATTAATTGATGAATTAAAAGCTGAAGATGAACGATTAATACCTCGTATAACTATAGATAGAGAGGATAAGGTTATAGAGATTGAGCAATTTGAAGAGTTATCATCTAAAGGTGTTTTATACGATATGCCTAAAGAAGCTTTCCCGCAAAAGAATGAAACCTTTAATCTAACTACAGATTCAGAAATTGTAGAACGGTCTATTATAAGAGCCAGAAAAAAACAGAATGAATGGCCTAAATTTCAGTTGTTATATGACCTAAATCCCATTGCCAAATGGATGCAATACAAGTTGCTAGCACAAGTAGATCGTGGTAAAGCACTTGTTGCAAGATTACGTGAGCCATTACCTAAAAACACTGCTTGGTTTGTTTTTCAAGGTATTACTTCTAACCAGCAAGGAAAGCCTATGTTTTCTAAAACCTTTGTAATAGGTAAATCTTTTGATGGTGCTAGCGTTGGAAATTTAGAAACCTTCAATGAGTTTTTAAACCAGTTTCGCTTAAATGATAGGTTGACAGAATTAGAAACTACTAACGAGCAACTCGATAAAATTAAATCCTTACTACCTGAAGCAGTAAAAAGAGGCGAACAATTGTATAAATACACATTACAAGGTGGGCTTGAAGATGAGCAGGAAGAGAAATTAGAAAGCTATCAAGAAAAATTAGAATCTTGGTTAACCGCTTCTGAAGCACAAATGGAACTAAAATTTGGCGATGAAACATCCGGTTCCTTCCATAAAAAGAAAAGACAACGCGAAGTGAATTACGTGAAGGAACAAATGGACGAGTTCTACAATGAATTTTTCCAATTAGAAAACGAACCCTTTTTAAGAGTACTAGCAATATTTTTTAATGCATAACAACTGATGATAGAATTTTTAGAAAATATAGGCGATTACTTTTCTCAGCATTTCTTTGATGAAGATTTCCCGAAGAAAGTATTTGATAAATCGGGCTATGGTGCAGACCACATTAAGGAATTTACTAGTAAGATAGCGCCATTAAGTGAGAAGTATTATAAGTTTAAAAACGATTACTTAAACATACGTAGAACGAAGGACAAAGTAAAAAGAACCCACGATTTCCATACCCAATTATTGCAAGCACTAGGATACATAAATGGCGTGCGTGCTTATGATGAACCTGTGGTGATGGATGATAAAAAAATCATCCCAGTACGTTATCGATTTAACAAGAATGACAAGCCGTATTTGTACATAATGGAGATGCAGCCTATGATTCAAGTAGGTGAAGTAGACGCAGATGGGCTGTATGAACAAAGCTACATAAAGGAGGACTGGGAGAAAGTTCTTCCAGACTCTTGGGATGGTTATGACATACGACCAGAAGTTATAAAAGAAGCGCTGTCAGAATTGTTTTTACTGCCAGAAGAAGAGCGTCCGGTTTATTTAATAATGCTTGCAGGACCCAAAATATTTCTGATACAATATGAAAAATGGAAGTTTGATAGCTATTTACTTTTTGATCTAGAAGAGCTTTTTACAGTAACTAAAACAGCCTCAAATAAAAATTTACTAGCGCTATTTTATGCACTACTCGCTAAAAAGCAATTCATTTCGGAAACCGAAAGTGTTCTAGTAGGTTTAGAAGAAGATGCGCACAAAGCCAGTTATGGTGTTACGGTTACTTTAAAAAGTGCCGTAATCTATGCGGTAGAAGCCCTAGCAAATGAAGCCATATATTATAAATCATCACAAGCAAAAACCTTAGAAGCTAAAAAGGAAATTGTCAAGCTGCTAGATAACGACAACTTTGCAAGAGAACTTAAGGATGAATGTCTAGAAATGGTATATCGCCTGCTGTTCTTATTCTATGCAGAGTCACGAGCAGATCTTGAAATATTACCTATCAAAGACAGTACGTATCAAAAAGGGTATAGTCTAGAAATGTTACGTGATCTTGAGATGGTGCCTTTAACTACAGACTCGTCCCGTAATGGTTATTTCTTTTCAGAGAGTTTATGGAAGCTTTTTGACTTTTTACATACGGGATCAGATTTAAAAGATGGTTTCCAGATGCGACCACTAGACTCGCCATTATTTGATAATTCATCCTTAAAGCAGTTAAAAGGCATTCAGTTTCGTAATAAGATATTGCAAGAAATTGTGGTACGCTTATCACTTTCTGAACGCACAAAAAATAAAGGTCGTGGTAGAATTTCGTATGCTAATCTAGGTATTAACCAGTTGGGAAGTGTTTACGAGAGTTTATTATCGTACTCTGGTTTTTTTGCCAGAGAAGATCTTATCGAGGTAAAAAACGCTAAGGATAAAAACGGAACAGACGGTACCTTTTTAGTGCCTAAAACTAGGCGTGATGATTTTAAAGAAACCGAGATATTAAAAGACCCAGAGCATCCAGAACAAGACGTTATTATCCCTAAAGGACATTTTGTGTATCGCTTGAACGGTCGTGATCGTAAAAACTCAGCATCGTATTATACGCCAGAAGTACTTACACAAACCACAGTAAAATACACGCTTAAAGGCATTATAGAACGCCTCAAAGAAAAACAAGCTATTGTAGATGGTGTGCTTACTGGTGAAGCCTGTGCAGACGAGATTTTAAAACTTAAGATACTTGAACCAGCAATGGGTGCGGCAGCCTTCCATAATGAGGTGATTAACCAGCTGGCTGTTGCCTATTTAGAGCTAAAAGAAAATGAAGAACAAGCAGCTGGTCGCAAGCGCATTACACCTGGCGATTATAAAGACGAGCTACAAAAGGTAAAAGCCTACATCGCCGCAAATAATGTGTATGGTGTAGACCTTAACCCAACTGCGGTAGAGCTAGGTAAACTATCCTTATGGCTTAACTGTATGCATAAAAATATGGAAACGCCATTTTTTGCGCACCGTTTAGGTGCTGGTAATGCAGTTGTGGGCGCCTGGTTAAAAGTATATAATGATAAAGACTGTTTAGAGGAGTTTCCTGTTTTGGCAAACGGTAAAATTGGTAAGAAACCCATCCCAAAACCGTGGTGGGATAAGGCGCCTAAACGTGTAATGTGGAATAAAAAGGGTACGCTTTCGCGAAAGCGTAATCAAATCTATCATTTCTTGCTACCAGATGATAATATGGTACCTAGTTATGGTATTAAATTATTAAAAAATGAGTTAACCGAAGTTGAGCAAAAAGCATTTAAAGACTGGCGTAGCGATTTTAAAAAACCACTAACGCGTGTAGAGTTAAACCGACTGCAAAAAATAAGCAGCGTTATAGACTACCTGCTTGAAGAACATTACAAGCAGCAAATGGGTATGGTAAAAGATACCGCCAGTGTGTACCAGGTATATGGCCGGCCCAACCCACAGACCACTACCAAAGCCTATAATGAAAAAGAGCGACTGACCGATGCCCGTAAAGACCGCAGCGCGCCCTATTTTAAATTAAAAATGATACTAGACTACTGGTGTAGTTTATGGTTTTGGGACGTGCGCGATATACGGTTACTGCCTAACCGTACCGAGTGGTATAACGAGGTAGAATCTATACTACAGATAGACACTAATGAGCTGCTGGCAGATGGCACACCACAGGACATTAAAGAGCAAATACGTAAAAAAGCCCGAGCAGGTACCTTATTTGATACCAGCGACCGTATAGAAAAAATAGAACAACTGGCACAGCAACACCGCTTTTTTCATAACGAGCTAGAGTTTATAGAAGTGTTTTATGAACGTGGTGGTTTTGACGTGATTGTTGGGAATCCACCGTGGGTTAATATTTCAATGGATGAAAGCGGAATAATATCTGAAAAAAATCCAGAAATATTAATAAGAAAATTTACAGCACCGAAAGTTAAAAAGATTTCAAAAAAAATATTGAAGGATGACAAATCACTTCAAATTAGTTACGTAAATGAGTATATAAGTAGTGAATCTACCAAAGTTTTCATTGGAGCTTTTCAAAATTATTCTCTTCTAAACGGACAAAGGAATAATTTATATAAATGTATAATTTCTAACTCTATTACTTTAGTTGGGAGATTAGGTTTTGTGGGTTTAGTTCATCCAGAAGGTGTCTTTGATGATCCTAGAGCAGATTTAATGAGAGCTGTTTTATTTAAAAGATTGAAATATCATTTTCAATTTAGAAATGAATTAATGCTCTTTGCTGAGATTGATCACGACGCTATTTCTTTCAGCGTAAATATCTATTCTGGAGTTAATAGCGATATAAATTTTATTTCAATCAATAATTTGTTTCATCCAACTACTATCGAATCTAGTATAACCCATAGTGGTTCGGGAGTTGCTGGTGGAATCAAGATTTATGATGAGTCTTTAAATAAGATGACTTGGAATGTTCATCCTCATAAAAGTCGTGTGCTTAATCTAACATTGGAGGAATTAAAAGTTTTTGCTAGAGCTTTTGAAGATAGTGATTGTGGAGATTCCGCAAAACTGATAGCAATTCATACAGTTGAAATCATTAGTGTTCTTAAAAAGTTAAGCCTTTTTGAAAATAAAGTCTCTGATTTTGATTTTAAAATCACAGATGGACTGAATGAGACAAACGCTTTAAATGATGATTTTTTAATTAAGGAAACAACTTTTCCTACTGTCCAAAATTATGAATTGGTTATTAGCGGACCTCATTTTTTTGTTAGCAACCCTCTTTATAAAACACCTCGAGAAATTTGCGTGCAAAACTCTCAATATGATATTATTAATTTATTGGATTTAAGGGAGAAATTTGTACCAAGAACGAATTATTTACCAGGTATAAACTTTGTACAATATATTGAAAATGAAAATTTTTGGTTAAACTCATATAGAGTTGTTTTCAGTAAAATGCTTTCGACAAAAGGAGAAAGAACTTTACAACCAGCAATAATTAGCCCTAGAATTTCTCACGTAAATAGTGTTATTTCTATTTTATTTGAGAAAGAATCAAATGTGATTGAATTCTGTGGTTTATGTTCTTCTTTACTATTGGATTTTTATATCAAAACAATAGGAAGGGAAAATCTATATGCAGATACTATCCAAAATCTGGTTTTAGGTATAGGTAGTGAATATAAACGACAATTATTTTTACGAACGCTTATTTTGAATTGTATTAATAGTAACTACAAGGGGCTTTGGGAGCGCAACTGGAATGAAGATTTTAAAGAAGACACTTGGAGTATCAATGACTCTAGGCTAAAACCACTTAATACTCTAACTAAAGAATGGAAATGGGAAACCCCATTACGTAATTGGTTTGAGCGCAGGCAGGCACTGGTAGAGATAGATGTGATTACTGCTATGGCATTAGGTTTATCGTTAGATGAGCTTATTTTAATGTATAATGTACAGTTTCCTGTATTACAACAAAATGAAGATGACACCTGGTATGATACTACTGGTAATATTGTATTCACAGTATCCAAAGGACTGGTAGGTGTAGGTCTAGACCGCAGCGACTGGAACAGCATTAAAGATCTAAAAGCAGGAGAAACCTATGAGCATACCATTACAAAAAGTGAGTTGTATCAAGGCAAAACAATAACCTACCACGCACCATTTACTAAGTGCGACCGTGTAGAAGATTATAAAACAGCGTGGGCACATTTTGAGTCTATTTTTAAAACAAAAGAAGCAGTAGTATGATCACAGATAAAGACATAAAAAGTATTGCAGCTTCTGGAGAAGGTTACAATGCAGAGTTTAAAGTGCGTCTGCCTAAAAAAATAAAAGAGGTTACAGAAGAGATATGTGCGTTTGCTAACGCCTCTGGCGGCACATTATTACTAGGTGTAGATGACGATAATGTGATACAAGGATGTACTATAGACAATGCAAAACGGTCTGCCATACAAAATAGCATACGAGAAATTAAACCATCGCTTAATTGTGATATATATGCGGTAGATGTAGATGGCAAAGAAGTCTGGGTGATAGAAGTACCATCTGGTACTCAAAAACCTTATGCGTTAAGCGGTGCTATTTATGTACGTATAGGTCCTAATTCTCAAAAAGTAACAGAGATTGAAGAAATGCGTGACTTCTTTCAACAAGCAGATCGCATCTATTTTGATGAAACACCGTGTCCAGCTTTTGACATTGCGACAGGTATTCACGCAGATAATTTAAACGAGTTTAAAGCAGAAGCAGGTTTATCTAGCACAGTACCCAACGAGCAGATTTTTAAAAATCTAAAATTACAAGATCAAAAAAACGCCTTTAAAAACGGAGCGGTGTTGTTTTTTGGTAAAGAGCCACAGCAATATATTGATACTGCTTTGATACGTTGTGTCGCTTTTGATGGTAAGGATAAACGATATATTGTAGATGATAAAAAGTTTACAGGACCATTATACGTGCAATATAAAGAAGCGATACAATGGCTAAAGAATAAATTAGATGTTCGCTATGCTATAGAAGGTTCTACAGGACCACGTGAGGAAATTTGGGAAATACCGCAAACCGCATTTAAGGAAGCTATAGTTAATGCACTTGCTCATAGAGATTACTATGACAGAGGCGCCACCATTACCATAGAACTTTTTGATGACCGTGTTGAGATTGCCAATCCAGGTGGATTAGTGAGTGCGGTGTCTTCTAAAGATTTTGGTAAACGTAGCCATAGTCGCAACCCATTAGTATTTGGGCTTTTTGCCCGTATGCGTATGGTAGAGCAAATAGGTTCTGGCATAGGTCGTATTAAAGACCTTATGAAAGAAAACGATTTACAACCACCACATTTTTCTTTTGATGGAATGTTTACGGTAACACTCACAAGACCTTTTGATTTTGAAAAATGGATAGCCCGATGGGAAAAGCATCTTACAGCTACACGTATTACGATTTTAAGAGCGGTTCACAATAACCCAAAAATGACTAAAACTGTAATAGCAGATTTAGCAAGTATTGGGTCAACAGCGCTAGATAATAATATAGAACACCTAAAGGATTTGGGGTTATTAGATAGAGAGGGAACAAAAGGCGGACGATGGATTCTCAACTATATTAATCCAGAAGTGGGTGAATCAGGTGGGTAAATAAATAATAGATGATACCTCTATTTACGGCGACCAGAAGCATATTTACAAATATTGGTTGGTAAATCAGGTTGGTAAATAAATAGATTATAACCAAATCTTAAATTATTGATAATAAAATAGTTAATAAACAGACTGTTTAAAAGGTTGGTGAATTAGGTGGGTAAATAAATGAATTTGAATTGCTCATAAACCGCTGTAAACACTTGTTTTACGATTAATTAGGTTTTTTAGGTGGGTAAATTGGGTGGGTGAATAATTTTAGGGTTAAACACTGTTAATCAGTTTTTTAAGAGGTTTTTCTTTTATAAAGTGGGTGAAAAGAGTGGGTAAATAATGAAGAAGTTGGTGATTGACTCTTAAAAAGGATGTTGGTAAATCTGGTTGGTGAATAAAAACATTGTCGTTATAGTATTTACAATAGTTGACAAGGTGAAAAAAATAACAGGTTGGTAAATTCAGTTGGTGAATAAATGAGAATAATAACAATAAACAAAAACATATAGATGCTACCATTATTACAAGCAAACGAAATAAAGCAAGCGGTGGTAGATTATCTAAGATCTACCTTCAACTTTGAAGATCCGTTACTGGATCAATCATTTGAAGATTTCCTTTTAAGTGAACAAAAGGGAATGTTTAAAGGACCGTATATGCAGTTAAGACTGCCTTTTGATAAGATTGCTACAGATGGAGATAGAGACGCTTTCGCGAAAGCGTTATACGTAAAACCACCTTTTGATCCGTACCATCATCAATTTTTATCCTTTCTCAAACTATCTACACGTAACGGTCACAAGCCAGAACCTGTAATACTTACCACAGGAACAGGATCTGGTAAAACAGAGAGTTTTTTATTTCCGTTACTAGATTATTGCTATCAACATAGAGATAAACCAGGAATAAAAGCCATTATTCTGTATCCTATGAACGCACTAGCAACAGACCAAGCACGCAGGATAGCAGAAGAAATTAATGATTTTAATGACGGTGAATTAAAGGGAAAAATACGTGCCGGACTATTTATAGGAGAAGGAAAAGATAAGGATGGAATACGTGCAACACGTATGAGTGAGGATCGTATTATAGAAGATCGTAAAACACTTGTAGATGCACCGCCAGATATATTGCTTACCAATTTTAAGATGCTTGATTTTGCTTTACTACAAGCAAGATTTCATAATTTATGGAGCCACAACTTTAAAAATACAGACCTTTTAAAGTTTATAGTACTGGATGAACTACACACTTATGATGGAGCAAAAGGATCTGATGTAGCAAACTTAATACGTCGCTTAAAGTTAAAACTAAAACTGTCTAAAGATCAAATCGTACCTGTAGGAACATCAGCAACAATGGGTGGTGGAGATCAAGGAAAACTGGAGCTTGTAGATTTCTTTTCTAAAGTATTTGGAGTAAAAGTTACAACCGATGCGGTTATAGAAGAACAGCGTTTAGAACCAGATGAGTTTTTTGATGATACTATAGAAGAACCTGTTATTGATATAACACAGATTCAAAAATGCGCTTTTGAGGAGAACGACACCTATAACAGCTATTTAGAGCGGCAACTGGTTTTTTGGAGTTATGCAGGTTTATCGCCCAAAGATTTAGGAGATGCACTCAAAAAAAACAAATGGTTTTTTGACCTGTTGAAAATTTCAAAATCTAAGGTAGTTGAGATAAAACCACTACTTAGAAGATGGCAAGAAAAAATAGGCCTTGAATTAGATGATAAAGAAATTCATTTACTATTTGGCTCCCTACTGGCGCTCATAACGTATGCCAAAGAACAATCTGGCTCTAAACAGTTTCCTTTTTTATACCTGCAAATCACCTATTGGTTACGCAGTCTTTCAAAAATAGTGCGTAAACTGCAACCTACCGCAGCTTTTGAATGGGAAAGCGATACGAATCCTAATGATCCCGTAAAATCGTTACCACCATACTTTTGTAGAGAATGTGGAGGTAGTGGATGGATAGGTATCAAGAAAGAACAAAATGCGCATTTTGAGGACGATTTATCTAGAACACGCCAGCAATTAATGGCGCACAGCCAGAATAAGAATTTATACTTTATTAGCAGTCTTGAAGACCGGAAGTATCAAGAAGTTTATGCTTCTGACTATACGCACTCTGGAGATGCGATAGACGGTTATTTGCATCCAAATTCCTTAAGTATTTATGATAATTACGAGAGTAACGATTATTTTAAAATACTAGGAACACGTATAGTTGATGGTAATAGAATAGATAAAATCTGTCCACATTGCAATTCTCGTAATACACTAGCACTTATAGGAACAGGTGTCCCTACCTTAGAGTCCATAGCAACAGCGCAGGTACTTGCTACAGCAACAGATCCTACTAAAGATGGGCAACGTAAGTTACTTGCTTTTACAAATGGCGTTCAAGACGCAGCACATCAAGCCGGTTTTATAGAAAATAGAAACTTTCGTTTTGGTATGCGCCACGCAATACAAGCAGTTTTGAAAGATGTAAAAGAGCCTATTACACTACCACAAGTGTATGAACGATTTATAGAACACTGGAAAGAACACTCAGACGATGAAGAAACAGGAAATTTAGACGCTTATTATTACAAATTTTTTCCGCCAGATTGTGAGGCGAGATTAGAAATAAGCGATTACAGAAATAAGGACGGAAAATTAAGTAGTGTTTTTGATAAAGAGTTTTCTAATAGAATGTCTTGGGAAATATGGTCTGAATTTTCATATAGCGCGATGATAGGTCGTACGCTTGAAAAAACGGGAGCATCTGCAACCTATTTTGATACAGCGGTAATGAGTGAGGTCTATGACCAAATGAAATATTGGTTAGACGAAAATAAATTAGGAACAGCCATAGATAAAGAGCCCTTTTTAAAATTCTTAAATGGCTTTTTACACCGACTACGAACAAAAGGAGGTGTAGATCATAAATATCTAAAAAAGTATAGGACAGAACGTACTAACTCATATTTAATAGGACACAGAGGTAATGTAAACAAACAATACTTTTTAATGAAAAACTTTGGGCCATCATCAAGACTGCCTAAATTTTTAGCGCTTGCAAGTGGTGCAAATACAAAAGCTTTTGATGTTGTTCAAACAACTACTAAGGACAACTGGTTTAGTGCGTATTTTAAAAAGTGCTTTCAAGAGATTATTCAAGAAGAGACCGTTTTAATAAATGATTTTTATGCCCAGTTGTTAGACTACCTAGATGCTAATAAAATATTAGATAAACGCGTTGCAGCTGGTGTTACAAACTATGGGTTGTCTGAAAATAGCATTTATTTGAGTCCAAATGTTGTTCATTATGAATGTACTCATTGCGGTAATCAAATTAATACTGGTGCAGCACAAGCATCATTAGTAAGTGGGATGAAGTGTCTACAATACCGTTGTAAAGGACAGTATGAAGCTGCAGAAAACACCCAGTTAGATTATTACCGTATGGTTTATAATCGTGGACGCTCGTTACGAATTTTCGCAAAAGATCATACTGGGCTTATTGATAGAAATGAACGTGAAAAATTAGAGTATGATTTTAAAAGACAACCTAAACAAGATAGTACAAACGTATTAGTAGCAACCTCTACTTTAGAGATGGGTATTGATATAGGAGATCTTAATGTGGCCTTCAACTCATCCCTACCACCAGAAACTGCAAATTATTTACAGCGTATAGGACGTGCAGGAAGATCAAGTGGTAATTCTATGATTTTGAATATAGCTGGACGAAAACCTCACGATTTGTATTATTTCCAAGACCCACAGGATATGATGAGTGGGCAAATAAAAACACCATCGTGTTATTTAGAAGCAAAGGATATTTTAAAGCGACACTTTATGGCTTTTTGTTTTGATCATTGGGCTTCAATGGATCCTGAGGAAAATAATATACCTCCAATGGTGAGAGTATTGAGATTGAAATCTCTAAAACCAGGTGATCCTAATTTCTTATTTCAAAAAATAGCTACACATATAGAGAATAATAAAACCTTACTTTATGATTTATTTGTTGAGCAATACAAGGAACAGTTAGGGGATAATTCTAAAAGTCTTGCATCTATTTTTGAAGATTTAAGTTCTGGACGTTTTATTAATAGATTAACTTGTTTACATAAGAATTTACTGGATGAGATAGAGTATTATCAAGGGAAGATAAAACTTGTAAACAAGAGACTTAAAGCACTACCGGAGACAGGTAATGAAACGGTAATCCTTAAAAATGAGAAAAGAGCTTTGTCTAGTGCGATTGGCAATATTAATAGACGTAATGTAATTGAGTATTTAACGAACGTAGGTGTTTTACCTAATTACGCTTTTCCAGAAACAGGAGTTACCTTAAATGCACAAATTAAAAGAAAGAAGGAAGTAGATGGGAAAACAGAATATAAATATGAAGATTTTAGTGAAATAGTTAGACCTAGTTCATCTGCATTAACAGAATTGGCTCCTGCGAACATATTCTATTCTCAGGGTCATAAACTGAAGTCTGAAGGTTTAGAGATCAAGTCTCAAGAAGATTATGAAGAGCATCGTTTTTGTAGTAACTGTAATCACGTAAAGAAAGAAATTGATGTAGAGGAAAATGAACAATCTCAATGCCCAGTTTGTGGTCACGGCTCTTGGTCTAGTTTAAATAACAGAAAATTTCTTGTAAAACTTCAAGGCGTTTTATCTGTAAATGATAAAGAACGTTCAAAAATCACAGATTCTTCAGATGACAGAGAGCGACATTTTTATCAAAAATCGGTACATATCAAGATTAATCAATCATCTTCTCAAGGTGCACACGTCTTAAAGAGAGTGCCATTTGGAATCGAGTTTTTTCAAGACGTAGACTACTTAGAGATAAATACCGGTATTAGAGAAGAAGGTTTTTTTGGTACAAGGGAAATTGAAATCAATGGAGAAAAACACCCACAAGTAGGATTTGTAGTTTGTAAAACGTGTGGAAAATCTACAGAACGTTCACTGTCAGCAAGAGAATTAAACAATAGAGATAGAGCCTACCACTTCCCTTATTGTTCTAACCGAGAAGTGTTGTACGACGATCAATCTGATGATGTTTTTAATGAGATTTATTTGTACCGTAAATTTAATACTGAAGCCTTATCGATACTACTTCCTATTGAAGATTTTAGATCTGAAGAGCGTATAGCATTATTTAAAGCAGGTCTTCAGTTAGGTTTGAAAGAATATTTTAAAGGTCGTCCAGATCATATCTTAATTAGAGAGAATGAAATATTTAATAAAACGACAAATAGAAAAGATCGATATCTGGTTTTCTATGAAACCATTCCTGGAGGAACAGGCTATTTATCAAAGCTTTTTGATACTACAGTTTTTACTAAAATTTTAGAAAAGGCTTATGAACGTATTGCTTTCTGTTCGTGTAAGCAAGAAGGAAAGGATGGATGTTATAGATGTATTTATACTTACGGTAACCAATATGAGAGAACCATCTTAAGCCGTACTGAAGCAGAGGAGTTATTTTCTAATATACTAGAAAAGACTGATGAGTGGAATAGTATAGAAAGCCTTCAAAATGTAAGTACGTTTGGAAATAATGAAGAGTCAGACTTAGAATGGAAGTTTAAAGGACTTCTCGAAGAATTTGCAAATAAGTTTTCAGGTTCAACTTTTGAGTCTGATAATGAGATGGGACTTAAAATTTACAAACTTAAGCTCGCTTATTATGGTAATGAAATTGTTTACAAAGTATATCCTCAAAATCTCAATAGGTGGCTTTTTGGTATCGAGAAGAAAACACGTCCTGATTTTGTTTTAAAATGTGTTGGACTTACTAAAAATGGTAAGAAATTTACGCTGGACGAATTAGAAACCATAAAGGATATTGTAATATATCTTGACGGTTATGAGTATCACGCTAGTGAAAATCATAGCGATCGTTTTCCTAAAGATTTAGAAATAAGAAATAGTATTATCAATTCTGGCAGATATAATCAGTGGGTATTTACTTGGAGTGATTTTGCAGAGTCTATATTTAATGATAAAGATGCTATAGGGCTTAAACAAGACGAGAAATTTATAGTTGGTAAATTTTTTCTGAAACATAGTTCTTTTAAAGAATATGATTTTAGAGACGTTTATTATAATAATAATGCGACGCGATTTTTTCAACTTCTTATAAATCCTATTACCGTAGTCGATAATAAAAATTGGTCAAGTCTTGCCGTATTTAGCTTTCAAAGTGAGATGATGGGAATTTCTTACAGTCCCGAAAGTGTTGAGCAAATAATTGAGACGAGAAGTATCAAAGATATTGAAAAGGGCAACTTAAAGCTAACTAATTATATTCACGCAGATGATTTACAATTAAAAGACGAAGCTAGTTTTGGTTTGTTTATTCGTCCAGAAGATTTTAAACTAAAAGGCTATGGTTATTATAAAGCTGTACCGTTTTGGGATAAAGAAAATTGGGCTTTATTCTGGAGGTTTTACAATCTAACACAATTTCACAATATAGAGGTATACTCTTTTGATAAAGAGAATAAAAAAGAGGCTCCAATATCAGGAGGTGCAGTAAGCGAGAAGACATTGCTGAACTTCTCCGAAGAATTGCACGATATAGTCAAGCTATTTGCAAAAAATGGTTTTGACTTTAATGCGGATACAGATTTTGATTTGATGGATAATGATGTCATTTTAGCCTCTGCCGAATTAGGCTCTCACGGTAAAAAATTAGTTGTAAACCCATTTGACTCAGAGTCAGAAAAAATATTTATAAGAAATGGATATCAGGTTTTTACTCCTGATAATTTTAAACTAGAAAAATAAGATGAATCACGCCGTTAAGCTATTTATACACGACTCATTTTTTGATGCTTTCTCTGTACTTCCTAGAAAGATACAGAAGAAAACTAGGGAGTTTATGAAGAAATTCAAAGAAGACCCTAAGTCGAGTGCTATCAATTATGAAAAGATTAATACATTCAAGGATCAATCTCTTAGAACAGTCAGAATAGATCAAAAATACCGTGCGATTATTCAAGCACCAGAAGAAGGTAATGGGTTTCATTTACTTTGGGTTGATAATCACGATGAAGCAATGGATTGGGCTGAGAATAAAGTTTTTGAATGGAATGCGAGTACGCAATCATTTCAAATGTATGACCGCCCTAAAAACCAAACTAAACCTGTGCCAACTAACGTCACCGTAAAAGATGTAACCTCACTTTATTCATCATATTCAGACGATCAACTGACTAGTATTGGTGTGCCTAAAGACCTTATTGGATTGGTTAAAAGCATCGAGCGCGTTGAGCATTTAGAAAGTTATGCTTCCAATCTTCCATCAGATGTTTATGAGTATTTATACTACTTGTCTGAAGGAATTTCATTAGAAGATATTCTTGAAGAAATAGAGGCTGGTAAAGTATCAGATGACAATACCTTGAGTCCTAATGCTCAGAAGAATGTATACGTGCTTACAGATGATGCAGAGCTTGAAAATATATTATCTGGAGATTTCGAAAAATGGAAATTATTTCTGCATCCATCACAGCGTTCTATAGCTTATGGAGAGTTTAAAGGTCCTCTTAAAGTCACTGGAAGCGCGGGTACAGGTAAAACAGTCTGTGCTTTACATAGAGCTAAGTATTTATCGCAAAAATTAGAATCATTTGATAAGCCAATTCTTTTTACAACATTTACTAAAAGCTTGACGCAGTATTTAAGTACAGTAACTGAAAAATTTAGTATACCTGATAGTGAAATAGTAATTTCAAATATCGACAAACTAATCTTTGAATTGGCACGTGAATTTAAAGTAATTGATGAGTCGTCGGGAATGATTAATAGTAGCCAAGAGCTAGAACTGTGGAAAGAGATTATTGAATTTAATCCATCTACTTTTGATGAAAACTTTCTTCAGGATGAATACAACGATGTGATTTTAGCAAATTCAGTAAAATCGGTTAATGAATATTATAAAACTTCTCGAGTTGGTCGCTCTGTTAGAATAGGTCGCCAAGATAAAACTCAAATTTGGGAGCTTTGCGAAGAGTTTATAAAGGCTAAGGAATCAAACTATACTAAATTTGAGTTGTGTAATTTATTAATTGCATATTTTAGTAGCATTAGCCAGAAGCCTTTTTCTCATATTATTTGCGATGAAATTCAAGACTTTTCAAATTTAGAATTATCATTATTAAGAGTTTTAGTAAATGAAAAAGAGAATGATTTGTTCTTGGTAGGAGATCCTTTTCAGAATATTTATGGAAGAAGAATTAATTTTTCTAAATCAGGTATTCACATTCGTGGTCGTAGATCTAGAAAATTAAAAGTTAACTATAGAACTACAGAAGAAATAAAAAAGAGAGCTGTAAGTATATTGTTAAATACGCAGTACGATGATTTTGATGGAGAAAAAGAAACAAATACTGGTTACGTGAGTTTAATGCACGGTTCAGACCCTACCTATAAAGTTTTTGCTAGTCCTGAAGCGGAGGATCAGTATATTTCAGAGCAGATAGAGACATTACTCCTTGATGATAGTGTAAACCCGAGTGATATCTGTATCGCAAGTAGAACAAATCGCTTAGTAGATGAAAGCAAGAAATTGCTTAACGAGATCCAACAAAAGTTTTCTGATATTAAAGCTACAATACGATCAAATGATTCCATTGTAGTGTCAACTTTTCATAATTTAAAAGGTCACGAATTCAAGCATTTATTTGTAAGGGGCTTTAGTAAGGATTATGTGCCATTTAGGCATCCTGGTTTTGATATTTATTCTGATATTCAGAAAAAAGAATATCTTAAGAAAGAGAAATCTCTTTACTACGTAGTTTTCTCACGAGCAATTCAAACATTAATAATTACAGGTGTTGGCGAGAAATCAGCTTGGATAATTGAGTAATTCAGAATTAACATATCGTAACAGAATTAAAATTTTGATTTTCAAAATAACAAGATATCATTTTCCTGCGTGTTTATGTAAATTTCCAAAAAATGAGCAAATGATGGATATATGTGAGCGGTGTAAAAAAGTAGTCTAGTCTATGAATGAGGATTTAATCAATGAAACTGTAGATAATTTATTAGATTTTAATGCATCAAAGCCTTTATCTCACTTCGTTACTTTTAATGGAAATAGAATCAGGTACACTAATACGCCTGACAACGAAAAAGGACTTTATGCTTTTTGGTTGACTAATAATGATGGTGACGTAGAGAGGCTTAATCGGTCATTAGAAATAAAAGGGCCAGGTAACATACCAAAAACATTTACTTGGGACTGGAATGTAAATGAAAAATACATATTGGTGTATATTGGTAAAACAACTACGTTTAAAAGCAGATTGACACAACACTTAAAACTAAAAACTTTTAGTTGGGAAATTCCAGAAGAAAAAACCAGTCCTTATAAATTAACAACTTCTTGTCAATTACGGACTGGTATTGAGCACTTGCTTACAGCAAAGAACCAGCCTAATAATCAAGGATTAGATTTTATAAAAGAAAGAATCCAAGTTTCGTATATACCATTAGACGGTTTAGGAAATCGATTCTTTGCAGAGGATCTTGCTATTGGTAAAGGCAAGCCGTGGTTTAATGTGGATTCAGAACGGTAAGTATTTTAATTGTTCAATATAATTTACTGTTCATTGTCACTGAACAGTAAATTATATTGAACACTATTAATTTAATTTTTCAACTTTATACCTATACCTAAAAACATTAGTCCTAACCACGCGATATTTCCCAATAATCGTTTCCCAACCTAAATGCGTTTTCATACCCAAATCTTTAAACGTAGAACGACCAATATCTTTAGTACGTCCCATTTTTACTAACTCATCCAGAATAGCTTCATCTGTAATTGGTCTTGAAACTTCTTTTTGAGCAACAATTTTCTCTAAAACAGGTTGCTCGTTAAGCTTTTCTTCAATCTCGTTAAACTCTAGTTTATCAGCATATTCTTCATCGATGTCTTCTAAGATTTCTAGGTCGAGTTCTTCTAGCTGTTCCAGTAAGTTCCCTTTTTCACAATCAGAGACCGTTTCCAGCAAACGATACATTCTATCAAAGATTTCAATCTTTTCCTGAATGGGTTGTAACAGTAGTTTCTTGTCTAGGCTGTTGCGTTTTAAAAATGCTTTGTGTTCTATCTTTTTCATAAGGTCTATGCAGTTATTGGGATGAGTGTTTCTTTTTCTTGAAGCGCATTCTCAATGATATTTGACAGCGCTGCGGTGGCCAGAGAGGTCGCTATTATTATTCCAGTGGTTTTTAAAAGTTCAGCACCTTTTGGAATTTGTAACTTAAACTTTTTCTGATTTTCGTTCTTACCTAGATTGTAATAGATAAGCGCTTCGGCAAAACCTATTGCAAGTCCTGCGCCTGTGATGATGAGTACTTTTTTATTCATTATTTGGTCGCTTTTTCTTCCATTTTATCATACTTCGCTTTGATGTCTTTTTCGCCAGCTTCGGCACGTACAAAGTTTATTCCGTAGGTGTTCATAATACCACGATGTGCACGCAGTAAAATCTTCTCAGCTTCCTTTTGCATCTTAACATTATCTTTATGCGCTGGCGGAATTAGATTTGCAATGGCGATAAAATGATTCTTGATTTTAGTGTGACGCATCGGCTTAGGTTTCTTCGGCTGATTCTTGCGCTTTTCTTCGTTAAATTTTCTAATCTTTAACCGACACGCTTTGATGTCTTCACTCAAGGCATCCAATTCTTTCTTGACGGTTTTAGATGCTTTTTTCTCTTTCTTAGGTATTTCCTTTATAGGTGCATCGCTTTTTTTCTCTGGCTTCTCCGTTGCTTTCTTCTCGACTTTTTGCTTTTTGATAGAATCTGGAGCCATTCTCTCTACGAGTAGAAATACCTTTTCGATATTCTCTTTGGCGATTTCTTCAAAAGCTTTTTTATCTCTCGTTTCCTTATAATCATCCAGAATATCAGTTACGGCTTTTGCCAAAGCTTCTGGTTGCACCTTGCTCATATCGAGCGCTTGTAATTGTTGTATCGTCATCGTTTTATGCTGCTATTAATAGTTCAAGTTCCAGTAGCTCTAGCGCTCTGGCACGTTCTTTTTCTTGTAGGCGTATTGTTTCTGAGTTATCGGTTGCTCGCTTAACTTTCTTCATTTCAGGATGTAACATTTCAAAAAGTAACGCATCTGCTTCCTGTGCTTTTGCGTCCTTGTTTTTAAAATTGTCCGAAGCCTCTTTTATCACTTCCCAAGCCTTGACAGGATTGAGTTTGCTGCCTGTTAAATCTTCTATTTCGTCTTGGTTGACCACCTTGAGCGCCTGTAGCTGCTTCTGGGTCACATCTTTGGTTTTGTACATATCTTATAATTTATGGTCTATGGCATATTGTTGATGGTACAACGGTTCTAGCGACCAGATAAAATCATTGGCCTCTTCCTGGTCTGCATAATGAATGGAACACAACTGCGGTGTGCCATCGGTTTTGAAACATTCGTAGCGATAGCATTGCACAGGATTGTCTTCGTTTGAAATATCAATGATTGTCCAGCGCAGGATTAATGTGTTTTCACGCTTTC
This sequence comes from Lacinutrix chionoecetis, assembly GCF_053604665.1. Classification (NCBI taxonomy): domain Bacteria; kingdom Pseudomonadati; phylum Bacteroidota; class Flavobacteriia; order Flavobacteriales; family Flavobacteriaceae; genus Lacinutrix; species Lacinutrix chionoecetis. Next base: position 172,051 of record NZ_JBSHNQ010000071.1, read on the forward strand.
GCGAAAGCATAATCTGAAAATCTCTACACCGTTCCTTACAAGCTTTATTAATGTCAACAGCTCTATCCATTATCCTGTGAATCACACTTTGCTTCAATACTTTTTTATCCTTTACCAACGAGCTGATTTTTATAATTAGTAATGATTTGTGAGACCTCTTTTACTGCGGTATCCATCGAATAACTTTGCTCAAACACAAAGCTTTTAGGGTTGACCGCTTTCGCGAAAGCGTTACCCATACTAGCCGAAATCGTTCCCAATCCAGACGGAATGGTCAAACCGAAATAATTGCTCATCGCCACCAGACTCTTAAAACCTCGATAGCGGAAATATCTTGGGTCACTACTTAGCAGTAGCAGTTGGTTCTTATCCAGCTGGTCCTGATAGCGTTTTACACGCACGCAACCCATCGTAACTTGATTATTAAACGAAGTGCCCAACATCACATTAACTTCGACCGAAATACCACGCAGCTCCATAAACTGAACCAGCTCAGCGCAAGCCAAACCCACATAAAGTAAATCGTTGCCCTTCACATTTGCATTTGCACCAGCCATTAAATACAGTTGTAGCGACGGATACGATTGTTGCTTATCTTGAAAATAGGCATACACGCTTTTTACAGAAGTCTGAATCTGTTTGTTACCCAATTCAATGTTCATTTGGCTTACCGAAGTACTCATCGGTGTTTGTGTATCTACCGCAAACTGCTGAAACAAACCCATTGCCGCACGGTCAAAAGAAAACACACCAAGTCCTCTATCATTGTAAGTCATTTTTGGTTTTGGCAAAACAGCCTCGTTGAGATAGTTTAAAAATGGCGCCAACTTATCCTTGATTTGAGGTTGAATTTTTTCAACCAATGGCATCCCAAGAAAGGTGTAATGCGCTTCGAGTTCTGTGATGTCTTTTGGCGTAGGTGTACCGTACCAATCTGTGCCGTTTTTTAATTGGTCGGTAGTACTTTGTTGTACCCAATTCCACCGAGAATCATTAGCACTAGACAACTGCTTTATCTCACCATCTACAAATGCATTAAAGGCAAACACACTATCAAACAAGAGATAGTTGCATTTGCCATCAGAACTCTGGATGGTATGTTGCTGCGGGCGACTCACGTATACGCATAAAAGTAAGTTGATCTGTAATGAGCGTTACGTAGTGGGATTGTAGTTTGGAACGTTAAATTGATTTTAGTACTTTGTGACTGATGACAGTACCTAACTTCAATAAAGACTTTTTTTGTATCGTAAACTGGGAGCGGCAAGACTTAGCAGCTATGGTTTCGAGTTATATACACCAGTCCAAGAAATATAGTTTAATGTTTGAATATCCAAACGTAACTACAGCCGAAGATGAATATGATGAACTTACACAGGACGAACATTATATCTCAAGGGTTAGGTCTCGAGACTTCAATATCTATGTACATAATACACTTAAAAGAATAGGGTTTGACAAAAACTTGATATTAGCTGGACTAACAGCAGAGCAACTAAGCTTTCTAGATTTTTTAGATGACTATAACATTATAGTAATAGATACTTATGATGATGCTGAAGTTCTACTTGAACCACTTATCGCTGATAAAGAACCTCTCATAATTAGTGAGGAAGATTTATGTGAATCCTTGCCTTATGCGTTGAATAAAAACCTTGTCTTAAAAGTAGGTAAATCCGCTTCACAAGAGTGGAGTATTGAAGTAGCAGGTAAAGGTTTAGTAGTTATTGAAAATGATGGAAAATCGTCATCAATCATCGGCATAAATTACGCTGCTTCTATCGAATCGCCGATAGAGATAATTGAGCCAACAACACTCGGTAAGTATGAAATTAAAAGCCTCATTTCGGGTTGGAAAGAAGGAAATCATAATGCTTACAACGATTTGTCGGCTTCAATCTATCCGAGAATTGAGCATATTCACTTTGCAGATAGGGAATTTGTGACTTTTTTCTCTAATGGGTCTCCTTATTCATTGATTTTAGAAAACATAGTTCCAATATCACACGTACATTTAAGTTATAGACCAGGCTTCTTCGTATTCAACAATATTCATTTCAATAGTTATTTTGAGCCATTTTCATCTATTGTTTTCTCACCGTTAGAATTTGAAGATGAAGAAACGGATTATGTTATCCGAACTTTAGAGAGCAATGCGATTTACGTAAAATCATTAATTGGAAAGGAAGCTACTGTTTACAACATAGATAATTATGTAAAAGAATTTCCTTTTAGTTTAATACATTTTTGCAGCCACGGCGGTGAGGTCGAAGGTTCAAGAATTACTGAAGAGTTTACAGACAGTCTTGGAAATCCACATATTGTCACATACGATGAAATTGTAAGTATTGCGCCTTCAAAATATGATAAACTAATACCAGTATTGGTAAAGAGAATTTGGCGTGAGCTTAATGGTTTTAAATGGAAAAGTAAGGAGTTAAAAGCACAGAATATTCCAAGTGCCACATACGCAGAAATAGCAAGCTTTGTTGGAACAAGTGAAAATATTGACAGAAGCACACGGGTAGTTGTTCCTGATTCTTCACACATTAAATGTAACCATTTTATCTACCAAGCGATGTTCAGACATTTAGCTGCTGGTCATTCTCCTTTTGTCTTTAATAATACGTGCTCCTCCTGGTCAGACATCGCAGATTCATTTTTAGGGGTTGGTGCAAAGGGATATCTCGGAACACTCTGGGACGTGAATAATGATGTTGCTAAGAATACAGCTGAGATGTTCTACAGTGGAATTTTTAAAAACACCTTTTTAAATTCATTTTATGAATCCTTAGAAGCATCAAAAGGAACTGATGATGAAAACATCTACATTTTCTGGGGATTACACTTCAGTTCAATGGCAAAAGGAAGAAGTCTGGCGATAAGCAGAAGAATAGTATTATATCATTTACAACGTTCTTTAAGAACTTGGAAGGCCAAACTTGAAAAAACTACAAATGCTCAAAGAAAAGAGGATATCAAACGCTTTATCGAATGGAACGCTCGTTGCCAAGTTGAAAATTTTAAACCAGAAGTTTTAAATACTATTTTAAAGCATCGATTGAGAAGGTAAAACCCTACCCAATCCGCCTCTTAAACTCCGTAATAAAAGCCTGTTTCATTCCGCTACTTTTATAAGAATTTAGAAAACCTTCAAGGTTGACTTCAGTCTTGATGTGCTCTGCTTTGTCTTTTGACATTGCAATGAAATAGCTGTGTAGAGAATCCTTCAATGTCTTTCCATTAGGCATCTTGCGATAGGTTTTGCCAAACTCATCTTTCATTCCTGTTTCACGCTTCATCTCAAGCTCATATGCGCGTTCAAAGTTGAGCATTGTACGAAGTGTCATAATATCTTCAGTATCGTCGTCTCCAGCTTCTTTCCCTTCGTATTTGAGGATTGATTTACGAATAGTCAAACAGATATCTACAACTGCTGGATATACAAGCTGACGTTCTAAGGTTTCATTAAAACCAATGCGATAAATACAACCGCTAAAACGGTCAAGCAAAGAAGCATCTTGTTTATTGTTACCTACATAATTTCCACTAGCACCTTTACCGATTACATTACCAGTTGCAATACACCCAAAGTTTCTATGCTTCTTAATCGGTTCGTTATTTCCATTAAAGATGATAGCATCTTCACGAGCACTTTTGGCTAAAGCATCATTTAATAAGCCTGCGGTGTTAGCATCGAGCTTTGGCATTTCGTCCAGGATTAAAATCTTTCCATCACGCCAAGCTTCAATGAGCGCACCTTCTTTATAACCTGAAATCGTTTGCCCGCCTTTAATGTCAATAGGCGATGTCCATTGATTACAATTTACGATTGTAAATGGTAGTTCTTTTCCATCATTTTCTACTCGTCCTTTTATGGCATACGCAATTTTTTCGCCTATGGTCGTTTTTCCTGTTCCGGCACTTCCAACCAAATATGGATTATTCCCAACACTTAAATCATCCATAATTTTCATAAACTGCGGAATCTGTTGTACCTCTGGTATGTCTAATTTTCTATTATTCATTATGAATTGGCAATATGTAATTGATTTAATAATTCGTCTATAGCTTCAATTTGCGCTATGGTATCTTCATAAAACACACGACCTAGTTCCTGCGCGGTGTACTTTCCAAATACAAACTCTGCATTTCCATCTTCGTGTAGATTGTTCAAAATGAAATAGCCCAATGTTTCTATCGCTTCGTGTAATGGAACGTCTCTTACTTCATCAATAATTGCATTGAAGTCCTCTTTAATTCCAGTTTTTAAAATGGCTATTTTCCAATCTTGATAAGGCTCTTCGACATTTTTGAAAATGGGCATCAAGGAATAGTTATACTTCTCCTTATCAGTTAATGGTCTGTTGTAGATAACCGTTCCAAATTCAAACTCTCCATTAGGTTCTTTGTAGCTTATAAAACCGATAGTTGGATTACTACCTTGGCCATAAGCACGACCTAATTGATATTTAAAGCTTCCCTTTTTCTGTTGGGTCTGTGATTTCCAATCAGCTTCATTTTCAATCTCCCAATCTTCCAGCTCACGTGCTTTACCCATATATTGCACTTGAAACGCATCTAAACGATTTAGAAACGCTTGCAAGTTCTCCAGATGTAAAGCACCTGTCATATCTCCTGCATTCTGCACAAAGTCAGGCAACTCATCTTCAGACTGTCCAGATTCACGACGCAATAAAGAGCGTAGCTTTTCATCAATAATGGCTGGATATAAATCTCTTTTATCCAGGTACACCTGATAGTAATTATCACTAATTCGCTTTGCGCGAAAACTCAACTTGTGGTCTGCAAAAAAGTCGTCTAACTCTAGTTTACTAATGATGGGATAAGCTTCAGAAACAGGAAGTAATGCCGAATCTGCCTCGCCATCTTTGCCAAAGTCTCGATGCAAGAGAATACCATTTTTGATGGTTCCTTCTTTGGTATTGTATTTAATCAGTTTGTTTTGTGTTCCAATTTGACCTGAAGCACCTACAATATTTTCAGTAAGAATATGCCTGCGTTCTCTTTTTGAAGAAGCTTTTTTAATTAGTTCATTCCATTCGAGATTAACCATCTGCACATCAGCATCTGTAATGCCTCGACTTTCTGTAAATACCTGGCTTATGAAACTTTGTTCAGCTGGCTGTAAACTGTAGGTTAAAACCTTACGGGAATCCGTAACGCCAAATTTCAAACTGATATTACTCAAGGTGTATGGGTTCTTTCCAGACTTTCCGATACTCACGCCTAAAAAGATTCCCCAAGACGGTTTAATGGTCGTACCGATAAAAGGCACACGAACCACATCGCCAATATTCCACATATTGAGGTAACGTAAGATGATACGTTGAATGTTTTCTAATCCAGCGATATAGGTAGCTAGTTGTGATGTCTTTTGATTGATAAGTGCTTCGAGCTTATTCCAGTCGGCTAAGATTTTCTCGTTCTCCTTTTCAGTTTCTCCGCTGCCTCGTTGTGGCAAAACATCACGCTCTTCTTTAAGTTTTGTAATGACTTCAAAACGTTTGGCTCTTCGTTCTTCAAGAAGTTTAGGATAAGCTTCATTAATAGCGTCCTCCATTTTCATTCGCACTTGGACTGGCTTTTCGCCACCTAAAGCATCTTGAATACGCTCGTCAATATCTTGTTTGGTAAATGGTCGTTTTAAGTTATTGACGATGGTAATATCGCGCACCGTATCTTTTCCAAAAGGTGTTGCACCACCTTGACCTTTTTGAAACAAGAACCGTTTTTTTACTTCTGCATCTAATGGTAAAAACTCTGTTTCTAAATCATAAGTACCTTGTTGTTTTTCTAATTTGATTTGATGGTCATAGCGTTCTAACAAATCATCATACAGCGCATCTTGGTCTTCGACTTTTAATAGTCCTGCGCGACCAGTTAATTGTCGTACCGCTCCATCTTTAAATCCGTTACGCTCATAAGAGATGTTTCCGCGTTTATCGGTTTTCTTTTGATAGGTTGGATAGCCAAGCTGCTCCATCATTTCCTGATTTTCATCCACCCAATTCCACGCAGCGACATCTCCATATTTGTTTAAGAAGTCCGCACTTTTTAAGGTATCATCATTCGTCTTTTGCGAACCTGTGGTATTGGCATCAAGTGATTTTAATTTCGCCTTGAGCATTGTCATTAAACGCTTCTCGGTAGGAATATCACTTGTGACGTAATAGTATTCTGGAAGATTAACCTGACCAGTACGATTGATACGACCACGTTTTTGGACTTCAGTATTAATATCGAGTTCAAACTGATGCACAATCATTGCACGTTGTCGTTGGTCTTTAAAGTCTTTACTGGCGTGCGCAGAAGAACCTGTACTACCACTTTGATTGATGAGTAGCACGTCATAATCGCCACTATTAAATAATCGAAAAGACTTTTCTGTATTACTACGGAAAGATTCTACAACAGCTTCATCTTCTGTAAAATCAATACGTTGATTACGCCCTGTAACTTCAGCTACTTTGAAAAACATATCCGAATGACCGCCCAAATGTTTTGGCTTCTTTTCCGTTTGCAATAAGTGAATCAACTCGTCGATAGGCGAGATAGAAAGTCCTGAACTTTCTAAAAGCATTCGCTTTTTAATGTCGTTGTACTTTTCAATACCATTTTGCGGTAACTCTTCCAGCTCAATACGCTCTCTAGTTTTTTCGCCATCAATTGCTACGTAGTTGTAGTTGAAAATACCATCGAGACCTTTGACTAATGTTCGAGTAAAGTCGAGCTGTTCTTCAGGAATCACATCGCCACTTACCAAGTTTAAATCTTTTAAGAACGCACCCATTGTAGATTTGAAAGCGATGACCACTTTCTTGTCTTCCTTTAATAATTTGACCGTATGTGCTACGACGTCTTTTACTTTTAAAGCAAAAAGCATTTGGTCAATGATGTTGAATACTCTGGAAAAGTATGGCGATTGCTTAACGCCTAATCCTCTTGGTTTAGAAGACATATGTTCACCTTGCGCTTTCGCGGAAGCGTGTACTTCAGCTAATAATGGTACAACAAATTCTTGTTCAAAAGCAACCACCTCATTCATCAACGTGATTATGCGATTCACACTTTCTCGACTCTTGCTGCGTTGTGGTTCTGCATCAAGTGTAATGTAATCCACTTTGATACCTTCGCTTGAGCGCTGACGTCTTATGAGCTGTCCACTTTCTGAAAGATTGCTCGCTACAATTTCTTGCAATGCCAATCCACCGCTTGTCATTGAGCGGACAAAATTAGAATCTGTCAATCCAGTTTCGGCAATGGCAGTTTTCTTAGCATAAAACGGCATCACTTCTGGATACTTCGCAAACGTCGCACTTAGGAAACAACAAGCTTTTGTTTGTGGTAACACTTCGCGCATCCAGGTACCGATGATGGAATCGAAACCACCAGCCATATGCGACTCATCAAGAATGAAAATGCACTTCTTATATTTTTTACTACCATCCACACCATTGGCAACCATTTTCTCCATCCACATTCGTTTATACGGATGCGCCGATTGTACCTGAGAATAAGTGGCGAAAATCATATCATAACCGAGTGGTAAATGGTCTAATGTCAATGGAATTTTGACTGTTGGGTATTTGTCTGGGTCTGGTAATTTCTTGCCTATCTTTTTGTGATACTCTATGGATTCAGGGCTTTCTGTAGTATATTCAATTTCATTACTAATGAGTTCAGCTTGTGCAGAACTGCTCATTGGACTATAGACCACATTACCATCTGCATCTTTGATTTTTGCATTAGTATCTGTGTTTACGATAAATGGGTTAATGTTACCAAAACCAATCGCTTTTAGGTCACGATACATATCAGTAAATAGGTCTGGTTTCTTTGTAAAAAAGACAGGAAGGCAACCCTGCATTACTGCGTGTCGTATCACCGCCGCAGCCTGCCGACCTTTACCGATTCCTGTCTGGTCTGCTATAATGATGCCTTGTTCTTTCTCAAACTGCTTGAGGTACAAACCGACTGCATCCACTTGTTCTGCACCTAATCCTTTCCAAAGCTGTTTGGTAGATTCATACTTTAACTGATTACGTACGTAATTGTCAATGTTTCCTTGCGTTTTGACAATAGAATTGAGCGATTTTTGAACCTCAAAAGCCATATTTCTAGGAATGAGCGTGTTAATTCTATATGGTGCTTTTGACTTTGGCACGTACGGAACTAATGCGCTTTCCTGCGTGGCTAATTTTGCAACTTCTTCGGCATCTTGCTTGAAGTCGGCTTGTTCTATATCGAGTTCTTGATTAGTCATTTTTGAATTGTGCTAGAGCTTCGAGATACGTGCGAAGTGTAATTTCTGAATAGAGCTGAATGGCTTCTTCCTTATCGATACCTCTTCCGTACAACAACGAATCTTGTGGCGCGGTTTCGTCAAGCTTATCCCAGCTTTCTTTGAGTGTCCAAAGTGCGAGTTGCATCTTATCTGTATTCACTAAAAAGTCTGCTATTTCGGCTACCGATTTCCCTTCGGTGTAGACCAACTCCAGATAATCCTCAATAAGAGCAATTGGGTTGTCACCTTTCGCGAAAGCGTGCTCCACCAGGTCGTGAAGTTGAATGTATAAGGCAGCCTCGTGGTCTTCATAGCATTCAAAAGCTTTGGTGTTTGTAGTTATAAATAGTTTGGTAGCAGTATCGTTTGGCATTAATTGATTGTTGAAATAAATCATTGAGTTTTGGCAGTTTTAAGCTGTTTTATGACGGTATCGATATTAGGTTTGATATGGGACTTTGTTCGTTTCCAGAGGTCTTCAAAGGTCTCTATCATATCGTCCAAGTGTGGTTGTTCAGATTGGTTAGGCGCTACGCCAGATGGTTCGTTTTTGCGACCACCGATGAGAATGAGCATCGTTTTAGTTACAGCGCCTTGCTTGTTGTAAAGCTTGTAGCTGTTCATATTGATGATATCATCGACTTTGTAATAGCGGTAGAGCCAGTTAAAAAATGGACGGTATTTGGCAAAGAGTCCATCTTCTCCAAAATAGACGTGACCCTTTATGATAATCGCTGCTTTACCATCGTTTTTCATCGTGTGTAAGGCAAGTCCAGCCATTAAATGTTCCAGTCTGATATGGTTGGCAATACCACGCTGTTTGTTGAAGTATTTATTGGCAATCCGTTCTTTATCAAACTTACTCGCTTCCCAACTCGCAAATGGTGGATTGGTCACGACCACATCGTGAACTTTGTTCATCATTTCTGGAAACGGTTCGGCTGCGTTATCAGAAGTAATTCTTCCGAAACCTTGATGCTCTAAAGATTTCTTTCGGCTTTTATCGATTTCGTTAACGTGGGTAATTCGTGGATTTGCACCGACTAGTAACAAGCCATTTCCTGCGCTGGGTTCAAAGATGAATTTCGCTTCATCCATTTGAGTGTATTGGGCTATGATGGCACCGATAGGACAAGGTGTGGAATATTGCTTGTAGAGTTCTTTGCTGCTGTCAGAATAGGCATAGGTAGGTTGCACATTGTTCCAGAATTGCACCATTTTCTTGAGACGTGCTTCAAAAGGAATCGGTTCTTTATAGAGCATTTTGTACCACAATAGCCAACTGAGTTCTACCGCTTCCCAAAGTGCGCCCATAGTTGGTGCGCCAGTTTCATCTTTAAGTCGTTCAATTTTCTTTTTTGTGAGACGTTCCGCTTTCGCGAAAGCGGTATGCATAATGGCAATGACTCTATCTAGATAATCATTGGGTTCTTCTTTAGGTTGCTTTTCTGGCTTTGGTTCTGGTAACGATTGTTCTGGTTCGGCGTCTTTATTTTGATAATCGACAATGACTTGCTTGGAACGCTCCAAACGATTGATTTCCCATTCAATATCATTAACCGCTTCTTTGGATTTCTTATCCGTTTTCGGTTTGTTGGTCTTTGGGTTTATGAATTCTAGTTTCTGCTCGATGAGTTCCAAAAGCATATCGTCTATAATGACGATTCCTTTTGCCAAGTCTGCAACAGGACGTGAATGTTCCACTGCAGACCACCATTGATGCCTATCATCTAAAGCACCAATTTGGGATGCTAATGTGGAAACGCTTTTATAACCTGTATGAATGTTTACGTAGGGATAATCTAAATCTGTTGGGAAGCCTATTTCCTCAAAACATTCACGACCACGAGCTTCCCATTCTCTTAAAACGGTTGAGCGATTTACAGCGATGCCGTAATCGTTTGGGTGCGCCATCTGTGATAAACGGAACAGGTTTAAACCTGACGCACTTTCGAGAGTTTCATCAGTAAGTTGGTGTAGTATGCGAAACTTCATTCTGATGAAATTGGCATCGCCCAGATTAAGACCACCAGACTGAAATGGTTCGCCAGCTTTTACAGGAACTAGAACATTTGGAACAATGTGGTCTCGACTGAAAATATCTTTTGTAACCGATAATGATTTTGGGAAATCTTTTTTTAATGCGAATAGCGGAACCTCGAGAGCTTGATTCAAACGGTTAACCTCCATCAAGGCTGCTGTGCGTATAGAGAATGTTAAGTCATACATCCAGTCTTGAAAATTCTGTAATGCTTTTGATAGTTCATTTTCAAACCTGGTATGTCCACTTTGCTCGGCTGCATCTTCAAAGTCCATTACGGAAGTGGCAAGAATGGTTTCTTCTTCGCCTTCCGATGTTTCTTCAATTACTAGAAGCTTATTGATAACTTCCTGTAGAATTTCTCTTATTGAAAGTTTACGCTCTGCATCAGTTTCAAACTCCGTTTTACTTTCGGTTGAAGTGTCTTGAGATTCTGATGGCTCAAAAGTTTTGCTGTCTTCTATAGGAAGTTCGTTTTCTACTTCCTTAGCAAGCTCGTTTTCTTTTGACGTTTGCTCTTCGCTAACCATTGGATCAAGAGTTGTTTCTTCTTGAGTTTTACTGTCTTCTATAGGGAGGTCGTTTTCTTTTGAAGTTTGCTCTTCGCTATGAATACGATGAATAATTTGCTCCTTATCATATAGAATGCGGGCTTTGCGCTTATAATTTCTCGGCGTTACTTCTACGTGCTTTAAATCGTCTCCATACTTCATCATCGCAAACTGAGTGGCTATTTCTAAAGCGACCTTCTTATAGGATTCGAATAATACGTACTCATCTTTCTCAGCTTTTTCTTTGCCTCGATAGGAAATCGTAACGTAACTGAATTTGCTTTTGTCAATGTTTTCTAAGGATGGTTCAAAGGATGGATAAAGATTTACCGTTTTCCAATCGTCTCCACGAGAAAACGCATCTCTTAAGGAATTAGCAAAACTTTTGTAGGCTGGATGTGCATCTGCATACCAGATGTTTTTCTTCTTTAAAACCTCGCGAAAGCCTATTTCTAAAAGGAAGGTCGAAAACTCTTTGGGTAGGTTTTCACTGAATAGCAATTCTATTCCACCTTTTTCTTCGTTCTCTGTAATTGTTAATTGCATCTGTATCCTAAATAGGAAAACTCATCGCTATAGGAAGCTCGTTTTCTCTTTGATTTAGGATAAATATAGATTTGTGATGTAGGGATTTGACTGTAAGGGAATGTACTACGGTACGTTGGGAATGGGCTTAATATGATTGCAAATTATGTAACCGTAGCAATGGTAGGGGATTTGAATTTATAGGTGGGATAAATTGACGATGTTTAGCAGGTACACTAAAGTAATATCCCTGAACTAACACTATAAGTTCAGGGATATTTATTGACTAAATATATAAGGAAGCTATTTTATTAATAGCTGCCTTTGTAAAACTGTTCTTATTCCAGATGCTCTTAATGAGATTAGAAGAAAAGTTTTTCTCTTTGTCATATTTTACAAGTGTTTCAAGAGCCTCTAACCACTCTGGAACTTCACTCGCTAAAAATCCATTTTTGCCATCAGTAATCCATTTCTTAACAGGATGCTGCACAGAAGCAATCACAGGAATCCCAAATACCGAAAGTTCCATAAAAAGCTGATGGTTTTGGTGTCTATTAAAAAGGCTTTCTATAGCAGGTAGCAAAACTAAATCGAGTTTCAAACTGTTCAACTTTTCAAAATGATCTAAGAATGAAACGGTAGGATGTGTTTCTATCTGATATTCTTTAAAAAGTTTTTCTACTTCCCATATAGAATGGGGCTTCCCGAAGTAAATCAACTCAATTCTATCCCCAAAAGTTTTTCTCATTTCAAAAAGTACTTCCTTAAGAGATAGCAAATCTTCTTTACTCGTTTTTATCAATCCAATGCGTAATTTCTCAGAAGTGTTTTTTGATAGAGGTGGCATTTCTTCATAACCAAACCTGGATACTAAACTAGGTTGATATTGCACAATCGTATTTACATTTGGTAAGCGGTCATCTATAAAACGTTGTAAGAATTTTTGAAACGCTTGATTTGCCACGGTCACTAAATCGACAAGTCCTGAATTATATTCTAATTGCTTTAGCTTTTCTTTAGTAAGCTTTCGCGAAAGTGGAATACTATCAGGCATCGCAAAATAATTTCTATCTACGTCCATAACTAACTGCACCGATGGATTGATTGTTTTGATGGCCTGAAATAGATAATTCACATCACTAAATAGAGATGGGAAAATGATATAATCTGCCCAGATAATCAATCGCTCGTCCAACTGATGCACCATTTCGGTCAGATTGCTGGAGAAATCGTTGTTCTCAATACTTGTGATTATGGCTTTGTGAGTGGCAGTTTTGTTTATTTCTAAAGCTGGAGCAATCATCCTGTAATAGCCAGTCGCGTTCATTTTAGGACTCACGTAGAGCAAATGAATTTTATCATCTGGCTCAATGTCGTATCTGGCCTGAAAACTGTTTTTAGGGTTTAGTTTTACTTTTAATTCTTTGATGGTTCTCATTGTAAATCGTTTGGAAGTTCTTTTTCTATTCCCTCGTAAAACTTAGCTATGCGTTGTCCAGTTGCTTTGTCATAAATCTCAATTGTGCCAGCTAATGGCCCATATTGTTTTATTTTTTTTCGGAAACGTTCTAGTCCAGTTTCCTTACTCCGTGTTCTGGATAATTTATGTCTCCAGTCTATGGAGTACATTGTTCTTACATTACCATCTTTAAACCAAACAATCATTTTTGTAAATGAGTCCTGACCGAGTTTCCATCCTTTTTTCTGTGTCATTATTTGAAGAATTTAATTAGTGATTTAAGCGGAATTTGTTTGATGAATTCTTCATCTTGAAAAGCTCTAACCTGAACCTGGTTATCCTTTACGTGAATCCAAATGCGCACACTTTCTTCCTCAATACGGTTTGCAGCAGCAAATTCCTTGAGATATTGCTTGATACTAAAAGCCACCTTGTTTTGATAATCGCCTAGTTGGGCTATCTGTTCTTCTAAGAAGAAGTAGGTAAGCTCGCCAGTAGGGATTGCAGTTATGGGTTTGCTTTGGTCGTAGAGGAATGATTTTATGGCGTGGTCTTTCTGAAAAATCCTGATGTATAGGCGTTCTCTAGGAATTTCCAAACGTTTTGAAATGTAATCTGTACGGTGTGTAATGTTCTTTGTGACCATCTTTTCATAACCGAAAATATCAACGGATAAATCGGTTAGCGCTCCTTTGAGTTTTCTGCTCAAAGAGCTGTCTTTTTTCTTAAATGGATTCATTTTTTAAGTATTGAATTGTAAAAATTTATGTGTACTGTGGTTTAAAACTGATGCGTGAAACTCACGGACTAAGTGCGGTTGCCCTAGCTTTCCAAGCCTTGTTTCACAAGCTTTAAAAAGTGCTAATCGTGGTTTTTGTTTTGCAGTTTCTTTTTTCTCATTGTTGAGAAAGCGACGAATTTGAGCGTGTAAGATGAGCTTCATTTGCACATCAAATTCTCGTTTCTTCTGCTGGTAGTACCAGGCTCGTGTCCCAGTAAAACCTGAGGGATTGTCTGGATTAAAGTACTTGTCTGGTAGCTGGACGTAGCGGTTTTTAGGGTCTTTTGCTATGTATTTCTGGACGATACCCAGACGTTCCACATAGACCTGATGTACGTCAGTCAGTTTTTTATCGGGTACTGGGTAATACCATTTAAAAAGCAGTTGTTTTGCTTTTTTCTCTTGACTTTGAGTGAGATAGTGTTCCTTGTAAATTGAATTTCGCGCAAGCTTCCACAACGCATTGATGTAAAAGGAAAGGGACGCGGAACGAGCTACATCGGCTTCCGAAATTTCGGCGCCAGTTTGCTCTGTGGCTCTTTTGTTCCGCGCTATTTCCCCTGCATCATTATTTTTTTTAGGGGCTATTTTCCCTGTGTATCCTGTCAAGGTGTTACTAGTTGCGTTGCGTGACTCATATCCCGATGTGAGTGGTAACGAACTCGTTGTTGTCTTCAACTTATCAACCTCTATTATTATATTATTTATGTAACCATTGTTACTAGTATCTGTATGAGGACAAGTTGGCGTTCTAGTATTTTTAAAAAACTGATTATCAGTATGTTTTGATTTTTCGGTTCTACGGTCATTTTTGGGCTTATCAACGGCTTTTACACCACCTATTAACAAGATATTTGGGTTTATAAAAAGCTCATATCCTGAATTAGAACCGTGCCATATTTTTTGAGTTATGACATTAGCTTCTATAAGACGTTTAAGGTGTCTTTGGATGGTTCTTGTACTTGCTTTGGCACGTTTTGCTAACTGTACATTGTTGGTCTTTAAAGGTGGTAAATCCTGAAAATCTACCGCTTTAATACTATTGGCTTTCAAGAGTGAAAGCGAGTATATTTTAATGATTTCCCTAGCGGTTAAAATCATTGCCTGTCTTATGTGAGAAGAGAGGTCTTGTTGGCTAGCATTATGTTTACTTACATAAAGGTCTAATGCATTAAATGCAGTAGAATATTGGATGATGGGCATTAATTAAGAAATAACCACACCTCAGTAAATACTGTCAGTGAAGTGGTATGTCTTATTTACCGTTATGGTATTGTAATTATAGTTTGAGGGCAGTTTGTGATTTCTTAGTTTGCTCTCGTTGTGATTCTTTAAAAAGTCCTTGTTCTCTTCTTAATGAGGTCTGTCGCTTTTGTTCTTTGGCTTCAATTAAATCAAGACATAATTCATAAAGAATTTCAACACTGCTTGGCTTTATAGTCTGACTATTAAAAAATTTAGAAACTGTCGGTCGAGACAAATTTGACTTTTCAGTAAGTATAGTGATAGGACTATCATATAGCTTTTCCATCTTCAGCAAGACAGTTTTAATTTCAGATTGTAAATACATTGTAAAAGTTTTGTAAATAAAATGGCATCAATAACTCATCATATAGTAAAAAACAACATCATTTTATTTGTTTATGATGCCAAATATATATAATATTGCTTCAATAAGTAAAATAAATGCTGTTTAATTTACTTACAAACAATTAATCGTCACAAAGACAATACTTTAATATAAAATGAAAGAAAATCCAGTATTAGATAACATTGATTCAAAATTTATAGATGCAGTTGATGAGCTCATCGCAATCAATACAGAATTAGGCATAAAGCCAGCAAATGATAGTGCTATTGGTAAGGCAGTATACCCAAATAACAGAAGCATAGTATCAGCAGTACGCGGTAAGAGTAAGCATATTCCTCATATGGCACTTATTAATTTTGCTAAAGAGTTTGATGTGGATATGAACTATTTCTATTGTGAAGATGCTCCTTTACATTACAAGCCTAACACGATAACGAATATTACTGTTTCTGGTAATGCAATAAGTAGTACAGGTAATAACACCACTAATATTCACGCAGGAAAAGGAGAAATAAAAGGCATCAATACAGCAGAAGCTGGCTCTAAAAATACATTAGTTGAAGTTGTAGAAGTCAATACAATGATAAACAACTTTATTTCACAAATAGACAAAGAGCGTGTCCAGCAGTTTTTTAAGATTATTACATCCATACAGGCAGAGAGCAAAAAGACTTCAAGGAAGTTTGAAAAGCTATTTGAAGCAAAATCAAACGAGATGCAAGATATGCGACGTTATTTTGAAGAAAAACTAGAAAAGTTAGATAAACAGTTAGTTGAAACACGTGAAAAACTTGATGAAGCTATGAAACGCGAGATAGACTTGCTACGACAATTACTCGAAAAAAAGCAGTAATTAATTATGGAAGAAAAAGCATTAGAACAAAGCTTTGAGATTCTCTCTGAAGAAGAAAAGCAAGTCATACAGATGTTACGAAAAAGAACTTTTGAATCTATAAAAGTAACACAGCGTAATGGTCGCATTGAAATGATAGAAAGTACAGAACGTATAGAGCAACGCACGAAGATTGTGGACTTGTTAAGAGAGCACAATTACCAAAATATTGAAATTAAACAAAATGATGGTCGAGTGGTATTTATCAATCGAACTATCAAAACCAAGGTTAAGTAAACCAATTATACTTGTTATGTAGTGATTCAATAATGAAAGCTATGTAGAATAAAGACCATAAGGGTCAGTTGTTCAGATTCGATTGTAACCATTAAAATTTGGAGCAATTGATTATTGAAAAATAATGTCTACATCAATAGTTAAAAAAAAGAAATATAAACCTGAGTGGCTTCGTAAGTTTAAGGGTTTTGAAAATTATACAGAAGAAGAAGCAGATAAAGAATTAGAGAAATTAGAATTGTTAGCCTCAATAATGGCTCAACATCTACAAAATATTAACAAATGCAAGACTTAGAAGTATTTAACAAATTTGCGAAGAAGAGTAATTCGGTTGTTTTTAGAACAGACGGTAAAGCAGTAATTTATACAAGAGTATCAACAAAAGAACAAGCTGAAAATAATGCTAGCCTTGACACACAGCTTAAATATTGTAAAGAATTAGCAAGTAAAAAAGGAATTGAAGTGCTTGAGTATTTCGGTGGAACTTATGAGTCAGCTAAGAGTGATGAACGTAAGCAGTTTCAAAAGATGTTATCTTTTGTGAAAAGGCGCAAAGACGTCGGTTACATAATAGTTTACTCGTATGATCGCTTTTCCAGAACTGGAGCAAATGGAGCTTATATAAGCGACCAGTTGAAAAAACAAGGCATTGTTACTATAAGTGCTACACAAGAGGTTGATACTTCTACCAGCGCAGGCTCATTTCAGCAGAATCTATACTATTTATTTTCTCAATTTGATAATGAACTTAGAAGGGATAAGTGCGTAACAGGAATGAAAGAGAAGATTCGAAGAGGTTATTATATTGGGCCTCTCCCTTTCGGATATACCAACTTAAATCCAGGGAATGGAAAAACTCCGGAGTATGTCATAAACAATCAAGGAAAACTTTTGCGTCAAGCATTTTTGATGAAAGCAAGATTAGGATGTGCTAACTCAGAAATCATAAAAAAGTTCAAGAAAAAAGGGTTAAAGGTTACAGAGAAATATTTCAGTAAATATTTGAGAAATCCATTTTATTGTGGATTAATTTTAAGTCCGTTACTTCCTGAAGAAGTAATAGAAGGGAAGCAGGAACCTTTAGTGTCAAGGTCGGTTTTCTTGAAAATACATGATTTGCTTAGTGTTAGGGCTTCTGGTAAAGCATATAATTCTGAAGATGAACATTTACCTTTAAAGACGTTTATGAAATCTCTTCATTGTAAGTCACCATACACTGGATATATAGTGCGATCGAAAAATTTATATTACTATAAGAATAGAAGAAAGGGTAGTAAAGAAAACAGGAGTGCTAAAAAGAT
Organism: Lacinutrix chionoecetis; assembly: GCF_053604665.1. Lineage (NCBI taxonomy): Bacteria > Pseudomonadati > Bacteroidota > Flavobacteriia > Flavobacteriales > Flavobacteriaceae > Lacinutrix > Lacinutrix chionoecetis. Next base: position 189,737 of record NZ_JBSHNQ010000071.1, read on the forward strand.
GCACGCTACATTTCTTGATTTTCTGAAAGATTATCAACTGTCAGATGAAAAATATATAGCACCTTTAAAAGAGCTTATTTATGCGAACTATATGGAGCAGAATGCTGAGAAGCTGCAAGATAAAATCAATACCGAAAAAGAACTTGTAGAGATAGATAAGAAGCTCGAAAGGTTAGAAGAAAGGTATGTTTTTGAAGAGATTACAAAAGCACAATACGATAAGTTTAAGGAAAAAATGACATCAAAGCGCAGGGAAATTGAGCAAGAAACTAGTGGAAATAAATTCAATAGTTCGAACCTTAAAAAAGCAATCAATAAAGCTTTGGAATATTCATTGAATCTCCCGTCATTGTGGGAATCAGGTACTGTTGAGGTTAAAAGATTAATTCAATATATGGTGTTTCCAGAGGGAGTTTACTATGATTTCAAAAATCATCGAGTTCGAACTTTTCGAGTAAACTCAATATTTTCTTCAATCGCAACTATATCGGGCGAAATGAGCGGAAATAAAAAAGAGAATTACCATAAAAATTATGATAATTCTCTTGAAGTGGAGTCGGAGAGAATCGAACTCTCGTCCAAACAAGTAACCAAAGAGCTTTCTACACGTTTATTCTTTTCTTGTTTTTTCGATTAAAAGCTGGTTAAAGACAACCCACTTTTAACTTATCTTCTTTAGTTTCGAAAGGGCATCAAAGCACTACCCAATCTATCTTGACTTTTACGATGTCTCAAAATGGAACGCCGTCAATCAAGGCTTTCCGGAGACATAAAGCTTGCTCACCTTGTGAGCCGAGGCTTAATCCTACTATAATTCAGATTAGGCAGCTAAAGCGTAGTTATTCTCGCCGTTTAAAAAGTTGACTTAGCCTTTTACGTGTTTCAAAATCATTACACGACGTGCTTACTATTTAATTAATCTTGCTGTCAAAACCAGTCGACCCCATAAATAATAATGTTTTTGGCGTTACCCTTTTTTGCCTTTGTGGGCAAAAAACGGTCAGGCTCTCGGCAGTCGCTTTTTTTTGAGAAAAACAAAAAAAGAGCTTCAACAATGCCTCCATCCCTAACGCGCCAAACCAAGAAACCAATTTATAAGCCTCAAGGAGTGCGAAATTACTAAAAATATTTGCTCAAAAAGCATACCATATTGTTTTTATCAAAAGATTAAGATAAATTTGACATGCTATTATTAAATAATGAGAAAAATGATAAAAACAGGAACACAGGTAAAGTGGAAATGGGGAAACGGTATGGCTACTGGAAAAGTAGAACAAACCTACACTAAAACCATTACTAAAACCATAAAAGGAACCGAGGTTACCCGAAATGGTGAAGTAAACAACAAAGCTTTATACATTAAACAAGACGATGGAGACTTTGTTTTAAAACTGGAAAAAGAAGTTTCCAGAGCCAATTAACTTTATTTGCGAAACGGTATTAATAGAAGTATTTTAGCACAAAATAACTAAGATATTTCCAACATGAAATTCGCTATAATAAAAGAACGTAAAAACCCGCCAGATCGTCGTGTGGTTTTTTCACCTCAAGATTTAAAAACCCTAAAAGAGACCTTTCCAAAAGCAGAAATTGTTGTCGAGGCTTCCAATATTCGGGTGTTCAAAGATTCAGAATATAAAAATTTGGGCTTCGAGGTTAAAGAAGATGTAAGCGATGCCGATGTGATGTTTGGTGTAAAAGAAGTCCCAATCGATGCTTTAATACCTAATAAGAAGTATTTTTTCTTCAGCCATACCATAAAAAAACAACCTTACAACCGTAAGCTTTTAAAAGCAGTTTTAGATAAAAAAATAGAACTCTTCGATCACGAAACCATAGTTAGAAAAAACGGAGCGCGATTAATAGGTTTCGGTCGTTATGCAGGCTTGGTTGGTGCTTACAACGGCTTTAGAGCTTTAGGTTTACGTGATGGTTTATTTAAATTACCTAAGGTAGAAACCCTAAAAGACTTAGACGAGGTTAAAACCGAATTAGATAAAATTACAGTACCAAATATTAAAATTCTGCTAACTGGAACCGGTAAAGTAGCTCATGGCGCAAAAGAAATTTTAGACCATTTAAAAATTAAACAAGTTAGTGATGCCTTGTATTTAACAAGCGAATTTACAGAGCCGGTATATTGCATGGCAGATGTCATGGAATACGCCAAACGTAAAGATGGTAAAGTAGGCGATAAGTTTGCGTTTTACAAGGACCCTTCGGGTTATGTAAGTAATTTTATGCCCTATGCAAAAGAAACCGATTTCTTTATCGCTGGACATTTTTATGGCGATGGTGCACCTTATTTGTTTACCAGAGAAGATGCTAAACATCCCGATTTTAAAATTAATTTAATTGCAGATATCTCTTGCGACATAGATGGTCCTGTAGCAGCAACCATTCGTCCATCTACTATTGCAGATCCGTTTTATGGATACGATGCAAAAACAGAAAAAGAAGTTGCTTTTAATACTAAAGATGCTATTACCATGATGGCAGTAGATAATTTACCTTGCGAGTTGCCAAAAGATGCCAGTGAAGGCTTTGGAGAGATGTTTTTACAGCATGTAATTCCAGCCTTTTTTAATAACGATGAAAACGGTATTTTAAAACGTGCGCGTATGACAACAAGTGAGGGCAAGCTTACAGAACGTTATGCCTATTTACAAGATTATGTAAACGGTAAGGAATAATAAAAGATCAAGTTAGGAGTTTTAGACTTCAACTTGTTATATTAAAAATAATAGACGCAACCATTAAGTTAATATCGCATCTATTAAGTAAAACCAATCAATTAAAATATATATGAAATCATTTAACTACGTTTTAATTTTATTAGCAATACTTAGTTTTAGTGCTTGCGAAAACGATAACAATATTCCCATTAACGAAAACTCTGAAGCAGGAGAAACCAATCCGTTTTTACAAAACTTCGGGAACGCCATTCAGGCACGATTTGTTGGTACAGTGGTTAATGAGCAAAACAACCCAATTGCTGGTGTAACTATTAATATTGGTTCTCAATTTACAACCACAGATGCCAATGGAGTTTTTTCGGTATTGGCAGCCACGGTTTACGAAAAATATGCTTATATAAAAGCGACTAAAGCGGGTTATATTGATGGTTCTCGTGCAGTAGTACCTTCCACTGGTGTTAATCAGGTTAAAATTATGTTGTTAGGCTTAGATCCTGTTGCGACAATAATTGCTGGTCAAGCCTTAACTATAGATTTACCCGATGGAACAGAGGTAGAATTACCTGGACAATTTACAAATCAGTTTGGTGGTCCATACCAAGGCGAAGTAGATGTTATTATTAAGCATTTAAGTGTAGATAATGAGGATATGAAATACCAGATGCCAGGTTCTTTATTAGCCCAAAATGCAGATGGTGATTTAAGAATTATGGAAACCGTAGGAATGATTGCTGTAGAACTTAGAGGTGAAAATGGCGAAGATTTAAACATTGCGCCAGGAGAACCAGCTACAATAAAAATTCCGGTTGGTAGTAGTGTTACAAATCCGCCAGCTACTATCCCATTATGGTCTTTTGACGAGGATAATGGCTATTGGGTTGAAGATGGTATTGGCGAATTAGTGGGTAATAAATTTGTGGGTGAAGTCTCTCACTTTTCATTTTGGAATTGGGATTTCCAATATCCAGCAGTAACCGTTTGTATTACTTTACAGGACACCAATGGCAATCCGTTGCCAAATACCGAGTTAGATTTATACTCTCCAGCATTAAATAGTACAGGAATGTATGGTTTTACAGATAATAATGGTGTGGAATGCGGCTTAGTACCACAAGACGACACACTCACTTTAGTGATACCAGATTATGGTTGTTTAGATGATGATTTTACAACTACGATTGGGCCTTTTTCAGAGGATGAATCAATAGTTATAACGGTTTCAATAGGCAGTGCTTTAACTACTAATTTTACAGCAACTTTTAACGATTGTAATGGTGCCGCTATTACTAATGGCTACTTACAATTGTTCTATAATGGCCAACCTCATATTATACCAATTACAAATGGGATGATTTCACAGGTTATAGATTATTGCTCTGCAGATACTACTTTTTCTGCTCAGGCGTTCGATTTTACCAATGGGCAATCCACAACAGTTTTTAATGGTAATTTTACCTCTCCAACTACAGATTTAGGTACAGAAATGTCTTGTGTGGATTTGGCAGATACAGATGGTGATGGTGTTTTCGATTTTAATGAAGATATAAATGGAAATAATAATTTAGATGATGATGATACTGATGGTGACAGTATACCTAACTATCAAGATGAAGACGATGATGGCGATGGAATAAATACGGCTGATGAAGATTATGATAATGATGGTAACCCTATGAATGACGATACAGATAATGATGGCATACCAGATTACTTAGATGCTTTTGATAATTGTGTTTATGAGACTGAAATTTTCACTAATGGAGATTGTACCAATTCTTACAATTTAGATGCTGCATATAACAGCCCTAATTGTCCAAATGTAACTTATACTTTTCACGAAACGGAAGCAGACGCTTTGGCAAATACTAATGCGCTTATAAGTCCGTACACGAACACTTCAAATTTACAGCAGGTTTTTGTTTCCGGAACAAATACAATTTCTAATGTGTCTTATGTATCTAATGTTTACCTGTTAGGTAATGAATTTATGGACTCAGACAATGATGGCTTAACAGATTGCGAAGAAACAACAGGTGTGGATGATCCTGCAACAACAGCAAATCCTAATGGTGTAACATCAGATCCAAATGACCCTTGTGATCCGGTTGCAACAAATTTAACAGATAGCGATGGTGACGGCTTAACAGACTGCGAAGAGCTAACTGGAGTTGACAATCCAAGTACACCTATGGATCCAGCAGGTGCAACATCAGATCCTAACGACCCTTGTGATCCTGTAATGTGTGTCAACCCAATTGCTGAAAATGATGTGAGCTTAAATAATGCCGTTGGGACTTCAGTGACAATATTAGTAACTGCAGACAATGGTAATGGCCAGGATTTTGATGCTAATGGAACAATTATAGCCAGTACAGTTTCTATTACAACACCAGGCGCAACAGATGCAACAGGTGATGGTGATAATGATACTTTGGTAGTAGCAGGTGAAGGCACTTGGACATTAGATGAAAATGCCAATTTAACATTTACACCAGAACCTGGTTTTACAGGCGATCCTACACCAGTGACTTATACAGTAGAAGATAACGATGGTAATGTATCTAACCAAGCAACGGTTACTATTACTTATAATTAAAAACTATAACTTTAGATATAAAAAAGAGGCTCAATTTTGAGCCTCTTTTTTTATTAATAATTTTGAACGAGATTTAAGACCTTAACAAGTCTATCATCAAATCCATTTCTTGTTTTAGCTTATCGTTATTACCGCTAAAACCAACAGATCTAAAGTTTATTTTTCCGCTTGGACCAATAATTACTTTGGTTGGTATGCCTGTAATACCATATTTATTGGCAACTTCATATTTGTCGCTATCTTTTACTTTACCATCTATTAAAACATGGAAATCATATTTATTATCTTTAATAAATTTAGCTACATTTTCTTCTCTTTTTGCACCATCTTCAAACGTGTCTACAAATAAAAGCACCACGTTTTCATCGTCTTTATATTTTTCTACTACTTGTTGCATACCAGGAAAAGACGCTTTACAAGGCCCACACCAGGTTGCCCAGAAATCTAAGATTACTGTTTTTCCTTTTAATTCTGAAAGCGATACATTTTCACCATCCAGATTTTTAAGTACAAATTGAGGCGCTTCTTCATCAAGCATCGAATCTTTAAGCTCCGCTAACTCTCTTTCACGGTTTTCCTTGTCAATAGTTGCTATAATCGCATCAAAATCTGTAGCATCCGGATTTACATTAGTGTAAGCAGTTTCGTAATATTCTTTTACTTTACTGGTCCCATTGCCTTCACTTAAAAATAGTTTTGCTTTTTCGGCTGCCAATTCATATTGTTTATCGGCCACTAAAAATTCAATATAACGTTCGTTTACATCGCTGCTTTTGCCATCTCCAACAGCTTGTTTCTGATATTTAATAGCTTCTTTAACATTGCCTAATTTAAATTGTAATAACGCATAGGTATCGGCATACATATTATAAGAATTCTCAATGTTCTTTTTGTATTGTTTTTTGGTGTAGTATGCAGGTTTGTTAGACAAATCTTTCATTTCCTTATTCAACAATTCTAAAGAGGATTTAGATAATTGCGACGCCATTTCCATATTTTTTCCTTCTTCTGCAGCAGGCCAGGCTACGCTATTGTATAATCCTGCTTTTTCGTTATCGCTTTTTATTTTATCTGCATAGCGTTTAAAACCAGCTTCATCTCCTGCTTTAAATTTTTGGGCAGCTATACTTGTTGCAGCGTAAGACATGGCTGGATCCATATCGAAGTTCGCTTCCATTTCATCAAAGATTTTTTCTTTTTCGGCTATGGTCTTAGCATCATAAAAACTATTCATTAAGGCCTGTTTTTTAAGCTTCCCTTTTGGAAATTTAGTGTTAGCAACCATCATTATAGAATCTGCCAATGCACGATCTCTTTTCATAGAATAAATACTGTGCATTTTGGTGTAATCCTCTTCAGTGAGATCCTTTTTAGCAGATAAATCGGCTAACATTGTATTTGCTATCGCTTCACCTTTTTCTTTATTGTTTCTAAGCATCGTGTTTAAATACGCATTTCCCCAAGTTTCTTTTAGCTCAGGATTGCCTTCTAAATCATTATGTAGCGTTTCTGCCATTAATACAGCATCGCCTTCAATCCCGTAATTTTTACCATTTCCAACCTTATAGTATTCTATAGTTGATTCACTTCCTACAATTGGTTTGCCTTCAGCATCTTTTACAGCAAATACAAAACCTTTTTTATTGTTATTTAAATAATCGCCATCTACTTTTAAATTAAATGCTACGGCTGCAATAGAATCTGGAATGGTAATAGTCGCTTTTCCGTTATCGAAATCTAAATCTTGTGGATATGATTTGTAGCCGTTAAGCATATAGTAAAAGCCTTCCATATCGTCGTCGTCACCATTATACGTAATAGTAATGGGCTTGTTATGTGTAATGTTCTCTGTAGAGAGCTCAAAATCTCCCATCGCCATTGTTGCGGTTTTTTCCTCTTCTTTTTTACAAGAAAATACAATGAAAATTGAGAGCAATAATGCTATTGATAAGTGTTTCATTTTTAGTGTTTTTAGTTTAAATTTAATCTTATAAATTTAATGAAAAGCAATGAAACAAAGTGCTAATTCTCCATTTTAAGCTTAAAATTTTTAAAAATGAAATAGCCAAGCTGTAGAAATAATCCAAAAAACAGAGTAAATATCCAAACCTCCTTGTTTGCTAAAGGATGAAGCATCATATTAAGGACGTCATTAAATAGTCTCAAGGGATTACTAACTATTTCCCAGGAATTATAGCGTAAAAACCGACCTATATATACACCAAAAGCGGAAAGAAAAATTGAAAGTATAATTATAGTATTAGCAATTTTTTTACTAAAAAAAGCTAAGAGTAATTTTTTCATTTCAAACAGAGAGAAATAGAATAATAACATGCCAGTAATGGCAAAAGTACTTATAACTAATGTATCTATCCATATGTTTTTAAAGGCGCTTCTGCTTAAATGAAATAAATCTGTAATTATGTAAGGTGCATTGGGTAAAAACGCCAGCCACACACCAAATAAAACAATAAAACCAATCTTAGATCGTGTTTTTTTATCAATTAAATACAGGGTTATTACATAGGGAATAATGGCTAAAAATACATTCCAGATAAGAAAAAAATAATGTAGTGTTTTAGTAAGAGACACACGTATAAAAAGAATGCTAAAACTAAAAAGCATAAGCATAAAAATAATGGCTACTGATTGCTTTGATTTTGAAAAAAGGGTTTTAATTAAATTCATATGTAGAATTTTTTTTGATAATTAATGAATCTGCTATAAATGAGAATAAAGCACCAAGCGTATAAGCGAGGAGATCTTGATATGAAAATGAAATGCCAAATACGGTTTTAAAAAAGGTGTTTTCTTGTAAACTGAAAATCTCGAGTACATTATATAATTGAAGACACTCAATTACAAAAGCTATGAATAAGACTAGTAATGCTACGAGATAAGATTGCATTGTAACAAAACTTTTTATAAAGGCGTAGAGGAGAATGACAACTAAAAAGTCTCCAAAAGTATGCCTGATAAAACCATCATCTAAAAACAATGCAATGGCTATTTCTATTAGCAATAACGAATAGAAAACGGCAAAATAATAAGGTTTGAATGTTAATTTCATAGAGTATTTTTTAATGAAATGACACTCATGCAAAATAGCAGAGGAGTGCCATCACACACAATTACTATTTAGCCATTATTCCAGTCTATTTTTCTCGACACAAACATTACCAAGGCCAGAATGACAAATAAACCTATGCTACCAACAACCAAGGCGTAATTTTCCAATTGAATAATTATATAAATAAACGTATACAAAGCGGTTAGCGAAACACCAATAAATACAGGGAATTTCCAGATTTTTAAAATGGATTTTGAGTATAGTGTTATAAGTGAAATAACAGCCACTCCAGCAATTAAATAGGCTTTTAAAAAGTTACTATGCTCGCTTATTGATACCAAAAGCGTGTAGAACATGGTTAGTGCTAAACCAATCATTAAATACTGAAACGGATGGATGCCTATTTTACTTAATGTTTGAATTAAAAAGAAAAGCAAAAACGTTAAGCCAATTACTAAAAAGCCATATTTTGCTGAGCGTTCACTCTTTGTGTATTCATCTACCGGAATCATAAAATTAACACCAAAAGCAAATTCATTTAAGTCTGGTAAATGTCCAAAATGCTGTTGAGAAAACGGTCTGTTTAAATCTAAAACATGCCATTTGGCGTTAAAGCCTTCGGCTGTAAATTTATCGTCGTTATAGGGTAAAAACTCTCCAAAAAAATTAGCGTCTTTCCAATTGGAATTTAGGGTTGCTTTCGTTTCCTTACCAATTGGTATAAACCTTATTTGCTCACTCCCTTTTACATTAAAGTTAAAGTTAAAAGTCATACCGTTTTTAAAAGCATTTTCATCAATAGCTTTTAAATGTTTCGTTTCCAACGCATGCATTATAAGCTGGTTGTAGCGATAATCTGCTTTGCCATTGTAAGTTGAAGATAGCTCGTAATCGGTTTCATTAAAATTAAGTTTTGCCGTATTAACACCTTTTAAATTAGATGTTTTAACCACAAGCTTAGCTTTTTCCCAAAGCACAAAATCCGGATTAATTTCGCCCAAAGAAAAGTCGGGTGTTTTAAAGGTCCCGTTTAAGGTCATTTTACTGTCGTAAACAGCGGTTTTAAAAATGCCACGTTCTTTTTGTTCTGGGTTTACGGTTGAGGTGATATCTAATTCCGAAGGAAAAAAATAGGCATAATTAATACTCTCAATCGTTTCGGTATAGGTTTTTTTAGTCTCTTGATTAGTAACTGTTTTTTCTGTAAAAACTTTGTACGGAATTTTTAATACTGGTCCGTAAAGCAAAACCTCGTTTCCCCATTTTTCGTTAATTTCCCTGATAACGCTTTCCTGTCTTCTGGCGCGTTCGTCTATTAGATTCTGTATAAAAAATAAGGGAATAAGAAGGATAAGAGTTAAAAAACCAACCATAAAAAAACGTGCGGTAATCGATGTTTTTAGCCAGTGTCCAAATTTGTTTGTGTTTCTGTTGTTTTGTGTGTGTTCCATAATGTGAGGTGTTAATTATTAAAGATGTTATGTGTAATAGTTGAGAATGGTGTATGTAATAAGCTTTTAAAATCTAAATTGTAAAACGGATTCATGGTCTTCCCCAAGCTGTAAGAGTTGTAATAGTATTTAACATATTCAGGCAGAATTAAAGTGCCTATTATAATTACGCCATAGAGATAAGGGCTACGTTTTCCATTACCATAGCAGAGGTATTGTAAGGCGATTTCATCTTGCTCTTTGGTATGGTAACCTGTAATGGTGTGATAGGCATCATGCCTTTCGGCTTTTGGGATTATTTCAAAATGATTTTGTTTTAAAAACATCCCAATGTGATATCCAAAACTCTGTTTTGGAAAGTTTAATAAATGTGATTTTGTAAGATTCCAAGGCTCGTTTTTTTTAAAATATTTGGTATATATTTTTTGAGTGACCTGAAATAGCCAAGCGACTAACTGTTTTCTTTGTTTTTTCATTTAAAAGTACTTTGTTTTTCAAAGTGAAATAATAAAAAATATATGTTATTGTTTTTTAATTAATTTTTCTAAAGCGTTAATATGTTTTTTAAATTCAGCTTTCCCTAAAGGTGTCGTGCTGTATCTCGTGTTAGGTTTTTTGCCAATAAATTGTTTTTCTACGTTTATGTATTCTGCTTTCTCTAAAGCCTTTATATGGCTGGCAATGTTGCCATCTGTTGCACCAAGTAGTTCTTTAAGCATATTAAACTCGGCATACTCGTTTACCATTAAAACAGACATGATGCCCAGTCTAATGCGATGATCAAATAGTTTGTTTATGTTAGTTATTATACTCATAGTTTCATACTGCTCGAAACCGCATATACAGAGGTGATTAAGGTCTGTTATTGCTGTTTTCGATAATCGATTTCATTGTCATTTATTCGTTTTATCTTACTAAAAAGGATGGTCATACCAAACACGAATAAACCTATAATTAATGACACAGGAATTAAAACGATCATGGCTTGTTTAGTGGTTTTACGTGTCTCCATTTGTTTTATAAATAAAGAAGAAGCCTTTGTTTTTTCATCTCCATTTAATACGCCATTTTTATCTCTATCTAATTGCTGAAATTGTGAATTAAATTTATTGTTTGTGTAATATGAAAATGAAAGTCCGCAAACATAAATAATCACTGTTGCAATGAGTCCTATTTTAAAAGCTTTAATCATTTTCTATCGTATTTAAAGTGCATCCAGGTGCCATAAATTATATGCATAATGCCAAATCCAATAACCCATAGCCAAAAACCTAAACCAGGATACCAAGCGGCAATAAGCCCTAAAGATATTTCAATAAAACCTAAATATTTAATATCACCAATACTATATTTTGAAGCACTAACTAAAGCCAAACCATAAAAGATAAGCATTAAACCACCAGTTTGTCCGTATTTGCCTTGGCCCAAAATAATTAATATGTACAGACCACCAGCGATGAGCGGAATTAAAAAATTAAAGATTAAGCGTCTTGACGAGCTATCCCAGATTTTCTCTCCGTTTTTTTTGGCTTTTCTTGTGGTGAGTAAAATACCAGTGACTATACTAAAAAGTGCCACTAAAAATAATACCAACATTACAGTTCTAAAAATCCAACCATCGAGTAGGAGTACACCATAACTATAAGTGTCTACCAGATAATAGGTAATTGCAGCACCAATTAAGGCATAAATGCCTGCCATGATTCCAGATAAACCACTTAATGAGATAAAGCGGGAGCTTTTGTTCATGAGATTTTTAATCTCACTAATGTCTTTTAGATAATCTTCGTTGCTCATAATAAAAGTACTTTGAAATACAAAGTAAACTTAATTATTTTAATTGAGCAAGTTAAAAGTTTCATAATTTTAGTGAAACCCTATTTTTGAAAAGGCGTAGCCGCATTCAAAATAGTTGGTTGAACTAATCCCGTTTTTAAAACGGGATCTTTATAAATTATGCTATTAGTTTTGAAAAGACGCAGTCGCATTCAAAATAGTTGGTTGAACGTGCCTGATGTAGGGCAGGCTAATCCCGTTTTAATAACGGGATCTCATCCTATATGTTAGTGCTGTCACCTCGAGTGAAATTATTTTATTTAAGAATTTTGTATCGAGAAGTTATTGCGAGTAAAGTATTAGTTCTCGATACACTTCTCCCAAGGTCGAAGCACACGAACTGACAAGAATCTTATTATAGGCTAAATGTCACTTCGAGTGAAATTCTTTTTAAAGAATTTTGTATCGAGAAGTATTTTTTAATTAACTTTAAAATCTAACCAATACCAAAAACAAATGATTGTAACATTTTTAACCATTGCTAACATTGCAGGTGGCTTGTTATTAGGCTTAGCAACATTAGATAAATGGGATGGCGAGCGTAATTTCTTTAATAAAATAGCAGCGTTTCTGGCACCTTTTCAAACTATAATTGGTGGTGCATTGGTAATATTAGCATTAATAAGATTATTTGGATCTGGCGGATGGCTGTTTAATATCATCAGCCTTTTGGGTGGCTTTTTGTTACTAAGTCATGTTATAGTAAAAGCACCAGCTTTTAAAGATTCACTACAAAAAATGTCTGATAACTTAATGCCATTTAAAGCCATAATAGGTATTGCTTTAATAGTTATTGGTTTGATTACTTTGTTTTAATAGGAAGTATTAACAGAGGGAATCACTTTAAACTCCATAAGCACTTTAGAATTACTTGAAATCAAGAGATACCCTTTTTTATTAAACCTGTAATTGATTTTAGTGTAGTACTTGTTGTCTTTTTTATAAAATGCCAAGGGTTGAGAATGCTTATCGTTTTCAAAAGAATAATAATACTTCTTAGAGGTATCTATGGTCTTAAAAATAAGAATGATTGGTTTTTTTGGCTTGGTTTTAATTATGCCAGATATGTTACTATCCAACTCTAAGCCAGAAGTAAAATAAGCACCATAAATTAGTGGCTTAAATATAAATTTAGATTTTGAAACAGGCTGTTTTAAAAGCTGCCATTTCTCATCTTTTGGAAAGTGGTTTTCTATTAGTTGCTCTGGTGGGATTAAATAATAGACATCATTAAAATCGAAAACATTTGGCGTATTTACAGTATTTCCTGTAGACCAGGTTACATCTATAAGATGCCATTGGTTATTTAATTTAACAGCATTCCACGCATGATTTTCCATACTGTTTTTAACACCAATTTCTCTGGAAAACGTTTTTGCAGCACCAGTAATATATTCGCAAGTAATATCTAATTCCTCTAAAACAAATTTAAATAAAAGCGAATAACCCGAACAAACCGCAGTTTTACCTAATAATGCATTTTCGGCAAATTTATATTTGTCTGTGTTGTATAAATGACCGGCAAAACTCTCCTTTTGTATTTTTTTTCGCGAAATGTCTTCTGCTTGGTGGTAATTATATTTAATATTATTAGCCATCCAAAAATAAGTAGCGCGTAATCTGTCTTCATCTGTAGTAAAATCTTTGGCAATGCGTTTAGCGAAATACTCAATCGAACGAAATTGTTTAGGATATTTTTTAACTTTAGCATCAACAATACTATAATCTTGTGCGACCATAGAAAAGGAGAGTAATAGAAAAACGAGAAGCGAAAGATAATTTTTCATAGTATTGTTGCAATCAAAAAGTATTCCATTTTACTATGAATCCAGCTGAAGAATATATAAATAGTCAAGCAGAACCTTACCGTTCTATTTTAATGCACGTGCAAGCCGTTATAGAACATACTATTCCAGATGTAGAGTTAAACTATAAATGGCAAATGCCTTGTTATTACGTTGGTAAAAAGCCTATTTGTTACATAAGGCACACAAAAGATTATGTAGATGTTGCCTTTTGGCATTCTAACTATATAACAGCATTTACAGAACATCTTGTTGGCGAAAACCGCAAAGTTGTAAAATCTCTGCGCTATAAAACCTTAGAAGCAATTAACGATACTGTTTTAATCACTATTTTAAAACAGGTTTATGAATTTAAAGAGCAAAGTTTTTATAAAAAATAATTATAAACTTTTAATCACTTTTCTAATAGCCACCAAGTTAGACAACAAGCCTTCTAAATTATCGAGATGTAACATATTGGCACCATCACTTTTGGCATTAGCAGGATCAAAATGCGTTTCTATAAATAGTCCATCTACATTATTTACAACACCTGCGCGCGCAATGGTTTCAATCATGTCTGGTCGTCCTCCTGTTACACCTACACTCTGGTTTGGTTGCTGTAGAGAGTGCGTTACATCTAAAATTGTTGGTGCATATTCTCGCATGGTTGGTATACCTCGAAAATCTACAATCATATCTTGGTAGCCAAACATGGTACCACGATCTGTAATCCATGCTTTGTCACTACCACTATCTTTTACTTTTTGCACAGCGTGTTTCATGGCTTCCGGACTCATAAACTGTCCTTTTTTTAGGTTGACAACTTTGCCGGTTTTTGCAGCTGCTACTACTAAATCGGTTTGGCGCACTAAAAACGCAGGTATCTGTAAAACATCTACATACTGCGCAGCCAAAGCAGCATCGCTTACTTCGTGGATATCGGTCACGGTTGGGACATCAAATTTTTCTGAAACTTTGGCTAAAATTTCTAAAGCTTTCTCGTCGCCAATGCCTGTAAAACTATCAATTCTGCTTCGGTTTGCTTTTTTAAAACTGCCTTTAAAAATGTATGGAATTTCTAATTTATTAGTTATTTCTATTACGTTTTCGGCAATTCTATAAGCCATATCTTCGCCTTCTATGGCACATGGTCCGCATAAAAGGAAAAAATTATTAGAGTTGGTATGTTTTAACTTCGGGATATCTTGCAGTTGCATAAGTTGTATTCTTAAATTTATGTCACAAAGTTAATACTAAAAAATCGATTATTATTATACACCACAAAAGGATGAAAACGGTATCCTTTTTTTTTGCTTTAGCAAAAGAAAAAAAAGGATATAGCCCTTAAACCTCGCTTGGTATAAATTTAATCCGGAATATTTGTTAATGAGTTACTTACGTTAAAATGGGTCTGAAAATTAATAACCAACAAAGCATAATTCTCAAATAAAAATAAAAATAGTAATAATACGTAAAAATTGAGTACCTTTGCACGCTTAAAATAAGGCACTAATATAATGGGCAAAACAAAAAATATCGCAATTATTGCGCACGTAGATCACGGGAAAACGACTTTGGTAGATAAGATTATGTATCACTGCCAGCTGTTTCGTGATAATGAAAATACTGGAGATTTAATTCTGGATAATAATGATTTAGAGCGTGAACGTGGTATTACCATTACCTCTAAAAACGTTTCTGTTGTTTACAAAGACACAAAAATTAATATTATCGATACACCTGGTCACGCCGATTTTGGAGGTGAAGTAGAGCGTGTTTTAAACATGGCTGATGGTGTATTATTATTAGTGGATGCTTTCGAGGGACCAATGCCACAAACGCGTTTTGTATTACAAAAAGCAATTGATTTAGGTTTAAAGCCTTGTGTTGTAATTAATAAAGTGGATAAGGAAAACTGTACTCCAGATATTGTACATGAAAAAGTTTTCGATTTAATGTTCGAATTAGGAGCGGAAGAATGGCAGTTAGATTTTCCAACCGTTTATGGGTCGGCGAAAAATAACTGGATGAGTGACGATTGGCAAAACGAGACTGAAAACATCGAGCCTTTGTTAGATATGGTTATCGAGCACATTCCAGAACCAAAAATTGAAGAAGGAACTACCCAAATGTTAATTACATCTTTGGATTTTTCTTCATTTACTGGACGTATTGCAATTGGACGATTAACAAGAGGTGGATTAAAAGTTGGACAACAAATTTCTTTAGTGAAAAGAGATGGTTCTATTGTTAAAAATAAAATTAAAGAACTTCATACTTTCGAAGGTTTAGGTCGTTTAAAAGTAGAAGAAGTAGAGACTGGAGATATTTGTGCTATTGTTGGGTTAGAAGGTTTTGAGATTGGTGATACCGTTGCCGATTTTGAAAATCCTGAAGGACTTAAAACAATTGCTATCGATGAGCCTACAATGAGTATGTTATTTACTATTAACGATTCGCCTTTCTTTGGAAAAGACGGAAAGTTTGTAACATCGCGCCATATTAAAGACCGTTTAGCAAAAGAATTAGAAAAGAATTTAGCACTTAGGGTAGAAGATACAGATAGTGCAGATAAGTTTATGGTTTTTGGTCGTGGTGTATTACACTTATCGGTTTTAATAGAAACAATGCGTCGCGAAGGTTACGAGCTTCAAATCGGGCAACCACAAGTAATCATTAAAGAAATTGATGGTGTAAAATGTGAGCCAGTTGAGGAAATGACTATCGATTTACCTGAGCACGTTTCTGGTAAAGCGATTGAAATGGTAACAATGCGTAAAGGCGAAATGCTTAGCATGGAAGCCAAAGGTGAGCGTATGGTTTGCGAATTTATTGTACCATCTCGTGGTATTATAGGTTTACGTAATCAGTTATTAACAGCCACTGCAGGTGAGGCTATTATGGCACACCGTTTTAAAGAGTACCAACCATTAAAAGGTGGTATTCCAGAACGCCAGAATGGCTCGTTGGTATCTATGGAAAAAGGCACAGCAATTCCTTATTCTATCGATAAATTACAGGATAGAGGTAAGTTTTTTGTAGATCCAGGTGAGGATATTTACGAAGGTCAGGTAATTGGAGAAAACTCTCGTGGTGATGATATGACAGTAAATATTACAAAAACGAAAAAACTATCTAACGTACGTTCTTCTGGAGCAGATGATAAAGCTAAAATTGTACCCGCAATTAAGTTTTCTTTAGAAGAGGCTTTAGAATATATTCAGAAAGATGAGTATGTTGAGGTGACACCTAACTTTTTAAGACTACGTAAAGTGTACTTAACAGAAAACGAACGTAAAAGAAATAAAATAATATAATATTATTTTAAAAGATGTAATATATAAAAGAGAAATGCTGAAAAGTATTTCTCTTTTTTTATGAATAATTTTATATAAAATATATTTGCCAGTTCGCATGCTATTTATTTGAAAACAAGAACTGAGAGATTATTTTACTTTAATGGATTAGAGTGATTATTTAATCGGTCTTTTTGTTAAAAAAATATAAATTATTGTATTTTGCTATCCGTACAATTACTTGTTTAAAATTATTATAAGTTTTAAATAAGAAATAGTATTAACCCTTAACTAACACGTCTTACAATTTATACCGTTTTAAAATATTCGCCTGATAAATTTAAGCTTTGGAATGACTTTGTTGCGAAAGCTAAAAATGCAACGTTTCTTTTTCAGCGCGATTTTATGGACTATCATAGCCACAAGTTTAAGGACTATTCTTTAATGGTTTTTAATAACAACAAACTTGTGGCTATTTTACCTGCAAATATTAATGATAACCAAGTGCACTCGCATCAAGGTTTAACGTATGGTGGATTGGTATGTCTTGAAAAATTAAAATTCAAACAGGTTTTATTAGTGTTTCAAGCGGTTTTAAAATTCTTAAATGAGTCCAGGATAAAGCAGCTGCACATTAAAATAATGCCCTCTATTTACTGCAAAACACCAAGTGACGAATTATTATATCTCGCCTTTTTACTTGATGCTAAACTCTACAGAAGAGATTCGCTTGCTGTAATTAATAATAACAAGAATATTAAATACGCTAAGGACAGACTTGAAGGTGCTAAACGTGGAGTGAAAAATAATTTAAGAATTAAGGAAGTAGAAGAATTAGCAGACTTTTGGAATACAGTTTTAATCCCAAACTTATCTGAAAAACACGATACAAATCCTGTACATACTTTAGCAGAAATTACCTTACTTAAAAAAAAATTCCCTAATAACATCAGGCAATTTAATGTTTATAATAATGAAGGTATTGTGGCAGGTACAACAATTTTTGAAACAAAACACGTTGCACATTCTCAGTACATATCTGGAAATAAAGACAAAAATACTTTAGGCAGTCTAGATGTTTTACACATGCATTTACTAAAACAGGTTTTTAAAGACAAACTCTATTTCGATTTTGGTATCTCTAACGAAAATCAAGGTAGAAATATTAACGAAGGGTTGCAATATTGGAAAGAAGGTTTTGGAGCCCGAACTATAGTTCAGGATTTTTATTCGTTTAAAACCGAAGATTATTTAAAACTAAATAATGTCATGCTATGATTAAGTTTTTAGACTTACATAAAATCAATGCG
The DNA here is from genome assembly GCF_053604665.1 of Lacinutrix chionoecetis. Lineage (NCBI taxonomy): Bacteria > Pseudomonadati > Bacteroidota > Flavobacteriia > Flavobacteriales > Flavobacteriaceae > Lacinutrix > Lacinutrix chionoecetis. The sequence goes on from NZ_JBSHNQ010000071.1 coordinate 207,779, forward strand.
CGTTTTGAAACAGAATTTGAAAAGGAGTTTCAGCTGTTTTTAGACTCAGGACATTATGTTTTAGGTGCAGGTGTTTCAACATTCGAGACCAATTTCGCTGCCTACTGTGGAACCAAGCATTGCATTGGTGTAAGTAACGGTTTAGACGCTTTAATTCTTATTTTTAAAGCATATATACAATTAGGAAAACTTAAAGTTGGAGACGAGGTTTTAGTGCCTTCAAATACGTACATCGCAACAATAATAGGTGTTATTGAAGCTGGTTTAAAGCCTGTTTTAGTAGAACCCAATGCAAATACCTTTAATTGCGAGGCTTCTACATTAGAGCAATGCATTTCTAAAAAAACCAAAGCTATATTAATTGTGCATTTGTATGGTCAGTTAGCAGAGATGCAAGCACTTTTAAAATTAGCAAAACAAAATAATCTATTGCTTATTGAAGACGCAGCTCAGGCACACGGAGCCGAAGATAAAGAAGGAAAGAAAGCAGGTAACTTAGGCCATGCTTCAGGTTTTAGTTTTTATCCCAGTAAAAATTTAGGAGCATTAGGAGAAGCAGGAGCAGTAACAACTAACGATACTGAGCTCGCAACTGTGATTTCCGAACTGAGGAATTATGGTACAGTTTCAAAATACGAAAACATAAGATTAGGTGTAAATAATAGATTAGACGATTTACAAGCACGTTTTTTAAATATTAAACTGCAAAAGTTGGATGCAGATAATGAGAGAAGACGAGAAATTGCAAAAACATATATATTAAAAATAAAGAACGACAAAGTAAAGCTTCCGTTTTACGATGGTTCTAAAAACCACATTTTTCATTTGTTTGTTGTGTTGGTTGATGACAGAGAAAAATTTATGAATTTTTTAGCCGCTAACAATATTCAATCGGCTATTCATTATCCCAAACCGCCACATAAGCAAAAGGCATTAAAGGTATTTTCGGCATTACAATTCCCTGTAACAGAATACATACATAACAGTTGCGTTAGCTTACCCATAAGTCCTGTATTAACAGATAAGGATGTGGAACAAGTAATAACCATTATTAACACCTATTAATTGAAGCGAGTGCTAAAATACATAAACAATAATGTACTAGTTAAGGTGGCATCACTTAATTCGGTATCTGTAATAGTTAAAATTATTGCCGGGTTTTTAACCTCGAAGTTTATCGCTATTTTTATTGGAGCCGAAGGGTTAGCTTTAGTAGGAAATCTTAGAAATTTTGTAAGTGCTGCGCGTACATTTTCTATTTTAGGCATGTATAATGGCGTAGTAAAATATATTGCAGAACACAAACACAATAAAACAGAATTAAGCAAATTACTTTCTACCACTTACTATTTAGGTTTTACGGCAACCGTTATAGTTTGTGCGATTAGTTATTACTTTTCTGAAGCGATAAATGACTATATTTTTAAAGAGTATAATAATTATGGCTACATTATTAGAATCTTTGCAATAGCTCTGCCGTTCTATGCTTTGAATATGCTGGCATTTTCTATAATGAATGGGTTTTCAAAGTTTAAGTACCTCATTATATTTAATATTTTCGGACAAATTTTAGGTGCAGCTATTACCATTATTTTAATTTGGCAAAAACAGATTGATGGTGCTTTAATTGCTGTAGTTATAGCAGAGTCTTTACTGTTTTTTATAACCCTTGTAGGGATTTATAATACCCGAAATTTATCGCCATTAATAAAAGCCACTAATTTTAATTTTGGCTTTGTTAAAAAGCTAAGTAGTTTTTCTATTATGGCATTGTTTTCTGCTATTTTATTGCCTTTAGTTGCCTTTCTTATTAGAAGCTACCTTATTGACGAATTAGGTTTGCAAAGCGCAGGTATGTGGGAAGCTATGAACCGCATTTCTAAGTATTACTTAATGTTTGTAAGTTCGTTATTAGCGTTATATATTTTACCAAGATTCTCCGAGATTGATACGATTAAAGAATTTAGAAAAGAAGTGTTTAGTTTCTATAAAACTATTATTCCTGTTTTTGCCGCAGGACTTATTCTTATCTATTTTTTAAGACATATCATCATTAAAATTTTATTCACGACAGAGTTTGAGCCTGTTGCCGACTTATTTTTTTGGCAGCTTTTAGGAGATTTTGTTAAGGTGTTGTCGATTGTTATTGCTTATCAATTTTTGGCTAAAAAAATGTTCTGGCATTATATTATTACAGAAGCTTTTTCTGTAAGTATATTGTATTTAACAAGTATTTATTTTGTAGACAAATTTGGATTAAAAGGAGCTAATATTGCTCATTTCGTTACGTATGTTATGTATTATGGCGTAATACTTCTCATTTTTAGTTCTTCGCTGTTTGGTATTATACCAGAAATTGCAGAAGACGATGACACAAAAGAGGATTAAGCATTCCAATATTTTAAATATTGTGCTGCAGATTTCACATAATCATGTTCACGTTCAATAAATTGTCTCGCATTTAAGGAAATTTCTTTAATTTTTTCTGGATTTATAATGAGCCATTCTAATTTTTTAAAGATGGCATCGGCATCTGGAAGCGCATTAATGGCAACAGTATCTTCGGTTAAGTTGTAGTAGGCTAACCACTCTTTTTCTGCACCAGAAAATACAACTTTGCCTTTTGCCATAGCTTCTAAGGCATTATAGCCTTGATCGAAAGCATAGACTTGATCCAAAAGAATATGTGCTTCGTCATATATTTTTATATAGTCTTTGTAGGGTAAGTTTTTAGTGGTTTTTATTATTACTCTATCAGCGTATTTTTCTTGAATATGTGCCAACGCTTTTTCAAAAAAAACAGATCCCTTTTTAAAACTTGAATGCGTATTTATACCATGAAATATAATAACTCTGTCCTCTATATTAGGTGCTTTATATTCTAAAAGCGAATGATTAACAGGGTTAGGTATCATGCCTAAATAATGCTCATGACCAAGCATTGGTAAATGATAATCTAAATCTGTAGCAATAACGCCTTTAGAATTTTTGAATATAAAGTCATGTAATGTCATATAATTTGGTGTTACATATTTTAAAGCATAGACAAATTTGTTTTTTAAAGCTGTGTTTTCAAGATATGGTGTTAGTACAGAGTATCTTAATTTTTCTTCTAAAGAATATTTTACCGTTAAATAATCGTTGCCACAGCAAAGCAGGAATAATTTGTTATTCTGTTCAATAATTTTTTGTAGAATATTAATCTGGGTGTCGGGTTCAATAAAAAAAGCATCCTCATTTATTAATTGCACAACATCAAAACCCTTTAAAGTAGGAAGGATTTTTTTTAATCTGTAAGCATTTTCAACTTTAATAAAGTCTACATTAAAAAATTTAATGAATTGAGAATTAATACGATTGAGGACATTATGGTTTTTAATTTTAGATCGAATAGCGATATCGACATTATAATTTTTAAAGCCATCTCCAGCACCAACTAACACAACCTCGTGACCAAGTTTTATTAAACCTTCTTTAAGTGTATTGTGCAAACGACTGAACTCGCCAAGCAGTAAAATTTTCATTTATAATATCTATATTTACACCAAAAGTATTGAATTTTTTTATGACTAATCTCGAAAACATCAAATTAGAAATCTTAGTAGCTACTATGGGAAAGGAGAACTTAGATTTTTTAAAAAAAATGTTCCCTCAGGATTATAAAAATTATACTATTTTAATAATAAATCAAACTAAAAAAAATAAGCAATTACATTCTAATCTGTCAAATATTAGAGTAATTAATTCCTGTTCTAAAGGCTTACCACAAAGTAGAAATCTGGCCATAGCAAATGCTATTGGTGACATTTGTCTAGTAGCAGACGATGATGTGGAATACCTGCCTGACTTCGATATTAAAATAAAAGAAGCTTATTTAAAACACAAAGAAGCTACTATTATTACCTTTAAAATGAAAGACGATCAAGGTCGGGATTTTAAAGCTTATAAACCCATTTTAAAACATGATATAGATACTATAAGAACGGTAAACTCTGTTGTTATTTCCTTTAATAGAGAAAAACTTTTAAAAAATAAAGTGCTGTTTAATAATCATTTTGGCTTAGGTTCAACGTTCGAGTCTGCTAATGAATATGTTTTTTTGCGTAATGCTTTAAAAGCTAATATAGGACTGTATTTCGAGCCTGAATATATATTAACTCACGACTATTTGAGTTCAGGAAGAAAAGAGGGAGACGATAGAATTATTTTTGCAAGAAGTGCGGTGTTTTATAAATATCATGGTATTAAAGCTTATTTAAAATTAGCACACTATCTTTATTTAATTAAAAAAAGAGGTTTTATAACCAATAAAGAATTTTTTAAGAAATTTAAAACAGGATTGCGAGGCATTGCAACTTATAGAAAGCTAATAAAAACAGGACAAGAAGAACGCTAAGATGAAACACACTACAATAGAAAACGTAGCTTTAATAGATATCCCGAAAATTATCGATAAAAAACGCAGAGGTAATTTATGCGTTATTGAAGGCAATGTTTTACCCTACAAAGTTAAGCGCACGTATTATTTGTTCGATGTGCCAAGCGATGCCAGTAGAGGAGGGCATTCTCACATTGATTGCCAAGAACTGTTAGTGGCTTTAAGCGGAAGTTTTGATGTGGTCGTAAAAGATGGTAACAATACCAAAACAATAACGCTTAATAAGCCAGACAAAGGCTTGCTAATAGTAGATGGCATATGGCGAGAACTGGATAACTTTTCTTCTGGAGCAGTATGTTTGGTATTGGCCTCGGAAATGTTTGATGAAGCCGATTACATTAGAGATTATCCTTCGTTTTTAAAATCTAAGCAGTAATGCCTTGTTTATATGCATAGCACATAAAACTTATTTTATAAAATTGTAAAATTAAAATTGAAGGATGGCTTCCTAACAGATGCTGTCGCATTGTTTTATTAAAAACACGATAAAAACCACTAAAAAGCCAAAGCATTCTAAACTTTTTAACGCTTAAAAAAAAGTGTAGCAAGTCGTTACTATGGCTGTCTATAGCTTCGGTATTATAAAAATGTAGTAAGGTTAACGTTGCTTGGTCAACCTTTTTTAAATACGCTTCGCTTTTTTCAATCCCTAAATGATAAACTTCGTTATCTAAGTGCCAAATTTTTATGGCATATTCTTGTAATAGTGCTCCAAAATAGGTGTCGAAACCGTAGCTCTTAGTGTCTGTAATTTTCGAATTAACAGTATTAAAAACAGATTTCTTAATCAAATAATTAGCCGAGATAATAACCTTGTATGGTCTCTGGTTTCTCTTGTTGGCTAAAACCTGTTCTTTGGCCTTACCATATTTCCAACGTAGTATAAATTCAGTAGGAGGCTTAGTTTTATAATAGGCAAAACCACCAAAATAAGCATCGTATTTTAGTACAATTGCATGTATGTAGTTAGCAATAAAATGTTCAGATTTTGGTAAAACATCGGCATCTAAAAATAATAACCAATCGTAAGATGCATGAGAAGCAAGTGCTTGTCGCGCTTTAACGCGTCCAACATTATTTTTATTTACAATAATAGTTGTGTTAATTAACTGGTTATTGGTGTTAATATTTGTGGAGCTACCGTCTTCTAAAACAATGATTTCGAAGGCAATAGTACTATTAATTAATTGCGAATTAATAGTTGCAATTAATTGTGAGACATCATAATTATATGTTGGGATTAAAACTGAAAGCATAAGTAATTTCGAGATTAAAAATACTGTTTTAAAGTGAAGCAATAGTAAATAAGCCTTTAAAATTAAAGGTAAATGCATTTTAGCATAAACTGTAAAGCTATTTATTAAACTTTTCGCTGTACCACTTCAAAAACCTGATTTTCATCACATTTTAAAGTTTTACTTGGGTATTTTAAAAGCAAAGCATAATCATGGGTAGCCATTAAAATGGTGTTACCGTTTTTATTAATTTCTTGCAACACCTCCATGATTTCAACACTGGTTTGTGGGTCAAGATTTCCAGTAGGCTCATCGGCAAGAATAAGTTCTGGGTTGTTTAATAGCGCTCGTGCAATCGCTACACGCTGCTGCTCGCCTCCAGATAATTCATGAGGGAATTTAAAACCAGTAGTTTTCATACCAACCTTATTTAAAACCTCTTCCATTCTTGTTGCCATAGCAGTCTTATCTTTCCAGCCAGTAGCTTTTAAAACAAATTCTAAATTGGCATTAACGGTTCTGTCTGTTAACAATTTAAAGTCTTGAAAAACAACACCTAACTTGCGTCTTAAATAAGGAATGTCCTTTTCTTTTAGCGTTTTTAAATTAAAATCTACAATATTACCTTCGCCTTCCTTTAATGGAATGTCTGCATACAAGGTCTTCATAAAGCTACTCTTACCAGAGCCCGTTTTACCAATTAGATAAACAAAATCACCTTTGTTAATTTTTACATCCACATTAGCTAATACTAAGCTGTTACCTTGAAATATAGATGCATTTTTAAATTCTAAAACTGGTTGAGACATAAAAGAGTATTGATATTTTGAATATAGATAAACAAAGAAAATGAAAAAAAATGACAGATAAATATTTTCGGCTATTAATTAAAAACTAAATGTTAATTTTGTTTGGTAATTTATATTCCATGTTAAAGCAACTACCTAAACATTCTCGTTTTTTATATCTACTTATTTATTTGCTTGCAGGTATTTTCGTTTTAATAATAGGGCCAATTTACTATCCAGATAGTTATGCGTTTTTAGACATGGCAATAAACAGGTCTCCAGTGTATGCTGTCTTTTTAAAGTGTTTCACAATAGTGTTTGGTAATTGGTATGAAACGCCAGTGCTTATTGCACAATATCTAATATTAGTTTTGGCAATCCATTTCTTACTTAAAACGCTTTACAAAAGCTTAAAATTACATGCTTACAGCGTAGTAGTTTTTCAGTTTGTATTGTTGGCAAATGCAATAATCTGGTATTATGCGGTAAATAAAATCTTATCCGAAGCTTTAGCATTTCCGCTAGTTTTATTTTTAATAGCGTTGTTGTTTCAAGCTTTAAAATACAAATCATTTTCTGCACTGTGGAAAGCGATGGCTGTGTTGTTTTTGCTTCAATTTACTAGAGGTCAGTTTATAGTTTTTATTCCTGTTTTTGTATTAGTTATAGCTTACATGATTTATAAATGTAAAACATATAAAAAAGGAGTTTTAGCTGTAATCCTCGTGGCTCTAATTCCAGTATTAATAAGTTTTTCGGAACGTCTTTATAATAAAATAACAATAGATCAATACAAAAATTATGCAATGACCTATGTGCATTTTATTGCTGCACCATTTTATCTTGCCCAAAGCGAGGACGTTTCAGTTTTTAAAACTGAAGAAGAAAAGGCGTTTTTTAAGCGCACATTCAATATATTGGAATCTAAGCGATTAACTTTGCAGTACGCATCTAAAGATAAGCAGCCTTTATATATGTTTTTCGAAAGGAATTTCACTAAAATATGTAACGCAACTGTACATCAATATAATATGGATTATTATGCAGCTAAGGGTTTCAACGAATATGAGCAGCAGTACAAAGTTGATGAAATGACAAGTAAAATGTTCTTACCACTGTTAAAAGCTAATTTTAAAGATTGGGTACACCACGTAAGGCGAAGCTTTACGAAAGGAGTAGGAGGTAAGGCTGTTTTAATAATGCTGCTTTTAGTTTTGGTTTATAGCGTGTGGCTATTTATTAAAACTTCAGAGTATCGCTTTATGTTTTTAATAATGGTAATCGTACTTAAATTCGCTAATAATGCTATAATTGCCATGGTGGTACATTCCATAGACCGCTATACCTTTTATTTCGACTGGATTGTATTTGCCGCCTTAATATTTTTATTTAATCCGCTAATTAAACAACATAGCAAATTTAAATAATTGAGCCTTTTTTCACCTTTAAGATGAAATGCAAAAACAATTATAACAAATTTCTAACGTTATCATATTAGGATTAATTTATCTTTGATTTCTAAATTAAAAACAAATAGTCTATGACTAAAAAACATATTTTTTCACTATTCGCTGCACTATGTTTTGTGTTGGTGGCTCTTGCACAACAATCTGCTACTTATACTAACGATTTTGTAGCATACCAAAAGGCATTATCACTTTATAACAGCCAGCAATACTTAGCGTCTCAAGCCGTTTTTAGAGACATAAAAAAAACAACTGATTCTGAAGCCATCGAAGCAGATTGTACTTATTACATTGCTAATTGCGCGGTACGTTTAAACCAGAAAAACGCCGATAGTTTAATAGAAGAATTTGTAGAGGAATACCCAACAAGTACTAAAAGAAACACTGCCTTTGTAGATGTTGCAGATTATTATTTTGAAAATGAAAAATTTGCTTACGCCGAAAAATGGTACAGTAAAGTAGATGAGAATTCCTTGTCGAGAGCAGAACGCGAGAAATTTAATTTTAATCGTGGATATACTGCTTTTTCAGCTAAAAATTATAAGGAGGCTAAAAAGTATTTAAACAGAGTGGAAAACTCTCAAAAGTACGGCTCACAAGCCAAATATTATATTGGTTTCATGGCTTACGAAGGCGATGATTACGACAAAGCTAATGAGTATTTTAATCAAGTAGGAGAAGAAGAAAAATACAAGGAGAAACTAAGTTATTATCAAGCCGATTTAAATTTTAAATTGGGCAAATTTGAAAAAGCTATCGAGCTGGCAAAAGCACAATTAAGTAAAACCAACGACAGAAATGAAACGTCCGAATTAAATAAAATTGTTGGTGAAAGTTATTTTAATTTAGAGCAATTCGCAGAAGCAATCCCGTATTTAAGTGAGTATCAAGGTAAAAAAGGAAAGTGGAATAACACAGATTATTACCAATTAGGTTATGCGCATTACAAACAAAACCATTACGAAAAAGCGGTTTCAGAATTTAATAAAATCATAGACGGAAATAATAGTGTTGCCCAAAATGCCTACTATCATTTAGGAGAAAGTTATGTGAATTTAGACAAAAAGCAAGAAGCTTTAAATGCCTTTAGAAATGCATCGCAAATGGATTACGATTTAAAAATCCAGGAAGATGCGTGGTTAAATTATGCTAAAATTAGTTACGAGATTGGTAATCCCTACCAATCTGTACCACAAATTTTGGCTGGTTATTTAGATAAATATCCAGAGACCAGTTATAGAGAAGAACTGGAAACGTTACTTATAGACTCGTACATAACGTCTAAAAACTATAAAGAAGCCTTAGAGTTGTTAAAAGGAAAAAAGAGTTTCGAAAACAAAGTGGCATACCAAAAAGTAGCTTATTACAGAGGAATAGAGTTGTTTAACGAGAGCAATTATATGGACGCAGAAAAAATGTTCGACGCTTCGTTAAGCGAACAGCAAGATGCAAAATATACTGCCAGAGCAACCTTTTGGAAAGCAGAAACAGATTATAATTTAACAAATTACGACGATGCTTTAATTGGTTTTAAGCAATTTCAGCAACAAACTGAAGCCGACCAAACACCAGAATATAAAAATTTAGATTATAATTTAGCGTATACCTATTTTAAACAAAAAAACTACAATCAGGCCATTAATAACTTTAAAAGCTTTACCACAAATAGAAAAGACGATAAAGTAAGGTTAAACGATGCTTATTTGCGTTTGGCAGATTGTTATTTTGTAACCAGCGTTTACGAAAATGCCATCACTATGTATAGCGAGGCTTTAAGTCTTAGCGTTATTGAAGCCGATTATGCATTCTTTCAAAAAGCGATGAGCTATGGGTATTTAGGTAAAACCAATCAAAAAATTTCGGAGCTGGAGCGTTTTATATCACAATATCCACAATCCAAATTGCGAGACGATGCCATGTACACCTTGGGTAATGAATATGTAAAATCTGGTGATGCAGATAAAGGCATGACCATGTATAATCGCTTAATTTCAGAATATAATGGAAGTTCTTTTATCTCTAAAACCTTGTTACGTCAAGGTTTAGTGTACTATAACAAGAGCCAGAATGAGCAAGCCTTAACCAAGTTTAAAAAAGTGGCTGGAGATTTCCCTAATTCTCCAGAAGCAAATCAGGCTGTGGCAACTGCACGGTTAATTTATATTGACTTGGGTCGTGTAGACGATTATGCTACTTGGGTACAAACGTTGGATTATATAGAAGTTACAGATGCAGATTTAGACAATGCCACGTATCAATCTGCCGAAAAACAATATTTAGATGGTAACACAAACCAAGCAATTAAATTATTTAACAATTATTTAAATGAGTTTAAAAACGGATTGCATGCCAACCAATCGCATTTTTATTTGGCGCAATTGTACTTTAAAAAAGATTTAAAAGAAAATGCAAAACCGCATTATCAAGCTGTAGTTAGTGCTTCGCAAAGCGAATTTACCGAAGAAGCATTATTACGTTTGTCTCAAATTATTTTAGACCAGAAAAATTGGGGAGAAGCAATCCCAATTTTAAAGCGCTTGGAAACAGAAGCTAATTTTCCTCAAAATAGCGTGTTCGCACAATCTAATTTAATGCAGGCAAATTATCAGTTAAAAAAATATAATGAAGCTGTTGCTTACGCCGAAAAAGTACTCACCAATCCAAACTTAGATAATAAAGTTAAAAGTGATGCACACGTAATTATAGCACGTTCTGCAATGAAAACCAATGATGAAGCAAAGGCTAAAGCAGCATATGCAAAAGTAGAACTAACTGCAACAGGAGAAACCGCAGCAGAAGCCTTGTATTACAATGCTTATTTTAAAAATAAAGAAGGCAGTTATGCGGCATCTAATACTGTGGTGCAACGTTTGGCAAAAGATTATTCTGGTTATAAATATTATGGCGCTAAAGGTTTGATTATTATGGCTAAAAACCAGAACGCTTTAGGTGATGCTTTTCAGGCAACATACATTTTAGAAAGCGTCATTAAAAATTTTAATGACTTTCCAGAAGTAGTAGCCGAAGCGCAACAGGAATTAAATAAAATAAAAACAGAACAAGCAAAAACAAACGCTTCGGTAGAAACCGAAGATTAGGTTTTAGTTAACAATAGAGGTTTCGTACTTAAAATTCGAAGACTTAATAGGTTTCAATAAAAATTATACAAACAAGCATATATGTTTCAAAAAAAGCAATTCTTTTTACTCTTAGCAGTATTAATTACAACGGTAATTTTTGCACAAGAACGCGGACAGGATACCTTAAATCCAGATGTAATAAATGTAATTAAGCCGTATTCACCTACCATTTCAGATGCTTTTAAAGTAAAAGAAATACCAACATTGGATGATGAGGCTACAGCAACTAAAAAAGAAGTGAAATACAATATCTTTTCATTTCCGGTAGCGTCGACATTTACACCTGCAAAAGGCAAGGCTGCAGTTGTTGATAAAGCTAAAAAAGTAAAATTATTCGATAATTTTGCAACTCTAGCTGTAGGATCTTACACCACTATTTTAGGTGAGGTTTATTTAAACCATGAGCTTAGTAGTGGCGAAAATATTAGCGCACATGTTGGTCATCATTCTTCAGGAGGAGGTATTGATGGCGTGTTAACAGACGACGATTTTATAGATTCTAAAATAGATTTAACCTATAGCCAGCGTAATAAGGATTTCGATTGGAACATCGCAGGAGGTTTTGGCTTACAGTCTTACAATTGGTACGGATTACCACAACCGTTATTCGACCAAATGGATGCCGATGCTTTAGATGTTGGTCATAGTTTTACAAATGCACACCTGTCTGGAGAAGTAAATTTCGAAGACAGTATTTTTAAAGGCGCAGAAGCACTATTTAGACGTTTTGGCGATAATCAAGGCTCTGGAGAGAACAGGTTTAAGCTAAGTGGTGAAGTAGATATTCCTGTTCAAGACGAGTTAATTGCTACAGTGGTAAGTTTAGATTATCTGGGCGGTAGTTTCGATAGAAATTATTTTACCGAAGATGAGATTAACTATGGGAATATTCAATTTGGAGTTTCGCCAACATACCAATTAAATAAAGACGATTTAACCGTTAATCTTGGTGTAACCCTAACCTATTTAAACGATACAGAAGCCAGTGAAAGTAAATTCTACATCTATCCAAATGTAAGCGCAAGTTACCGTTTGGTGGACGATGTTGTTATTGCATTTGGTGGTGTAAAAGGAGGGTTAACACAAAATTCTTATTATGGATTTGCTACCGAAAACCCGTTTGTATCACCAACGTTGTTTATTGCACCAACAGACCAGCAATTTAATGCCTATGCAGGATTAAAAGGAAAATTATCTAACACCATTGGCTACTCGGTTTCAGGAAGTTATAAATCTGAAAAAGGGAAAGCCTTATTTTTAAATAATGCAATTACCGAAACCGAAGAAGATTATACCTATGGTAACTCGTTTCAAGTTACTTACGACGATGTATCTACCTTGGGTTTAGCGGGAGAATTAAATATTGATGTAAATAGAAACTTTACCTTGGGCATTAAAGGCGAATATTTTGTTTATAATCCAAAAAATGAAGCTGAAGCCTGGAACTTACCAGATGTAAAAGGGACGTTGTTTATGGATTATCAAATTAACGAACAATGGTTTACTGGCGCAAATTTATACTTTGTAGGCGAGCGCGACGATTTATTTACAAGTTTTGATACCGCTTTTCCAACCGCTTTTGTTTCCTCTAAAATAACTTTAGACAGTTATTTCGATGCAAATGTACACGCAGGATACCATGTAAACGATAGAATAGCTGTGTTTTTAAAAGGCAATAACCTTATTGGAGAAAAGTATACAAAATGGCAGAACACACCAGTGCAAGGCATCCAGATTTTAGCTGGAGCCACGTATAAATTTGATTTTTAATATTTAGTATTATTGATTAACTTTAAATCTCATTGAAAAATATCTTAAACGTTTTCACATTACGAAGGCGTTTTTTTTATTCCTATATTTATGCTCCAAAAAAATAATTAAGATGAAGCACCTCTTTCTAACTCTAATATTGCTAACTGTTTTAAGTTGTAATAAAGATAAAACCGAAGTCGATTCAATAGTAATAAACGCAAACGTTTATACGGTAGATTCAAATTTTAGTAAAGCGGAAGCATTTGCAATTAAAGACGGAAAATTTGTTGCTGTTGGTAGTACTTCAGCCATTCAAAAAGACTATTCGGCTAAGGACATAATTGATGCTAATGGACAAACCATCGTACCTGGATTAATAGATGCGCACTGTCATTTTTACGGCTTAGGTTTAAATACAAATACAGTTAATTTGGTTGGTACTACAAGTTTCGAGGAGGTTATGAAGCGGGTTATCGATTTTCAAAATAAAAAAGAGACCAAATTTATTATTGGTAGAGGTTGGGATCAAAACGATTGGGAAGATAAAACCTATCCAGATAAAAACCTTTTAGATAAATTGTATCCAGATATTCCTGTGGCTTTAACACGAGTTGATGGTCATGCTATGTTGTGTAATCAGGCAGCATTAGATTTGGCTAATATTACAGCAAAAACTAAATTTTCTGGAGGTGAAATTAAAACCGATAACGGTAAACTTACAGGAATTTTAATAGATAATCCTATGGAATTGGTAGAGGCTATATTTCCTAAACCTACACATCAGCAAAAAATTGATGCCTTACTAGAAGCGCAAACCATTTGTACAAAATTAGGTTTAACAACCGTAAGTGATGCAGGATTAGACAAAGACGTTATAGAGTTAATAGACAGTTTGCAACAAGCTAATGTATTGCATATGCGAGTATACGCTATGATTAGCAATAAACAAGAAAACCTCGATTATTACCTAAATAAAGGTAAAATTAAAACCGAAAAATTAAATGTGCAATCCGTTAAAGTGTATGCAGATGGCGCATTGGGCTCACGAGGAGCTGCTTTAAAAGCACCTTATAGCGATGAGCATAATCACTTTGGTGCAATGGTTATTGGCACAGAAGACTATAAAAATTTAGCTACCAGAATAGCAAAAGCAGGCTACCAGATGAATACGCATGCCATTGGAGATTCTGCCAACCGCTTTGTGTTGCAAACTTACGAGAAGACCTTAGCAAGCCAGAATAATCGACGCTGGAGAGTGGAGCATGCGCAGGTAATTACAGATAATGATTTCGATTATTTTAAAAATGAAAACATAATTCCTTCCATACAGCCAACACATGCCACAAGCGATATGTACTGGGCAAAAGATAGAGTAGGAGAAGAACGTGTAAAAGGAGCTTATGCCTATAAGACGTTGTTGGAAAAAAGCGGAAAAGTAGCCTTAGGAACCGATTTTCCTGTAGAACAGGTGAATCCGTTTTTAACTTTTTATGCGGCAGTTGCCAGAAAAGACACAAAAGGCTATCCGGAAAATGGGTTCCAGAAAGAAAATGGACTGTCAAGAGAAGAAACGTTAAAAGGAATGACTATTTGGGCAGCATATGCAAATTTTGAAGAGGATGAAAAAGGAAGTATAGAGACTGGTAAATTTGCCGATTATGTAATTTTAAATCAGAATATTATGGAAATTCCTGAAGAAAAATTACCTTTAACAACAGTGCAAAAAACATACATTAATGGTGTGGCACAATAATTGAGATTTAAAGAAAAATATAAAACATTATAAAATGAAAAAATTAGCTGCTATTATTCTTTTTTTAACTTTTTCAATCCAGTCTTTTGCACAAGTAGATGCATATAGTGCAGATGTAAAAAAGTGCATTACAAGTAATGGTACCATGTCTTACTACGAAGATGTCATGGAGCAAATGTACGACATGTTAAAAGTGCAGTTTAAGGACGAGAATGTGCCAGACACTGTTTGGGCAGATATTAAAAAGGGTAAAAAAGCAGCAATGGATGAATTGGCACAAATGATAGTGTCTGCATACAGAGGGCATTTTACGCATGAAGATGTTAAAAACATGAACACCTTGTATGCCTCGAAAGCAGGAAAAAATATGTTTAAAAAAGAAGCGCTAACAGAGAGTGATAAAGCTGTTTTAAACGAATTTTATAAAAGCGATACAGGTAGAAAAATAACAGAATCGCAAGATTCTATGAATAATTCGATGAGTAAAATAGCAGAGATGTGGAGTAGCGATGTCTATCGAGGTGCTATTGCAACCTTATCTGAAAAAGGTTATAATTTATAAAGCAATTTGCCTAAACAAATAATCTTGCCAAATAATCGAAATGCTCGCCTTCAATAACCTTTTCGCACTGCAAACCAACAGAAGCGCAGGCAATATTTAAAGTACTAAAATCGAGATATAGCCACTTCATGGGTGATTCCTTTTCACCTTTATAGCTTAAAAAATAATCGAGCTCGCCATAGTAACCCGAATTTAAGTCTTGCCAAAAACCACCATCTTCGTCTTCAAACATGTATTTAATGTCACTGGAGTCAATAAGAATTTGGCCATTGTTGTTTAATAAACTCTTCAAATGCTCTAAATACTCTGGTATCTTTTTTATAGTTTGAAAAATACCTGTTCCATTCATTAAAAGCAAAATGGTATCAAACGTCTGTTTTTCGTCTAAAAGGGCTTTCAATTCGGCATTAAGAACACCACGTGCCTTACAAACTTTAATAGCTCCTTTAGAAACATCTATAGCCTTGACTGTAAGCTCTTGTTCCTGAAGCCATAAACTATGGCTACCAGCACCGCAACCAACATCTAAAACTGAGCCTTTACAAAGCGTGAGTGCTTTTTGTTCAATTTTTGGCATGTTACTAAAATCTCTAAATAAATAATCAACAGGCAACACATCTTCACCAGAAATATTTGTTGCTGTAATAATATCTTCCGGAGAATTATTATTATAGAAATCGAGTAAGGCTTTTCCAAATAGATCTTTTTTCATAGTATATTAATTGAGGGACTTTGTCTGTACAATGTGTTAATTATTAGTTTCTATTTTAAAGTTCTTACTTTATAATATCTAAAAAACTTATTTTTACGCCATGCAAGACATTATAGATAATCTCCCAAAGCATGCCAAAGATAAGCATAAGGAGAACAAAAGCTTTTTTACAAAGCTTAAAAAAAAGCCACCAAAAAAATTAGATTATATCATGCAGGAATTGCATGAGGAAGAATTTAAACAAACCGATTGTTTAACATGTGCAAATTGTTGTAAAACTACTGGGCCGTTATTTACAGATAAAGATGTGAACAGGATTGCCAAACATTTTAAAATGAAAACCCAACAATTTATAACACAGTTTTTACGTGTAGATGAAGATAACGATTATGTTTTGCAAAGTGTGCCATGTACCTTTTTAGGTGCAGATAATTATTGTTCAATTTACGAGGTAAGACCAAAAGCGTGCAGAGAGTTCCCACATACAGACAGAAAAAAGTTTCAGCAAATAGCTAATATCACTTTAAAAAATGTCGCTATTTGTCCGGCAGCTTTCAATATCGTTGAGAAAATGAAGAAGAGATTAGACATTTAAAAAACCAATTGCCTAAAGTTTTTATTAGGTGTAAGAAAATATTTTAAATATATTTGTAAGAAGAAACCCAAAACCTACTTATTATGAAGCATTTAACTAATAGTTTTGCTGCACGAATTTTTCGTTTATTAACTTTTTTAACAACCGTTTTTATTAGTTTTATCTCCTGGTCACAGACTACCTGTACACCACCTAACAATCCGGTTGCCGATATTGTATTAACTCAGGATTATAGTGCAAACTGGGATGCTAATAACCCAGATTCAGGTTCAATTCAGGAATATCGTCCTGCTCCTGGAGCTGTAGATAATATGCTCATTGATGGCTATGATGCCTTTTGGGTTTTTCAAAACAATGGTCAGTATCCAAACGATCCAACCACAGCTAATCCTGCAAATACAGGTTCTGCAGTTACTAAAACTTACCCTATACAATTATATCAGCAAAGTGGAACTACTTTTCGCAGAGCGAGAATTAAAGGCTACACGTCCTTAACTTCAGAATGGGGACCATCATATTTAAACGGTACAGCTTTTCTTGCCCGCCAATCTAATAACATAACCGTTGAGGAGATTAGAGCAGATCGTGTTTGGGATGGCTTACGTTCTTCTAACAGTGAGGATACAACTTTTAGAAATTGTTGGATTTCCAACATTCGCGATGATTCTGTTGAGAACGATCAGCTTAAATCGGTAACATTAGAAAATTGTTTATTCGAAAATGCATTTGTAGGTATAAGTATGCGTCCTGTAAGTGGTGACACCACATCAGACGGAACAGGCAAACAGGTTACAATGGATAACGTACATATTTATTTAACACCATATTGGTATACCGATGCTAAACCTCATGATACTGCAACAATATTTAAAACCTCAAGCAGTTATACCATGCCAAAAATGTTGATAACAAATTGTGTGTTTGGATGGGAAGTTAATCCTACAGTTAATAATCCTCAAAACATAACTAATGTTCTTGGAGATATTGATCCTAACAGCGGAAATAATGTGGCATTATGGATGAGTTTAGAGCCTGTGCCAAGCTGGTTTTACGATGAAAATGTGTTGCCTTCAAGTTTATTTACAACAAAGCTTACAGGACAAGCAGCCATTAATTTTGCAGATAATGATAAAGCCGCTTTTAAAGCACAATGGATTTCAGATTGTAGACCATTGTTAGATGGTGATACAGCTACTTTGAGTGTTAATAATACGTCTTTGTCACATGTAGATGTAGCGGTTTATCCAAACCCAGTAACGGATATTGTAAATATTAGAATTGATAACAGTCCACTAAAGAAATTAAAAACCAAGGTGTTGGATATTAAGGGTAAAACACTTTTTCAAAAGGAGTTCTTTAATACAAATACGCCATCTTTATCTTTAAAACAATTAGCCAGCGGCATGTATTTTGTGCAGATTGAAGGTGAAGCTATTAAATCTACGGTAAAAATAATTAAGCAATAACTCCTACATGTTAAAAGTGAAACTTCGCTATTTCCATTGCTAAAAGATAAGTTGTTTCTTTTTAATTATCTTTAAACAAAAAAAACGATTGGAGTCTTTGATAACATATTTTGAGAGCATACCGCCACTTCACAGAAGTATTTTACTTGTAGGTGGTATTACGCTGTTTTGGTTTTTAGAAGGCATACTGCCTTTATTCACTTTCAAATATAAAAAATGGAAGCATGCCTGGCCTAATCTGTTTTTTACGTTTACAACAATAGTAGTTAATTTTGCTTTGGCCTTTTTGTTGTTAAAAACTGCCGATTGGGTAACTATCAATGATTTTGGTATTATTAATTGGTTACCAGAAATGCCCTTATGGCTTTATGTAATTTTAGGTGTTTTGCTTTTAGATTTTATAGGAGCTTATTTAGCGCATTATACAGAGCATAAAGTAAAAGTGCTTTGGATGGTGCATTTAGTCCACCATACAGATCACGAAGTAGATACCACAACAGCTAACAGGCATCATCCTTTAGAAAGCATCATCCGTTTTATATTTACATTAACAGGTGTTTTTATTATTGGAGCACCAATAGGTATTGTTATGTTGTACCAATCGCTATCGCTTGTTGCAACGCAATTTACACATGCAAATATTAAAATGCCCAGACAGTTAGATAAAATTATGAGTTACGTTTTAGTATCTCCAGATATGCACAAAGTCCACCACCATAATATGTTACCTTATACCGATTCTAACTATGGTAACATATTTTCCGTTTGGGACCGTTTGTTTGGCACCTATATGCATTTAGACAGGTCGCAAATTACCTATGGTGTGGATACCTTTCCTAATGCCGAAGAAAACGCCAGTTTAAAACATTTACTTAAGCAACCCTTTCATAAGTACAGAAAACCCACTACAAAAGCTAATTAGCTGAAATTCAATCTTTTTTGAACATAATTTACTATGGCATAAATCTTGTATTTATGTTATTAAAATAACGTTTTTAGGATAGATAAGCAGATAAAAATGCACTTTAGCGAATTAATTAGGCTTTTGGGCTAATTTCTACTAAATTAAATATAAAATGTAATCGTTTTAGTACGCTATACTTTACTTTTACACTTCCCTAAACGAATTGATTTTTTAGCAAAAATTAAACTAATAGTAAAATTTTCAGATTATGAAACGCCTAAAAATCCTATGCCTACTTTCGCTCGCTTTTACTTTAAGCTGGTCGAGTTATTCGCAACAACAAGCACTTACGAACATTCAAAAAAATATTAACGAGCAAGCAGCTGGTTTAGAACAGCTTCTTAACTTTACGTTAGATACTTTAACGCTTAGAAGTGATAAAAATATTCTTCGTGTTACTTTTTTAAGTCACGATGAAAAAGATTCGGTAATTATAGATGTAGATGCGCCAGAAATTAAAATTCCATTATACCATTTTAAAAAAGGAAGATATACCATCGCTGTTTACAGAGAGGATAAAATTATAGCCTTAGGTGTTAAACGTGTGGAAGATATCCCAAGACCAGAGGACGCTATTGCAGACTTAGAAGAAAGTATTTTAAGATCGAGTTTAAGTGATAAAGAATTGCTTAACCGAAACATTAAACCGCTTAAGAAAACACCACGAGTGGACGATACACGTTTAGCAGAGGCAAAGCCGAAGGTAGACCGAACAAAAAATACGCGTACTGCTCCAGAAAGACCAAGTAGAGAAAGAAATAAAAGAGAAGTTACTAACGTCAATAAAAAGTCGGCTTTCGAATTGGCAGCAGAAAGAGAAGCAGCCCAAAAAGCAGCAAGACAGTTAAGACAAGAAAAGGAAAATGATGTAGCTTCTGTTAAGCCAGAAAAGCCAAAACGACCAGAAAAACCAACAACTTTAATAGAAGTGAAAAAGGTAACGTATAACTTATCTATAATTAATAACGACGAGTCTATAGAAAAACAAAGTCGTGAGGATTACAGAGCAAATAATTTACGTCCCAACGGGACACCTTATCAGAATTAATTATAGAGCAAATACTTAGCTCGCCTATTTTTAAAATTTTCTAAGCCATCTTTCCAGGTGGCTTTTATTTTGTCTTCGGTTTCGCCAGCTTCAATTTGCTTTTGCAACTCTTTTGTACCAGCCAATTTTGTAAAAAAACCATTTGAAAGAAAAAATTTGCTTTTGTCTGCTGTGCTATTATAAGCACTTATTAAGTAACTTAAGTTTAATGCCTCAAGCCTTGGTGTCTTGTTTAAATTAAAACCATTACAAACTGTGTTTTCGTGTTTTGGATACTTAGCACCTTCGTTTGGTTTTGGTGTAAACTTGAATTGAGATTCTGGTAAAAACGGAGAGCCATAAATTTGAAACTGTAAAGCTGTACCACGTCCAGCGCTAACATTTGTTCCTTCGAAAAAACACAAACTTGGATATAAGTTTATAGCACTATCATTTGGTAAATTAGGAGAAGGCTTTATGGGTAAGCTATATTCTAAATCGCGTGAATAATGCTTCACTTTAATGACGGATAATTCACATTTCACGTTATTATTAAGCCAGCCTTCGCCATTTATCATTTGTGCATATTCGCCAATGGTCATACCATGCACCACAGGAATAGGGTGCATGCCAACAAAGCTGGTATGTTCTTTTTCAAGAATGGGTCCATCTACATAATGCCCATTTGGGTTTGGTCTGTCTAAAATTAATATTGGAATATTTTGTTCGGCACAAGCCTCCATAACGTAGTGAAGCGAAGAAATGTAAGTATAAAATCGTGCTCCTACATCCTGTATATCGAAAACCACAAGATCTAAATCTGCTAATTGTGCTTTGGTAGGCTTTTTATTTTTACCATAAAGTGAGACTATTGGCAAACCGGTTTTTGTATCCATTCCATCTTTTATCACTTCGCCAGCATCTGCGGTACCACGAAAACCATGTTCTGGTGCAAACACTTTTTTAATATCTATATCTAAAGACAAAAGCGAATCTACAAGATGCAAATGGCTATTCTCTGTAAATATAACCGAAGTCTGGTTGGCAACCACACCAACACGTTTCTCTTTTAATAAAGGCAAATAGGCTTCCGTTTGGTTAGCGCCAACAATAATGGTTGTATCATCATTTTGGGCAATGGTTTCCAACGTCTCATTTCTTACACCTATCTTCTCACTTCTATCTTCAAATTTATTGGTCTTTCCGCAAGAAATTCCTAACAAAAGAAATAATAAAACTGTATTTTTACACCACATTAATTGTACACTCATAGTCTATTGAATTTCGAATACTTTATAGCTAAACGCATTATTGACAGTAAAGCGTATAAAAGTAGCATATCGGCACCAATAATAAAAATTGGAATCGTAGCAATTTCCTTAGGGATTATTGTTATGATGATTGCCATTGCCACTGGAACGGGACTTCAACAAAAAATAAGAGATAAGATAGTAGCGTTTAACGGTCACGTAATAATTACCAATTACGATACTAATAACTCGCAGGAAAGCCAGAACCCTATTTCTAAAGATCAGGATTTTTATCCCGAATTTACCAGCGTAGAAGGTGTTTCTCATGTGCAGGGCGTAGCGACAAAATATGCTATTTTCAGGCAACCGGAAACATTTGAAAGTGTAGTGATTAAAGGTGTAGGAGCAGATTATAATTGGCAATATTTCGAAGAATTTTTAGTAGCAGGCAAACTGCCAGATTACACCCAAAAACGAAATGAAGACCTTTTACTTTCGCAATATTTTGCTAACAGGCTCGATTTAAATGTAGGAGATACAATAAATGCCTATTTTTTAAATGAAGACCTAAATAAAGCACCACGAATTTTGCCCTATAAAATTGTAGGTATTTATAATTCTGGATTTAAAGAATTCGACCAGCAATTTGCAATTGCCGATATCAGGCATATTCAAAGGCTTAACAAATGGGACAATAACGAAGTTGGCAATTTTGAAGTTTTTATAGATAATTACAACGAGCTGGATGAAAAGGCGAAAGCCATTTTTCAAAATACGCCCTCCACGCTAAATACCACTTCAATTAAAAACAAGTTTTTTACCATCTTCGAGTGGATTGGCATTTTCGATAAAAATATTGCGGGCATTATTGGTATCATGATTCTCGTAGCAGGTATAAATATGATTACTGCGTTATTAGTCCTCATTCTGGAGCGTACACAAATGATTGGGATTTTAAAAGCATTGGGTAGCAGTAATTTTAGTATCCGAAAAATATTTGTTTACAATGCCATCTACTTAATATTAGTCGGTTTATTTTGGGGCAACCTTATAGGCTTAGGTTTGCTTTTTGCTCAAAAATATTTTGGGTTTTTAAGTTTCCCAAATCCCGAACAGTATTACATGAAAACCATACCTGTTTACATCAGCATCGACTATATTTTATTACTTAACATTGGCACATTCCTGTTATGTTTAACCATGCTGTTGTTACCCTCTTATATAATCACTAAAATCTCTCCAGTAAAGGCCATTCGTTTCGAGTAGCCTGTAAATAGTATTATTTGATTGCCTGCCAGTTTGCAAAGACAGGTTGCCTTAAAGTCGGTTTTTTTTGCAGTCGTTCTCTGCGAGGCGCTAAAAAATACTTTAACGCCCAACGCTGGGATATTATGAAAACACGTAATTTAACAAAGGTTTAATCGCTTTAGTTTAGCCTTTTTATTACTTTTGCCACACTAAAATTATTAAATGACTTACGCAGAAAACATCCTCGAAACAATAGGTAACACACCATTAGTAAAAATAAATAAACTCACGGCAGAACTTCCGTGTTTGGTACTTGCTAAATACGAAACCTTTAACCCAGGAAACTCGGTAAAAGACCGTATGGCTTTACAAATGATAGAAGACGCAGAAGCAGATGGCAGATTACAACCTGGCGGAACCATTATAGAAGGAACCTCTGGAAACACAGGTATGGGCTTAGCATTAGCAGCCATTGTAAAAGGTTACAAATGTATTTTTGTAATTAGCGACAAGCAATCTAAAGAAAAAATGGACATCCTTCGTGCTGTTGGAGCAGAGGTTGTAGTTTGTCCAACAGATGTGGAACCAGACGATCCAAGATCTTACTACTCGGTATCAAAACGTTTAGGAGAAGAAACACCAAACTCATGGTACGTAAACCAATACGATAACCCAAGCAATACCAAGGCACATTATCAAAGCACAGGACCAGAAATCTGGAAACAAACCAATGGTAAAATAACACATTTTGTAGTTGGTGTTGGTACAGGAGGTACTATTTCTGGCGTTGGGAAATATTTAAAGGAACAAAATCCAGATATTAAAATTTGGGGAATAGATACTTATGGTTCGGTATTTAAAAAATACCATGAAACAGGAATTTTCGATGAAAAAGAAATTTATCCGTACGTAACCGAAGGTATTGGAGAAGATATCCTGCCAGAAAACGTAAATTTCGAGGTTATAGACGGTTTTACCAAAGTAACCGATAAAGATGCTGCAGTGTACACACAGCGTTTAAGTAAAGAAGAAGGCATGTTTTTAGGTAACAGCGCAGGAGCTGCTATTAAAGGCGTGTTGCAATTAAAAGAACACTTTACAAAGGACGATGTGGTGGTGGTATTATTTCACGATCATGGGTCGCGTTATGTTGGTAAAATGTTTAACGACGATTGGATGCGTAAAATGGGATATATAGAGTAACAAATTCCTGCGAAGGCAGGAATTTCATAATAGAAAAAGCAAAAAGCACAGTTTATTGACTGTGCTTTTTTTATGAGAATGAAGAGATTCGTTTAACGGTCTTGTATATGGTTTATTACGTGATTTAAGCACCTAATCTAGCAAATAAAAACCGAATAGAAAATCCACTAGGGTTTTCCTAAGTAGGCTATAACTAGCAATAAATTATATACGACTTAAGTTTGATTCTCAGTAAATTGTTGCTATAAATAGAAAGAACAAAAGAGAGAATTAAGGTTACTATATACGGTGAAGCTTTAGACTTCGACAACATTGATAATCCTCTCTCTTTTACTA
>NZ_JBSHNQ010000072.1:0-692 GCF_053604665.1 Lacinutrix chionoecetis
ACATTATTAACTGCGGTTTTACCATCTCACAATACAGAGCCAACAGTAGAAACAAGCAACCACGAAATTTCTAAGCCAGACATGCATCTTACTGCATTTATAGAAATTAAAGCAAAAAAGAAAGTTCCTACCGAAGGATAGAATCCACCAAGATTGATAAAATAAAAACAACTCCCTTAAACAACAATTATGAAAATTTTTAAAGTAACATTAATAGCACTCTTCTCAATTACATTATTAACTGCGGTTTTACCATCTCACAATACAGAGCCAACAGTAGAAACAAGCAACCACGAAATTTCTAAGCCAGACATGCACCTTACTGCATTTATAGAAATTAAAGCAAAAAAGAAAGTTCCTACCGAAGGATAGACTACACTAAGATTGATAAAATAAATAGAACAACTCCCTTAAACAACAATTATGAAAATTTTTAAAGTAACATTAATAGCACTCTTCTCAATTACATTACTAACTGCGGTTTTACCATCTCACAATACAGAGCCAACAGTAGAAACAAGCAATCACGAAATTTCTAAGCCAGACATGCACCTTACTGCATTTATAGAAATTAAAGCAAAAAAGAAAGTTCCTACCGAAGGATAAAACATAAGCACTTCTTTACTGAACCGCTTTTTTTATTACCCTTTACTTTATTTAGTTTAAATTTGATAAAGCCAAAGCGTTAGCCT
>NZ_JBSHNQ010000073.1:0-143162 GCF_053604665.1 Lacinutrix chionoecetis
AGATACTTCGACTTCTCTCAGCATAAGCGATTCACACACTTTTTGCTTTGGCAAAAAGTGGTTCTCTGAGATACTTCGACTTCTCTCAGCATAAGCGATTCACACACTTTTTGCTTTGGCAAAAAGTGGTTCTCTGCTTACATGTTGCGTCTATATTGACCGCCAACCTCGAATAATGATGCTGTAATCTCTCCCAAAGAACATACCTTACACACATCCATTAAAGCTTCAAAAATATTCTCGTTTTTAATGGCTCTTTCCTGAAGATCTTTTAACAAGGCTTCAGTATCATTTGCTTCATGAAGGTGTTTTAACGTTTTAATCTGGAACTGTTTTTCTTCTTCTGTCGCGCGAATCACTTCCGCAGGAATAACCGTTGGAGACCCTTTAGAACTTAAAAACGTATTTACACCTATTATAGGAAACGCTCCGTTATGCTTTAAGGTTTCGTAATACAAACTTTCTTCCTGTATTTTACTACGCTGGTACATGGTTTCCATGGCACCTAAAACACCACCTCTTTCGGTAATTCTATCAAACTCCTGTAAAACGGCTTCTTCTACCAAATCTGTTAATTCTTCGATAATAAAAGAACCCTGAATTGGGTTTTCGTTTTTAGCCAAGCCTAATTCTTTATTAATAATTAATTGTATTGCCATGGCGCGACGTACCGATTCTTCTGTAGGTGTTGTAATGGCCTCATCGTAAGCATTGGTGTGTAATGAGTTACAATTATCGTAAATAGCATATAAGGCTTGAAGTGTTGTACGAATATCATTAAAATCAATTTCCTGAGCATGTAAACTTCTCCCAGACGTTTGAATATGGTATTTCAACATTTGCGCTCTGGCATTGGCACCATATTTATGTTTTAATGCCTTAGACCAAATTTTACGTGCCACACGACCTATTACAGAATATTCCGGATCGATACCGTTAGAGAAAAAGAACGATAAATTAGGCCCGAATTTATTAATATCCATGCCGCGAGACAAGTAATATTCTACATATGTGAACCCGTTAGATAGTGTTAATGCCAATTGTGTAATAGGGTTTGCTCCAGCTTCTGCAATGTGGTATCCAGATATAGAAACACTGTAAAAATTACGTACATTATTTTCTATAAAATACTCTTGAACATCACCCATTAAACGCAGGGCAAATTCAGTTGAAAATATACAGGTATTTTGTGCCTGATCTTCCTTTAAAATATCGGCTTGTACAGTTCCTCTAACCTGAGCAATGGTATTCTTTTTAATTTCGGCGTACACGTTTGCTGGCAACACTTGATCTCCAGTAACACCTAATAACATTAATCCTAAGCCGTTGTTTCCTTCTGGTAAATCGCCATTGTAAGATGGTCGTGTTTTGCCTTTATAAATTTTAGTTATTTTCGCTTCAACGTCTTTTTCTAAGCTGTTTTCCTCAATATATATTTCGCATTGCTGGTCTATGGCAGCATTCATAAAGAACCCCAATAACATAGGAGCAGGACCATTAATAGTCATACTTACAGAAGTCATTGCACTCGCCAAATCGAAACCAGAGTACAGTTTTTTAGCATCGTCTAAACAGCAAATACTTACACCTGCATTTCCAATTTTACCGTAAATATCTGGACGTAAGTCTGGATCATTACCGTAAAGGGTTACACTATCGAACGCTGTAGATAATCGTTTAGCTGGCAAACCTGCACTTACGTAATGAAAACGCCTGTTTGTACGTTCTGGTCCGCCTTCGCCTGCAAACATACGTGCTGGGTCTTCTCCTGTACGTTTAAATGGATATAATCCTGCAGTATATGGAAATTCGCCTGGTACGTTTTCCTGTAAACACCATTTTAAAATATCGCCCCAAGCCTGATACTTTGGCAGCGCTACTTTTGGTATTTGTAAGTGCGAAAGTGACTCGGTATGCGTTTCTATTTTTATTTCCTTTTCTCTAACTTTAAAAGCATAAACAGGGTTTTTGTATTTATTTACTTTTTCGTCCCAGCCGGTAATAATTTCCCAATTATATGGGTCTAAGTTTAATTTTACACGGTCGAATTCATTAACTAATAACTTAACAAACGTTTTGTTTTCGTTATTAGGTTTTACAGATTCTGAAGCTATTCCTGCTTTATCTAATGCTACTTCTGCTTCTAAAACAGAGGTTAAGGTTTTATATATGCCAAATAGTTTTTGAGCCACTTCTACCTGTGCATTTGCTGTTTTATCGTAGGCACGATTATTTTCGGCAATTTCAGAGAGGTATCTTGTTCTGTTTGGCGGAATAACAAAAATCTTTTCGCTCATTTCTTTCGAAATTTCGAAAGTAGATTGTAACTCAGTTTCCGTTTTCTCTGCCAATTTATTCATTATCGCTATGTAAAGCGTATTCATTCCTGGGTCGTTAAATTGAGAGGCAATAGTCCCAAAAACAGGTAACTCCTCCTGTGGTGTGTCCCACAAATTATTGTTACGCATGTATTGTTTTTTTACATCGCGTAAGGCATCTAAAGAACCGCGTTTATCGAATTTATTAATAGCTACCAAATCGGCAAAATCGAGCATGTCTATTTTCTCCAATTGCGTTGCTGCACCAAATTCTGGTGTCATAACATACAACGCAACATCGCTGTGCTCCATTATTTCTGTATCGCTTTGTCCTATTCCAGAGGTTTCTAAAATAATTAAATCGTATTCTGCAGCTTTTAAAACCTGCACGGCTTCGTTTACATATTTTGACAGGGCTAAGTTACTTTGTCGTGTTGCCAAACTACGCATATAAACACGTGGTGAGTTGATGGCATTCATACGAATACGGTCTCCTAAAAGTGCGCCTCCTGTTTTTCTTTTTGAAGGATCGACAGACACAATACCAATAGTTTTTTCTGGAAAGTCTATTAAGAATCTACGCACCAACTCATCGACTAACGACGATTTTCCTGCTCCTCCAGTTCCTGTGATTCCTAAAACTGGTGTTTTAGAATTTTTGTTTTTAATATGAATTTCCTCCAAAGCACCTTTTGCTACTTCCGGGAAATTCTCTGCCGAAGAAATAACTCTTGCAATGGCTTTAGGATTTTTTGATGGAAGCATGTCGACCTCACCATTTAAAGTATCGCCAATAGCAAAGTCTGATTGTTTAACCAAATCGTTAATCATGCCTTGCAAGCCCATTTCACGACCATCGTCTGGTGAGTAAATTCGTGAAATCCCGTAATCCATTAATTCTTTAATTTCTGATGGCAAAATAACACCTCCTCCTCCACCAAAGATTTTAATGTGCTCTGCTCCTCTTTCTTTGAGCAAATCGTACATGTATTTAAAATACTCATTATGTCCTCCTTGATAAGAGGTTAAACAAATAGCATTAGCATCTTCTTGAATAGCAGTAGTTACCACTTCCTCAACACTTCTATCGTGCCCTAAGTGAATAACTTCTACACCTGTGGATTGGATTATACGACGCATGATATTTATGGAAGCATCGTGACCATCGAACAACGAGGCTGCGGTTACTATTCTAACTTTGTATTTTGGCTTGTAAGGTGCTATTTGTTTCATTACTATTTTTAACTGAGAATTAGTGGTGCAATTTACGGAATATTCAAAATAATTGTCCTAAAATTTAGAATAATCTAATAAGGCTAACTTATAAAATATACTAATTTTTTTATATTACCTTAGACTTGCTATTAACACTAACTTTATGAAAAAAATTATACTACAGATACACTGTAAAGACCAGTCTGGTATTATTGCTTCTGTTACCAATTTTATTGCTTATAATAACGGTAATATTGTTTATATAGACCAACATGTGGACAGAGAACAAAATATTTTCTTTATGCGTTTAGAAAGTGAATTCCCTTCATTTTCTATGGACGATTTTAAGGCAAGTTTTAAAACCGTGTTAGCTGAAAAATTTAATATGAAATGGCGTATTTATAATATTGAAGATAAACCCAAAATGGCATTGTTTGTTTCTAAATACGACCATTGTTTGTACGATATTTTAGGACGTTATAACGCTGGCGAATTGTTTGTAGACATTCCTTTTATTGTAAGTAACCACAACAATGTTAAGGCCATTGCAGATGGATTTAAAATTCCGTTTTACCATATTCCTGTTACTAAAGACACCAAAACCGAAGCAGAAACACAACAGTTAAAATTATGTAAGGAGCATGGTATCGATTTTATTGTTTTAGCGCGCTATATGCAAATTGTTTCGGATCGTGTTGTTAATGCCTACCCGAATAAGGTTATAAATATTCACCACTCGTTTTTACCAGCCTTTGTTGGTGCCAAGCCCTATCACTCGGCTTACAAACGTGGTGTAAAAATAATTGGTGCAACAAGCCATTATGTTACTGCAGAGTTAGATGCTGGCCCTATTATTGCTCAGGATGTGGCAAGTGTATCGCACACGCACGCCATAGAAGATTTAATTGCCAAGGGTCGTGATTTAGAAAAAATTGTTCTGGCTACTGCTATTAAACATCACATAAACAGGAAAGTGATGGTGTTTAATAATAAAACGGTAATTTTCTCGTAAATTTGAGTTTGCGAAAGCGGTTGATGCGGCATCCTTTTTTTGCTGCCATATATGGCAAAAAAAGATATAGCGGAAAACGCGGTATTTTGCTTCCTTAAATTTTTCTTTAAACACTAAATACTACAGCAAAATATTTGCCCAAATTATAAGTATCTTTAAACCTTAAAAAATAAATTATGAAACGATTATTAGCCCTGTTTTTAGCATTTAATTTAACGGCTTGCGCAGAACTGCAGGATGTTGTAAACCAATTACCACAAGGTACTGGTGGTGTATCGCAATTAGATATTGCCAACGGATTACGCCAGGCATTGGATTTTGGTATTGATAAACAAGTGAGTAAATTAACTGTACAGGATGGTTTTTTTAAAAACGAATTAGTGAAAATTTTACTTCCTGCAGAGTTACAGAAAGTTGATAAAGCGTTAAGAGATATTGGCTTAGATAATTTGGCAGACGAAGGTTTAAAAGTATTAAACCGAGCGGCTGAAGATGCGGTTGGAGAAGCAACACCTATATTTATAGATGCTGTTAAAGGCATTACTTTTAACGATGCTAAGAATATTTTACTTGGTGATAAAGATGCTGCTACGCAGTACTTAAATGGCAGAACACAAACCGCTTTGTATGCCAAGTTTAATCCTGTAATTAAAAATAGTTTTGCTAAAGTTGGTGCTGACCAAATTTGGGAAAACTTAATTAATAAATACAATGCGATACCTTTTACAAGTAATGTAAATCCGGATTTAACAGATTATGTAACTAACGAAGCCTTAAAAGGTGTTTATAAAATGATTGCTGTTGAAGAGCTGGAGATTAGAGAAAAAGTATCTGCAAGAACCACAAGTTTACTACAAAAGGTTTTTGCGTTGCAAGATTAGTATTAAATTGATGACGTTGTTATAATATTTTTTGAATGGAATTGAAAAACAGCTCTAAACTTAGTGATGCACAGTTAATTGAATTGTATAGAAACCCGACTACCAATACCGAAATAAAAAAAGCTATTGCTAATGAACTGGATGCAAGAGATGTTAAAACCTATTTTGAGGACAACCTAACAACCACTTTTACTTATAGGGAAAAAATAAGATTGCTTGCTTTTCCTTTTGCAATGGGTTATCATAGACGAGTAATGTTAGGTAAAAACTGGACAAGGCAAAGAGATAAAACATTTTGGCACTATATTTCTATGGGTTTTGCTATTTATCTTGTTACCATTTTAATTTTGGGGCTTTTGTTTCGTTAGAAAACAATTATGGTTTTTAAGTTTTTTAATAGTTAGATAATATTAAGATAACATAAAAACGATAGCATTAAAATACTTTTGTAGCTCAAGTTATTTACTTCATATTTACTTGAGTTAGTTAGTTTATTACAGTCTTAAAACCAATCTTAACACCGCTTTAAAGATTGGTTTTTTTATTTAACAAAAAAAATATTAACATAACACGCTATATATCAATATTTAACGTATATTTATTTGACCATTCTCAAAATAGTCATGAGTCGTAAAAATTTATTAAAATCTCATCAACACAAATTAAATAGGCGCTATAAGCAATTGGTTGAGCAAGCATATAATTTAAGCCAAACAGATCACGCACTTAGTGATGACTATGAATATAAGGCTATGAAATTATTGCACAAACTAAACCAGATTAAGTTTTTATCTCGTGATAACTCACAGTCTGTTTCGTAATGTTTTGAAGTAATCGAAAGCCTTTATTAATCGTGAGCCATACCACGAAAAATATTCTCCATCCACAAATATGGTTTTTGCGTGGTGCGATACACGACCAATTTCGAAAGCATGTTCATCTTTAAAAGGGTAAGGTTCGCTTGACAAGAGTACAACTTCTGGGTCGCCTGCTGTACGTAGTTTTTCTATTTCAATTTCTGGATAACGGTCTAAATTACTGTAGATGTTTTTAAAATTATTAAGTGCTAACAAATAATTAATAAACGTATTATTTCCTGCAACCATCCATGGATTTCGCCAAATAAAATACGCGACTTTAAGCGTTGGCTTGTCTTTTATAAAGGTTTTAAAATCCTTTAAATTGAAGTTTATTTTATCTGAAATCTTGGTTGCATTTGTACGTTTTCTAAAAATGATACCGTATTGCTTAATGAGTTCTAAACAATCTTCTACGGTTACAATATCTGAGACATGTGTAGTACAAATTGCTTCGCAAGCCTTAACAATATCTTTAGTATTTTCTTCTTTATTGCAAAGAATAATATCGGGATTTAAAGCTTTTATTTTTTCAATATTAATTTGTTTTGTGCCTCCTACTATTTGCTTTGTACTTTTAAAGTGAAAGGGATGCACACAAAATTTAGTGATGCCTACTACAGCGTCCTCAAGACCTAAGTCGTAGAGTAGTTCGGTTTGAGATGGCACTAAAGAGATTATTCGCTTTGGCGTATGGTCTAATATTAGTTGTCTTTCTATTTGGTCTTTTAGTTTCATTTATAGCGCTTGCTTCGCTTTGCTGCTAATGACTATTAACTTTTTAAAATCGTTTCCATTTCCTGTTGTAATTCTTCAGCTTTTTTAGCTGCAGCCTGAGCAAAATCTTCTTTATTTGATGAATAAATAATGCCTCTTGAAGAGTTAATTAGCAAACCTATATTCTCACTTAAGCCATATTTACAAACCTCTTGTAAGTTTCCGCCTTGTGCGCCAACGCCAGGCACTAAAAGAAAACTGTTTGGGATAATTTTTCTTATCTCTGAAAAATATTCTGCTTTAGTGGCACCAACTACATACATTAGATTTTCTGCATTCTTCCAAGTTTTTGAAGTTTCTAAGACCTGTTTGTATAGTTGCTGTTTATTGACGCTTAGCGTCTGAAAATCGAAAGCACCTTGATTAGAGGTTAGCGCTAAAAGTATCGTGTGTTTGCTTTTAAATGCTAAAAAAGGTTCTATAGAATCTTTTCCCATATAAGGCGCAACGGTAATACTATCGAAAGCTAAATCTTCGAAGAAAGCTTTGGCATACATTGCACTTGTATTGCCAATATCGCCACGTTTAGCATCGGCAATGGTGAAAATTTCCGGATGGTTTTCGTTTAAATAATTGATGGTTTTTTGTAAAGCTTGCCAGCCTTTAATACCATAAGCTTCGTAAAACGCTATGTTTGGTTTGTACGCTACACATAAGTGGTGTGTAGCATCGATTATGGCTTTATTAAATTCGAAAATAGGATCTTCGGTTTTTAATAAATGTGGTGGTATTTTATTTAAATCGACGTCTAATCCTATGCATAGAAAAGACTGTTTTTTTTTAATTTGCGCTGTAAGTTGTTGTGTTGTCATTAATTTCTCTTAATCCTCCAAAGGAGAAACCGTTGTTTAGTTACTCTTATTTTATTTCGAATTACTTGCGGTATACCTGATAATTTCAGTTTAATAAATTAAAAAGCCTCTTAAAACATGAGGCAAAATTTAATTTTTAAACATTTTAGACATTGAATTTAAGCATGGTGAAACATCAAAATAAAAACTTTCAAAACCGTATTCATTTTCGGCTAAAGTTAAACGGTCATAATGCTCAATTAGACTTTGCATACCTCCAAATTTAAATCCAAGTATTGAAATTAAATCATACTCGTGCGTTGTATAAATAACATAGAAGGCTGTTTTTTTTGAAATTCCATCACCAGAACTCAAAAGCGCATCTACAATCATATTTACTTTAATTATAGCTTTTTCCAACTCTGGTTTGTTACCTAATTCATCATAGGCGTACATGACATAATTGTAAGTACGAATATCGAATGGGTTTTCCTTAAAAATTTCATTACTAAATTTAATGATATTTTTAAAATCTGTTTCTTCTAATTTAGGTTTATTGAGTATTGTTCTTAAACTATCGGTAAATTCAGAACGACTGTAAGGCGAGTATTTTTCGTTAAATGTAAAACCGTAATACAGATGCCTTTTTTCTACCAGTGACATCGTAGAATCTGCATCCAAAAACCTTTTCATTAATTTTTTATAAAATAAATCAGACTTTTTTTTACTGATGGTCTTTTCTATTTTCTTGTAATCTGGTGCTTTAAATTCTATTTCGTCTTGACCAAAAGAATTTAAGCCAGCAACTAAAAATAAAGTTATAAAAAAATATTTCATCATTACATTATATCGCTGTTAGCCTTTAACTTCTCAGTATTTTCTGCCAGCATTAACTCGTCTAATATTTTTTGAATGTCGCCATTTATAATGTTCTGCAAATCGTAAAGTGTAAGCCCAATCCTGTGGTCTGTTACACGCCCTTGCGAATAGTTATAGGTTCTAATTTTAGCACTTCGATCTCCAGAGGTTACCATTGTACCTCGCAACGCTGCATCTTCTTCCATTTTCTTAGCCAACTCCAAATCGTAGAGACGTGAGCGAAGTACTTTAAAAGCTTTCTCTTTATTTTTATGTTGCGATTTTTGGTCCTGACATTGTGCTACCAAACCTGTTGGTTCATGTGTTAAACGTACTGCAGAATAGGTTGTATTTACAGATTGCCCTCCTGGTCCAGATGAACAGAAATAATCGATACGTACATCTTTCGGGTCGATTTCTACATCAAATTCTTCGGCTTCAGGAAATACCATAACAGTTGCTGCACTGGTATGCACACGACCTTGCGTTTCGGTTTGTGGTACACGTTGTACACGGTGTACACCTGCTTCAAACTTTAGAGTGCCGTAAACATCGTCTCCAGATACTTCAAATTGAATTTCTTTAAATCCGCCATTGGTACCCTCACTATAGTCAACGGTATCTACTTTCCAACCTCTGCTTTCGCAATATTTGGTGTACATTCTATATAAATCTCCTGCAAAAATACTGGCTTCATCACCACCTGTTCCAGCGCGTAATTCTACTACTGCATTTTTAGCATCCTGAGGATCTTTAGGTATTAAAAGTACTTTTATATCTTCCTCTAAAAGCGGGATGCCTTCTTTAGCTTCGTCGTATTGCATTTTAGCCATATCAACCATTTCCGGATCGCTTCCATCTGCAATTATTTCTTCGGCTTCAGCTAAATTATTTGTTAACTCTATATACAACTCACGTTTATCCATTAACAAACGTAAATCTTTATATTCTCTGGTTAGCTCAACGTAACGTTTCTGGTCTGAAATAACATCTGGTTGAATGATTAAATCACTAACCTCATCAAAACGCTGTTTTACTATTTGTAATTTATCTAACATCTATCTATTAAATTGTGAAACAAAAATACGATAATTTATCAATTATCAATGGTTTCTTATGTGTTTAGACTGTTGAAAAATAATACAGAAAAAATTGCGTTGTATAATATATGCTAAGCCAATTTCGCGCCATATTATTTTATTACAGACCTCTCGCTTTATGGTCTTTTACGGTAACTATTTTACTAACTGTTTATAGTCCCGAAATTATAAGTGCACTCTTAACCAAACTGTTTCTTATGATACTTTTTTGGTTGATGATTAATGATAGAAGTATGCGTAAAAAAATTAAATTCTATAAAATGGTTGGTGTCTCTAACTTTAAGCTGGTACTTGCTCTTTATGTTATAGATTGCTTAATTACCTGCAGTTTTTTGTTACTGATTAAAGGCTTTATTTAAATTTTAATTAAACTCGTAAACCACACCAACTCCTAAAAGTTGTTTCCATTGTAGTTTGGCGCCTCGTTCTGCAACCTCCCCTTCTATTGCTGTTTCTTCTATAATTTTTACGTCGTTATCATACTTTAAATGAGAGCCTAAAGTGGCACGAACAAAATTGTTAACCTTAAGATTTAAAACCATTTCCCAATCCACATCTATATTGCCAAAATCCTTAAGATAATCTGTGTATAGGCTAAAGAGATTAACAAGATGTATGTTTTCTAATATTTCGGCTTCGTAAGAACTGGTGAGTAACATTCCCATTTCGGTTCGTATGCGTTCTCCTTGTTTTAAAATGTTACCTTGATCGTCGTACACAGCAGGTGTAACACCAAAAGCACCAGCGTTAGACAATTGGCTATCTAAAACAAACGTACCTTTAAAGGTTAAAGGCGACATATAGAGTGAAAATTTTTCTAAATTTTTGCCATATTCTGCGCCACCTCCAATAAACAAATATCCTGGTGCCATTAATCCTGAAATCTCATTATCTCTATCTGGATAATTATAACCATTGGTTAACTGTGTTCTAAAATTAAATCGTGCCGAATAATACCAATTAGTAATGGTATCTTTACGGTAGCCCAAAGTGGACAGGAGTTCGAATTCATCTTCCGTTTTTCTTAACTTTTGGTTTTCCTGCTTATTAATGCCATAACGTACACGCAATAAATTTTTCCATTTTAAATTGTTTTGTGTATAATTTAATGTAGAAACCAAACCGGTTAAGGCTGATATTGAATTACTTCCTCCAGCACTCCAGTTAACAAAAGTAACTTCGTTAATATCTAAACTTGCAATATTTTTTTGTTTCCAAGGCCCAAGATTTTTTATAGAGTCTTTTTGCTTTGCGGTTAATGTATCTGCTTTTGTAGTAATAATTTTAGATTGGGCCAAGCTAATTTGACCAATAACGACAGCTATTAGGAAAACAATTTTATTCATATTAAAGTAGGAAGGAGATTAGTAATTTGAGCTTAATTTAGTATTCGAAAGTGCCAAACTCGCTTGTAATAGTAAGTTTTTTTATGTCTGATTTTTCTACTCTACCAACAATTTGTGCCTTAACATTAAAACTTTTAGAGATTGAAATAATATCTTCGGCTATTTCCGGAGCTACATATAATTCCATTCTATGTCCACAATTAAAAACCTGATACATTTCTTTCCAGTCGGTTTTAGACTGCTCCTGAATTAATTTAAACAGTGGTGGAATAGGAAACAAATTATCTTTAACAATATGTAAATTATCGATAAAATGAAGAATCTTCGTTTGTGCTCCACCAGAGCAATGTACCATCCCATGAATAGCATCAGCATTATATTTTGATAAAATCTCTTTTACTATTGGTGCGTAAGTTCTTGTTGGCGACAACACCAACTTACCAGCATCTATCGGGCTATTTTCAACAGCATCAGTAAGTTTTACCTGTCCAGAATACACTAATTCTTCTGGCACAGCGGCATCAAAACTTTCAGGATATTTTTTTGCTAAATAGTTATTAAACACGTCGTGCCTTGCAGAGGTTAGCCCGTTACTTCCCATGCCTCCATTATATTCTTTTTCGTAGGTGGCTTGCCCGAAACTTTCTAAACCAATAATAACATCTCCAGCCTTAATGTTTGCATTATCGATTACATCGCTACGTTTCATACGTGCAGTTACTGTAGAATCTACAATAATTGTTCTTACTAAATCTCCAACATCTGCAGTTTCTCCTCCTGTTGAATGGATTGTTACACCAAAGGATTTTAAGTCTTCTATTAACTCTTCGGTGCCATTGATGATGGCTGAAATAACTTCTCCTGTAATTAGGTTTTTATTTCTACCAATGGTTGAAGACAGCATAATATTATCCGTTGCACCAACGCACAACAGGTCGTCAATATTCATAATTAATGCATCTTGAGCGATGCCTTTCCAAACGGAAACATCTCCGGTTTCTTTCCAATACATATAAGCTAGAGCACTCTTAGTACCTGCACCATCTGCATGCATAATTAAACAGTAGTCCTCGTCATTGGTTAAATAATCTGGAACTATTTTACAAAACGCTTTTGGAAACAAGCCTTTATCTATGTTTTTTATAGCATTGTGAACATCTTCTTTTGATGCCGAAACACCTCTTTGACTGTAACGTTTACTTATTTCCGAACTCATAATTGTGTTTTAAAATGCAAAGATAACTGTAAAAAAAAAGCACACAAAATTTTGTGTGCTTCTTTATATTTTGGTCGATTAATTTTAATCCCAATCTGGCATTGAGGCTGCTGTGAATAACTCTATTTCTGCATTTGCTTGCCCAAATTGGTACCTAAATATTCCAGGAACGCCATTAACCGTATTAGAAACTCTAGTAAATATAAATCCGCCTTCATTTGGTGCAAATTTAACATCTAAATCATTTTGCCCAGGAAGCACTGCTGTTAGTATTTGTGTATTTGTTGTAGAAGGAATATCATAAACAAAAATTCTACTTTCAAATTGTCTATAATTTGTGTTTTCAGATCCAGAAACATCTCTATTATAAATAACTTGATTACCGTTTGCGGTGATATCTATACCTCCAATGGCTCCAGGTAAACCTTCAACTATAACATCTTCTTCTAATCCTGTAGATAATCTTACAGTAAATAATCGTGCGTTATAACCAACAGAATTATTTGTTTTCACCAATATTAAGTCGTTATCAAAAGCTACACTTTCTATTTCTGAAACAAACGAGCCATCTGTTGTTTGATAAATAGGATTAGAATCAAAACCGCTTCCATCAGGATTTATTTGATATATTTTATCAAAACTTGGATAATACAATTTACTTCCATTTTGTGCCCAACAAAAATCTACTTGTTCTAATCTAAAACCAGAAACAGGAACTGCGCTAGTTACTTGTGTTTTGTTAGATCCATCGGTGTTCATTGTAAATATTTGAGTGCTCCCACCAGCGGTTCGCAAATATGCGATTTTATTTAGTGCAATATTAGTTCTTGGTCTAAAACTGTTATTTGCCTCGCTTGTTAATTTAATTAAATCTACATCTACTTCAGAATCTGATCCATCTTCCATATCTTCATTACCGGAGTAAATAACATTATTCCCATTTTCTTTTTTTACAAAAACATAAGGATTATTTGGAACGGTTATGGTACTAAATTGACTAATAGATGAAACCACATCATCATTGGTACCATCGCTAACCTTTACTTGCCAAAAATAAGTAGTTGAAAGCTCTAGATTGCTAGCCAAATAAAAAGTATCTTGAGCTGTCTCATAAGTTTCAACTTGATTAGTCTCTCCATTTCTTAGCTCTAAGGTATACATTAATTCGTCGTTAGTATCTGGATCTGAAGCTTCCCAAGTAAACTGGACTTCCAAATCGACTTCTGTTGCTAAATCCTCAGGAAAAATTAAGTCTGGCGCTGTTGGCGGCTGGTTATTAGCGTTGGAGGTTATTAACTCGAAAGCTACAACTGCTGCAGTATTTTCAAGAACAGAAACCGATTCGAACGCTGTAACAAAACCATCTAGTTCTGCCTGTACAGCATAGGTGCCAATCGTTGCATTTTCTATAAGGAAATTTCCTTCTTCATCGGTAAACACTGTACTAGAAACAGGGTTTGTAGATATTTTTACGTTTTCAAGTGGAGCATTTGTTCCTTGGGCAACAACTTTGCCATTTATAGATCCTACACGAACACCATCGATTTGATTTTCGCTACAGGTTGAAATAGCAATAATTATTAAAATTAATGCCAATATATTTTTTACTGTTTTCATTTTTACTGCCTTTAAGTTAATTCTCTTCTGCACTTTTTTCATTCTTATCCTCTTGAGGAACAGGCTTATCCTTTATTAAGCTTTTTGTAATATTTTCTCTTTTTATTTGTTTAAGCGCTTTTCTTTCTTCTCTTAATTTTGCACGTTCTAAATCTCTTTTTGTATTATAATTCCCAATGTATAAATTTAAACCTACTCCAAACCTTAAATACATATCATCTCTAGAGCCTCTAACCAATTCATCAACAGCATCACTTAACACAAAATTATTTTCTGCATATCCTGTAATACCAATTCGGTGTGATACTAAGTACTCGACTCCTATTCCTGCTTGTAATTTTGGATTTAAGTTATTAAAATCGTTTGAAATGTTTGTACCACCACCAGCGTAAACGTATGGTGTTAATTTATCGAATGGTAACACGGTGTATTCCACATTAGCATCAATAGATACAAAATTTTTATTAAAAATATTTTCATTAGATAAGTTGAATAAATTTCCATTTAAATTTAAATTGAAATGTGAATTTAAATATCGTTTATATCCTAATCTCGAATTTAATTTAAATTCTGAGTTTATGTAATCACCATTTATACGTGCTGCTCCAACAGAACCATGAAGCACATTATCTGTACGGCGTTTAAAAGTGAAGCGATTAAATAATTCTGTTACATTTGCTGCATCTTTTTCTTTCTGGTATTGTGCAACCAACTCTTTATCAACATTAACACCAGCTTTTGTAGCCCAATACCCATCTTCTATACCTTCCATAATTAAGTCGTGAACTGCTTTTTCAATAGCGTCTTTTACTGCCAACTGCACAGGTTCATTTTGTGTAAATCCAGTTTCAGCTTCTAATAATCTTTGAAACTTTACAAAACGAAATAAACTTACGTCTACGGCTTGAGATAAAATAGTTTTAGATACGTATATAGTGTTAATTATTTCACCACTTTGTGTTGAAACAGCTCGAAGGTAAACTGTAATTCTGTCTTGTCTGTAACGAGCAGAGCCGCCAACACCAAAGTAACGTGCGCCTGCTCCACCTGTAACAATATTAGTATCGTAAGATATAATACCACCTTCAAGCATTAAGCCTGCATACAATAGTGGTTTTATTGCTGGTTCATTAGGATTAAGTCCTTTTATGTATTCTTGTTTTGTAGTTCGAATAATGTTTCTTTCTGTAGAGAGATTATTAAAATTTTCTCTTTCTAAAGGAACAAAATAACCTGAGTCTCCCAAGGCTTTTATTAACATTGTTGTTGCGCCTTGAGTTACGGCTGTACTAAAAGTACTTCCGTTTTCAACCGCTTTATATTGACCAGTTTGGTCACTAAAATTATATACTGCTACTTCTAAAGGTACTTTAGGTGGTGGTAAATCTAAAAGCTGTTTTGTTGATTTGGAATATTCGCCTATTCTTGAAGCTTCTTGAGAGAATGGTTGGTTAAAATAAGTTCCGCAAGAGCTTAAACATAAGAATATAGCCAAAATGGCTACTATTTTTTGGTGATTTTTCATAAGAGGCAAAGTTTATGCTATGGATTTGGAACGATAACTTGTGTTTGTTCTCCGTTTGAGGTGTCTAAAATATTAATAACTAATCCTTCGTCCGATTCAAATACTTCTACATTTAATGTACCAAATGTAAATGTCCCTTCTTGGTTAAAATCGCCAACAGCATCCACTTGTTGCGCCAATAGCGCTCGCGAAATCTGATTTAGTACTTGTTGATTTAAATTCTCACCAAATCGATCTAATTCAGATTGCTCTTCGGCTTGTGTTCTAGGTTGCGTAAAACCGTTTTGAGCGTTTGCAGAACTTAATAACCAGTTATAATTAAAAGTATCACCACCAAATGCAGGATTTAAAGCTTTGTAGCTAAATTGCTGTGCACTAGCGAATGCAAAAGCACCCAGAAAAAGGATTATAAATAATTTAAACTTCATAATTAATAACGTATTTGTGTGTCTTGTCTCTGTTGTAATTGTTGCAAATATCTTATACTTCTATCTAATGAAATATCTGCCATTTTCTGTAAAAATTCTTTTTTAGGTCTTGCAAAAAATTGCCAAACGAGTTGACCATCTACTTCCACTGTAATTCTAGTACTCCTACGTTGACCTGGCACTTCTTTAATTACAATGTGTTTTTCTGTGGTTACTTGTTTGTTAAAATATTCAGAATAGAAATAACGATGAAAATCTCTACCAGATTTAGTTAATACTTTCTTTATTACTAAACCTTGTAAAAATATTTCTTTCTCTAAATCTCCTTCAATATTTAATTGTCCATTTTCGTTACTTGTAATAACCAATCTACATTTTCCTATCGCTCCTTGTGTTTCATCC
The DNA here is from genome assembly GCF_053604665.1 of Lacinutrix chionoecetis. Lineage (NCBI taxonomy): Bacteria > Pseudomonadati > Bacteroidota > Flavobacteriia > Flavobacteriales > Flavobacteriaceae > Lacinutrix > Lacinutrix chionoecetis. The sequence goes on from NZ_JBSHNQ010000073.1 coordinate 16,344, forward strand.
TGCTCCTCTTCATTTGGATAAACCAACAACAATAATGTTACTTTTCCGTCTATTTGATTGTTAATGGTAACGGAAGATAATATTTTTTTTTCATAGTTCTGCAAAAAGAACTTATTAGACTGCGCTGATTTAGCTACATTACCGCTAGTATCGGCTTTAAACATCATAAATTCGTAACGCAAATTACGCCCAGAATATGTTAAATTCTCAGACGTAGCTGCGAATGTAGTAAACTCACTCGTTCTATCTATTTTAATTTGCGCTTTTACTTCTTTATTATAAATAACATTTTGAGCATTAGTATTTAAAAATACTAATGCACAGATTGTAAATACAATATGTTTAATAAATTTGAGGCGCATTTATCTTTAATTGAAACTTCTAATTATGATTGTTGGTGATGCTTCAGTTTGAGTAAATTTAATGTTTTTTGTTATGTTATTAGTTCCAAATTTATCGAAAGTTAAATTGTTTCCGTTTTGCTGAAGCTCTAAAGAGACTTTAGCATTAGGATCTATAACATAATCTAATATTGTATTATCGTTACCATTTTGCTCTAAAGTTGCTACTACAGCATCTACTTTGTAAGCGAGGCTTACATCGTTATTTAATCCGTTTTGATAAATATTTATATCACTAGCGCGAGATGCCACTTTAGCAGACACATTGTTATTAGCACCTACTTGTTCTATGGCAATAGCGTTACTATCTATAACATCTAATGTTGGGTTTGGTGTAGTATCAAAAAAAGAAGAGAATTGACTTTGCGAAAACTCTTGTCCATTTACAGTAGTTGAAGCTTCTGTGCTTTCTGTGTCGTCATCGGCACTGTAAGTTTGACTCCAACTTATTTGAAATACAAAGAATAACGATAGCATTGCTATGGTTATTTTGTTATTATTTACTAATGTTTTCATAAGAATTATAAATTTAAAAAAAAAGAGGATGATTGCTATATAGTCATCCTCCTTTTTATATGTATCAGATTAAAATAATTAATCTATATATTCACTAGATATTAGCATCCAGCTGTACCAGGAGTACAAGGAGCATCTAAGTCAAATCCATCTACACCACCTGGCATACCTGGGTTAACAACATCTTGGAAATCACAGTTCTCACCGTCATTCATGATGTCACCAGAAGGACCTAATTGTAATACGCTAATTGTGTTACCACCGTTTGGCATACCACCATCTGCTATGTTTTGGCTAGATTTAAAGCTATGACCACCTGTAATACCATCGTTCTTTTGTACGATTAAAGCTTGGTTGTCATGACCTCTTTGTCCTGTTTCCGCCCAGTTATCATCACCAGATTGGTACGTACTAATTAAGTTCGCATTTCCTTTTTGAGACGTTAATGTAATGTTACTGTTTCCATACTGACGTGTATATGTTAAATGGTCTCTACCGTTTTGTCCAGAATAAGCACCGTTACCATTTCCTACTTGGTCTTGACGTGCATAATTTGCACCGCCAGTAGGTGTACCGTTTGCATTTTGTTCTATGTAAACCACATTACCATCACCAGTTTGGTTTTGCTCTGCACGGTTACTATCTTCATCGTCTGAACCAAATTGTCCAGCATAAGCTAAATTGCCATCTCCATTTTGTCTTTGTCTTGCTTTACCAGCTTGAGAGTCTGGACCACCATCACCAGCTGTAAAACCAGCATCTGTGAAAAAATCTAATGTTGGACCTAAAAGTCCATCAGGCTGTGATAAAAAATCTTGACCTTGATCTACATATGCTGAGTTAAAATCACCAACTTGTCTTTGGTCTGCTTTATTGTCATCTCCTTTTTGAGCAGTATAAGCATAATTGGTATGGCCATCTTGGTAAATTTTAGATGAGTTATCATCACCATATTGCTCATTTAAAGCTGAGTTCCCTAGAGAACCATTTGGACCAGATTTTTGACGAACACCAGACATGTTGTTGTCACCTTCTTGTACTGTTCTTGCTTCGTTGTTATCGAAAGACTGTACTGTCCAAGCTTGGTTAGTTTGTCCATCTTGCTCGATCATAGCATAGTTAAACTCACCATTCTCTGCAGTACCATGGTTGATTAATGCTTTGTTTCCACCGCTTAATCCACCGTCTTTTAAACCTTGACGTGTTACTGCTTCGTTAGAGTCGCCTTCTTGCATTGTAGTCGATTCGTTTGCAGAACCTAATTGTCTTACATCTGCAGCGTTATCCACACCACTAATACCAGATACATCACCTGTTTGCCAGATTCTTGCTCTGTTGTCTCCAGTTCCTACACCATCACCTTGCTCTGAATAAGAAGATTGGTTAGTACCAGCTTGTAATACTTGTAACTTGTTTGTGTTACCTGTCTGTTTAGCTTCACCATAGTTACCATCGTCTGCAGTCAAATCCACAGCTAATTGAGCATCTGCTGAATCTGTTGCGTCTTGTGCAGTTAATGTGCTTTGTGAAACTTGTGCGAACATCGCACCCGAGAATAATAGTGCCGCAGCACCGAAAATTACTTTTTTCATGTTAAATATATATTGATTAATAGCATTGTAAATATACAGAAAAAAATCCATACATCTTGAGGTTTTTGGTTAGAATGATGTGATTTTAACAGTATTTTCGATTACCATATAATTTATATCGACGAAACGCATTTTAGTAGAAAACAGACGCTATAAGACACTAATTACCAAGTACGTAGAAATACGTAGCTATCTAAGTAAAATTACGTAGTACTATTATTTAGCTCAAAATCAATTCCATTTTAAAAATTAAAACAAACTCTTAAAACCGCCTATTTTTTTAAACAAAAGTATTCGAAATAAAAAAAGAGGATGCTTGCTATAAGGCATCCTCTTTTAAAGTATGGTTTTGATTAAATTATTTTATTTAATCTTAAAATTTAGATATTAGCATCCAGCTGCACCAGGAGCACAAGGCGCATCTAAATCAAATCCATCTACACCTGCTGGCATACCTGGAGTTACTGCATCTTGGAAGTCACATCCTTCATGCTGTCCCATAATATCTCCACTTGGTCCTAATTGTAATACTTGAATAGTGTTATTTCCATTAGAATAAGGATCGTCTATATTTTGGCTAGCTTTAAAGCTATGTCCACCAGAAATACCATCGTTCTTTTGTACAATTAGCACTTGGTTATCATGACCTCTTTGTCCTGATACTGCCCAGTTGTCTTCACCTTCTTGGTAAGTACTTACTAAGTTTGCAGTTCCTTTTTGAGACGCTAATGCAATGTTAAAATCTCCATTTTGACGAGAATACGCTTTGTGATCTCTACCGTTTTGGCCAGTATACGAAATGTTAGCATCACCTGTTTGGTCTTGACGAGCATAATTAGCGCCACCATTAGCGATACCGTTAGCATTCTGATCTATAGCAGCTTGATTACTATTACCTACTTGATACTGCTCTGCATGGTTGCTTGCTTCTGCATCTGAACCATACTGAGATGTGTAAGCAAAGTTACCATCACCATCTTGTCTTTGTATTGCAATACCAGCTTGAGAATCTGGACCACCATCACCTTGAGTTGCTAAAGGATCTGCATAAAGATCTAATGCAGGACCTGTAAGACCATCTGTAACACCATAAAGACCTTGACCTTGATCTACATAAGCTCCGTTAAAGTCACCTTCTTGTCTTTGGTCTGCCTTATTGCCGTCTCCTTTTTGAGCCGCTTGCACATAGTTATTATGACCTTCTTGATACATTTTAGAAGAGTTACCATCGCCATACTGCTCTGCTAATGCTGAGTTTCCATCAGAACCGTTAGGACCAGACTTTTGGCGTGTACCAGACATGTTATTGTCTCCTTCTTGTACTGTTCTTGCTTCGTTGTTATCCCAAGATTGTACCGTCCAAGCCGAGTTAGTTTGACCATCTTGCTCAATCATAGCATAGTTAAACTCACCATTTTCTGAAGTACCATGGTTTATTAACGCTTTGTTTCCACCGCTTAATCCACCGTCTTTTAAACCTTGACGTGTTACAGCTTCGTTAGAATCTCCTTCTTGCATAGTAGTCGATTCGTTTGCAGAACCTAATTGTCTTACATCTGCAGCGTTATCCACACCACTAATACCAGATACATCACCTGTTTGCCAGATTCTTGCTCTGTTGTCTCCAGTTCCTAAACCATCGCCTTGCTCTGAGTAAGAAGATTGGTTAGTACCAGCTTGTAATACTTGTAATTTGTTTGTGTTACCTGTTTGAATTGCTTCACCATAGTTACCATCGTCTGTAGCCAAATCAACAGCTAATTGAGCATCTGCTGTGTCTGTACCGTCAACGGCTTTTAAATCTGATTGTGAAACTTGTGCGAACATCGCACCTGAGAATAATAGTGCCGCAGCACCAAAAATTACTTTTTTCATGTTAAATATATATTGATTAATAGCATGTGCAATATATAGAATTTAATCAACAGAAATTTAATGTTGCATCAAAAAAACCAGCATTATTGTCCTTTTTTCGATTACCTATTTGGTTACATCGACGAAATGCATTTTTAAGTAAGAATTTTACTACTTCTAAAATATAATTCATTGTTTTACAACTACGTAGTTCTACGTAGTAAATAAAAGTTCACGGTATTTTGTAAGCGGCCAAAGCTCATCGTCAACCAACAATTCTAATTTATCGCAATGGTATCTTATATCTTCAAACAGCGGCTTAACGGTATTGCAATACGATTTAGCCTTTTCTTCTAATGATGTTATGCTGTTAGAAACTCTTCTTGCATCAGTCATTTTATTTACCATATTATTTATAGACTCTATATGCGTGGAGATTTCTTCAAGCAAAAGCATTTGCGCGGCAGCTACTTTTTTTAAGTCTTTACCATAAATCTCTTTCAAGCCTTTTACATTTTCTATCAAGGTGTTTTGATACTTTACAGCTGTGGGCACCACATGATTTCTAGCTAAATCACCAAGTACCCGTCCTTCTATTTGAATACGCATGATGTAATCTTCTAACTCTATTTCGTAACGAGCTTCAACTTCTGTTGGGTTCATTACACCCAAGTCACTATATAAGGACAGGGCTTTTTTAGAAATTTTAGCTTTAAGCGCTTCTGGAGTCGATTTTCTATTACTTAGTTTTCTTTTTTTAGCTTCTTTTTCCCACGCTTCGCCATATCCATTTCCTTCAAAGAGTATTGCTTTACTCTTTTTAATATATTCTCTTAAAATATTAAATACAGCTTCATCCTTTTTAAGTTCCTTTTTTTCTATTAGCGCATCAACTTCTTTTTTAAAGTCAATAAGTTGTTTTGCCACAATAGAATTTAACAATGTCATTGGGTTAGCACAATTGGCTGTAGAACCTACTGCTCTAAATTCAAATTTATTCCCAGTAAACGCAAAAGGAGACGTTCTGTTTCTATCGGTATTGTCTAAAAGTATTTCTGGAATTTTACCAACTACGTTTAGCTTTAAATCGGTTTTCTCTTCTGGCGAGAGCTTTCCATTGGTTACGTTTTCTAATTCATTTAAAACATTAGTCAGTTGTTCGCCTATAAAGACCGATATAATTGCTGGAGGCGCTTCATTAGCTCCCAATCTGTGATCATTACTGGCCGATGCTATCGCAGCACGTAGTAATTCTTCATTATCATGTACTGCTTTAATGGTATTTATAAAAAAGGTAAGAAATTGAAGATTGCTCATTGGTGTTTTTCCAGGACTCAATAAATTAACACCAGTATTAGTACTTAAACTCCAGTTATTATGCTTCCCAGACCCGTTGATGCCTTTAAAAGGTTTCTCATGAAACAAAACTTTAAAGTTATGTCTTTCGGCTACTTTATCCATTAAATCCATGAGAAGGGCATTGTGGTCTACCGCTAAATTTGCTTCCTCATATATAGGAGCAAGTTCGAATTGATTTGGAGCCACTTCGTTATGTCTTGTTTTTACAGGAATTCCTAATAACATACACTCGGTTTCCAAATCTCGCATATAAGCCATAGCACGATTTGGAATAGTCCCAAAGTAATGATCGTCTAACTGCTGGCCTTTTGCCGAAGCATGCCCTAATAAAGTTCTCCCTGTTAATAAAATGTCTGGACGCGACGACACTAAGGCACTATCTATTAAAAAATACTCTTGTTCCCACCCCAAAGATGCATTCACCTTTTTTACGTTCTTATCGAAATATTTACAAACCGCTACTGCTGCATTATCTACCGCCTGCAACGCCCTAAGTAAAGGTGTTTTATAATCTAATGCTTCTCCTGTATATGCGACAAAAACCGTAGGTATACATAATGTTGTGCCATAAACAAAAGCTGGAGATGTTGGATCCCAAGCCGTGTAACCTCTTGCTTCGAACGTGTTACGGATGCCTCCATTAGGAAAACTCGAAGCGTCTGGCTCTTGCTGTACTAATTCATTACCTCCAAACTGCTCTATGGCGCCATTGTTTTCTATAGTCTCAAAAAAAGCATCGTGTTTTTCTGCGGTAGAACCTGTTAAAGGCTGAAAGTAGTGCGTGTAATGTGTAACGCCCTTAGACAATGCCCAATCTTTCATCGCCGAAGCTATTTGGTCTGCAATATTCCTATCTATCTTACTCCCTTTTTCCACCGCATTATTTAAGCTCTTAAAGGCATCACTCGTTAAGGTTTGACGCATTTTTTTTATATCGTAAACATTTTGTCCAAAAATTTCTGAACGCCGTCTATCCTCTTTAATTAAAAGTGGTTTTCTATTTAATGTTTCTTTTATTGCGAAAAATCGAAGTGTTGACATAAACTATTATTATTTTTTTACAAATATAGTAATTTAGGCACCGAATATTGTATTAAAAAAAGTATACCCTAAAAAAAAGAGGGTTATTACTATATATTTCATAAAAAATAGAATTTAACCTATAAAAATATATGGGTTATAAAAATTTCAATATATATTTGCAATCAAATATTAATTCTATTTAAAGTTATTATGAGTAAATCAAAATTAGAGTACATCTGGTTAGACGGCTACTATCCAACTCAAAACATGAGAAGTAAAACTAAAGTTGAAAATGATTTTAGTGGAAAACTGGAAGATTGTCCAATTTGGTCTTTTGACGGAAGCTCTACAAAACAAGCATCTGGAGGATCATCTGATTGTTTATTGAAGCCCGTTGCTATTTATCCTGATCCTGCAAGGAGAGATGGATATTTAGTTATGACCGAGGTACTAAATGCAGATGGAACGCCTCACGAGTCTAATGGTAGAGCCACAATTGAAGATGAAGATAATGATTTCTGGTTTGGTTTTGAGCAAGAATACTTTATTATGGATAGAAAAACACTATTACCATTAGGTTTTCCTGTTGGTGGATATCCTGCACCTCAAGGCTTATACTACTGCTCTGTTGGTGGAAGAAATACGCATGGCAGAAAATTAGTTGAAGAGCATGCAGATTTATGTATCGACGCTGGTTTAAATTTTGAAGGTATAAATCAAGAGGTTGCTTCGGGGCAATGGGAGTTTCAATTATTTGCAAAAGGTGCTAAGAAAGCTGGAGACGAAATTTGGATTGCTCGCTATCTTTTAGACCGCTTAACAGAAAAATATGGCTATTATATAGAATACCACCCAAAACCGTTAGGCGATACAGACTGGAATGGCTCTGGAATGCATGCTAATTTCTCTAACACTACGCTAAGAACTTGTGGAAGTAAAGAAACTTACGAGAAAATTTGCGAAGCTTTTAGACCTAAAGTAAAAGAACATATTAATGTTTATGGAGAATTTAACGACCAACGTTTAACTGGAAAACATGAAACAGCCTCTATAGACGATTTTAGCTATGGCGTCTCAGACAGAGGAGCTTCAATAAGAATTCCAATTATAGTTGTAGAAAACGGTTGGAAAGGCTGGCTGGAAGACAGACGTCCTGCATCTAATGCCGATCCATACAAAGTTGCTGGCAGAATTGTAAAAACAGTTAAAAATGCCAATATAAATTAGATTATAGTTAAATCTACACATAAAAAAAGCGTTTGAATAAATACTATTCAAACGCTTTTTTTGTGATTAAAACAGAAGCCCTTTTACAAGGTTCTAAAATTTCTATAATTGAAATCCTAAAGTTAAAGTAATACTAGAATTATTAGCATCAATAGTTGCGGCATCTGTTAAACCAGTATTGTATAATTGATGATTTCTTGTTTGCTTATATGCATCGTAAGTTAAGTCTAATTTAGTATTGCCAAAATTGTATCCTAACCCTAAAGAGTACCCATTAAGATCACCAATGGTTTCACCATTTTCATAAGGACTCTCCTCGAAACGATATCCGCCTCTAAAACTAAATTGATTAACCTTATACTCCCCACCTAATTTGTAGGTTGCAGCAGTAGTTAATGTTTCTGAAATGATATTATTTTGCGCACTAAAGTACGCATCAGAGGTTGGCTTAAACTTTGTGTTACTGTAATCTTTTCTTGAATAGTCGAAACTTAACAGTCCCTGAGTTCCAAAAACATATGCTAAACTACCGGTAATTTTTCCAGGCGATTGCAAATTATAATCTGGAAATAAATTCACTACGCGTGGATCTACAATTTGCAACACATTCTCATCTCCATCTACTCTAACCGTCTCAAGATATTGAGAGCTCTCTTCTGTAATTGTCATCCACGTTGGAGAATCGTAAGTAAATCCAACTCTAAACTCATTTGATAATTTATAGATGGTTCCTAACTGAAACGAAAAGCCCGATCCAATAGTTAAAATATTATTCTCAAATCCCACTTGATTTACAATGGAGCCAGCATTATCATTTTGTTCGTATAAAAAAGTAGAACGTTCAAAATTTAGAAAATGAGAATTTAAATTAAGACCTAAATATAAATTTTCTCCATATTGAGCTCCAACATTAAACGCTATTTTACCATTATAACCAGTAGCTGCATATGAGTATTCTTGATCAAAATTACCCGCTGCTATATTCGATGTATAAATAGTGTTATCGCCTGCATCACTGTCTGGCTCTAGAATAAAAGAAGAGAAACCTAAAAAGGCCTGTTGATGCTGATACCCATAGATGTTACCTATATCTGAGTAAGCATCAGTAGTCGTTTCGTCAGTAAATGCAGATATTTGATCTAAACGCAAACCTTGTGCATTATTTAAAAAGTACTGATCGATTGACGTTGTGTTAGTTCCTCTTGACCTCCAACTATCTTCATAGTTTTTAGTATTATCGTAAGCAATGCTTAACGCAAACTTTTTCCATGGAGAATTTTCGTTTCTATTTCTAAAAACAAAAACACCACCACCTTGATTTAGAGAAAAATCTGAATCCGACGTCGCTCCCTGACCTCCAAAATAAGACGTTTCATTATCTACATCACTTGTATTAATAGAAACAGATGCAAAACTATTTGTAAATACAGCAGAACCTGCAGGATTAACACTAATAGCACTTAAGTCTCCTCCCAAAGCTCCAAATGCACCGCTAAGACCTCTATATCGTGCAGATCCAATAATTTCTCCATTACTGTACTGCAATGCATCATTTATATCCTGAGCGTTAATTGTAAGCATAGATAGGGCACCTATGATTAAAAATATTCCTTTTTTCATATTCTTTTTTTTATTTTTTTTCTGAAAAACCAAGTTTGGATTCTAACCTCTTCTTCTAGAACCACCAGAAGATCGCGTAGATCCAGAAGAACGACTTGATCTACTCGGGGAAGTTGCTCTTGGAGCAGACGACCTTGGAGTATTTGATCTCACTCTTGGAGCAGGATTTCTAGGCGTAGAACTATTAGTTCTTGTTCTTGGTGTATTTGTTCTAACTCTTGGTGTAGAGCTATTAGTTCGTACTCTTGGCGTATTTGTTCTCACTCTTGGCGTATTTGTTGACCTAACTCTTGGAGTAGAAGATGTTCTAGTACGTGTAGCGGTATTACTTCTTCTTGAAGCTTCTACCCTTCTACCTAAGACAGAGTTTCTTCCATAAACCGAACCTCTTCTTGTAGAATTGTAAGCCAATCCTCTATGATTTCTTCCATAAAAACCACCATAATATGGGTAGCCTCCATAACCATAGCCGTAGCCATATCCGTAAAATGGATGACCCCAAAAAGGATCATAGAATCCTGCATTCCATCCAAATCCTCCATAACCATATCCATAGCCAAAACCTATATTCCATCCAGCATAAGGTCTATTCCAACCCCATCTATTCCATCCATAAAATGGTTGGTTCCAGTAATTATAGTACCCAAAACCATTGTTATATACATTTATTGAAACTTCGTTACCATTTTCACCCCATGAGCCGTAGCCTGTATTTGATTGTTGTGTACCATCTTCGGCATACGAGCCTTCATAAGCATCAATATCTACAAAAACCTCATTAGCATCAGCTGCCTCCATTTCTAAAGACTTTTCCTTGAAGTAGTTTTTATAATAGTTATCGTTTCCAGCGTCATCAGTTTCAGTTTGTATAACCTCAACCTGCCTATCATCATCTCCATATACACCATCACTATCCTGACCAACGTATTGGTAAGAACCACAAGATGTAAGTCCAAAAGACAATAAAATAGCAGCAAATGCTGGTAATTTAATCCGTAAGTATTTTTTTAATTGCATAACTGTTTGTTTTTATTGTTGAACATAACAAAAATAGTTAGTTTTGTCCAACTATTTCTTTTTTTTAACATAGTCACAACATTTGTGCCAAAACACTGAATATGAGCAAAAAACTCACAAGTAGAGCCGAAGATTACTCAAAATGGTATAACGAACTGGTTGTTAAGGCCGATTTGGCCGAGAATTCCGCAGTTAGAGGCTGTATGGTTATTAAGCCTTACGGTTATGCTATATGGGAAAAAATGCAAGCAGAATTGGATAGAATGTTTAAAGAAACAGGACACCAAAATGCATATTTTCCTCTTTTTGTACCTAAAAGTCTATTCGAAGCAGAAGAAAAAAATGCCGAAGGCTTTGCAAAAGAGTGCGCAATTGTCACACATTATCGCTTACAAAACGACCCTGATAATCCAGGGAAATTACGGGTAGACCCTGAAGCTAAACTTGAAGAAGAGTTGGTTGTAAGACCGACGAGCGAAGCAATTATTTGGAATACCTATAAAGGCTGGATACAATCTTACAGAGATTTACCTTTATTAATAAACCAATGGGCAAATGTCGTACGTTGGGAAATGCGAACTCGTTTATTTTTGCGAACAGCCGAATTTCTTTGGCAAGAAGGACACACAGCACATGAGACCAAAGCTGAGGCGATAACCGAGGCAGAAACAATGAACAACGTTTATGCAGAGTTTGCAGAGAATTTTATGGCTATACCTGTAATTCAAGGTTTAAAATCTGAAAGTGAGCGTTTCGCCGGAGCTGTTGAAACCTATTGTATTGAAGCATTAATGCAGGATGGAAAGGCACTTCAGGCAGGTACTTCGCACTTTTTAGGACAAAATTTTGCCAAAGCCTTTGATGTGAAGTTTACCAATAAAAAGGGAAAACAAGATTATGTCTGGGCAACTTCATGGGGCGTTTCAACGCGATTAATGGGCGCATTAATTATGACGCACAGCGATGACCAAGGCTTAGTACTGCCTCCAAATTTAGCTCCAAACCAAGTGGTAATCGTGCCTATTTATAAAACAGACGAACAGCTTGAAGAGATAACCATTGCTGTAAACAGTATAATGAAAGATTTAAGAGCTAAACATATTACTGTTAAGTTTGATAACAGAACAACTTTTCGTCCTGGAGCTAAATTTGCTCAGCACGAATTACAAGGCGTACCACTTCGTATAGCTATTGGCGCTAGAGATTTAGAAAATAAAACTGTAGAATTGGCTCGCAGAGACACCTTAACAAAAGAGACCATTTCTATAGATTCCCTAACCGATAAGGTGGAAGTCTTAATGGTAGAAATTCAAAATTCGCTATATAAGAAGGCATTAGATTTTAGGGATTCTCATGTAACAGAGGTTGAAAATTTTGATGAATTCAAGTCTGTTTTAGAATGCAAAGGCGGTTTTATTTCTGCACATTGGGACGGCACTATAGAAACTGAAGACAAGATTAAAGAAATAACTAAAGCAACTATTCGTTGTTTACCTTTAGAAGGAAAGCAAGAAGATGGAGTTTGTGTTTATTCTGGAAAGCCTTCAGAACGTAGAGTATTATTTGCAAAAGCATACTAATTAAAAAAAGTTTAAAAAAAGTTTAATTAGATATTGCAAGAGTAGAAAATAGTTGTATTTTTGCATCCGCAATGGAAACGTTGTAAAGTTATTTGAAAAGTTTTGCATAAATAAAAATATAATTTATATTTGCACACTCTAAAATAAATGGCCCGTTCGTCTATCGGCTAGGACGCATGGTTTTCATCCATGTAAGAGGGGTTCGATTCCCCTACGGGCTACAATTTTTTAATAAAGAAAAAATAAACTAATGGCAAATCATAAGTCATCGTTAAAAAGAATTAGAAGTAACGAATCTAAACGTTTAAGAAACAAATACCAGCATAAGACCACGCGTAATGCTATAAAAAAATTACGTGACTTAACTGATAAAAAAGAAGCGGAAGCAATGTTACCTACTGTATATTCTATGTTAGATAGATTAGCAAAGACTAATGTTATTCACGCTAATAAAGCGGCTAACTTAAAATCTGGATTAACATTGCACGTAGCTGCTCTGTAATTAGATTAAATTTACAATAAAAAAAGCCTATCGAATCTTCGATAGGCTTTTTTGTATTTGGTTATTTCTAATAATAATTATTGTACGTAAATTTTAAAACAAAAAAAAGCCTTGACTAATAATCAAGGCTTTTTCTTGTGCTTAAGGTTTTTTCTATCCGTTCATTGAGATTAAAAACTCTTCGTTATTTCTTGTTTGTTTAAAACGATCGTTAATAAATTCCATGGCTTCTACTGGATTCATATCAGCAAGATATTTTCGCATTACCCACATTCTTTGAATGGTTTTATCGTCTAATAATATATCGTCTCTACGCGTGCTTGAAGATGTTAAATCGATTGCCGGGAAGATACGACGGTTAGAAATTTTACGATCTAACTGTAACTCCATATTACCAGTTCCTTTAAATTCTTCAAATATTACTTCGTCCATTTTAGAGCCGGTTTCGGTTAACGCTGTAGCAATAATAGTTAACGAGCCTCCATTTTCAATGTTACGTGCAGCACCAAAGAAACGTTTTGGCTTGTGTAAAGCATTAGCATCTACTCCACCCGAAAGAATTTTTCCAGATGCTGGCTGCACAGAATTATAAGCTCTTGCCAAACGCGTTATAGAGTCTAACAGAATTACCACATCGTGTCCACACTCCACCAATCGTTTAGCTTTTTCAAGAACGATATTAGCGATTTTTACGTGTTCATGAGCTTCCTTATCGAATGTTGAAGCAATGACTTCACCACGAACATTACGCTGCATATCTGTTACTTCTTCCGGACGTTCATCAATTAACAAAATCATTTGATAAACTTCTGGATGATTAGCTGCAATTGCATTTGCAACATCTTTTAGCAACATAGTCTTACCCGTTTTAGGTTGCGACACAATCATGCCTCGTTGTCCTTTTCCAATTGGAGCAAACAAATCCATAATACGAGTAGAAATTGTAGCTTGCTTTTCTGCAATATTAAATTTCTCTTGCGGAAATAACGGTGTTAAATGCTCGAAAGACACACGGTCTCTAACTACATTGGGGCTTTGCCCATTAATTTTATTAACTCTAATTAGAGGGAAATATTTTTCGCCTTCTTTAGGAGGTCGAACATTTCCTAAAACTGTATCTCCAACTTTTAATCCAAACAAACGAATTTGAGATTGCGAAACATAAATATCGTCTGGAGATGATAAATAGTTGTAATCTGAAGAGCGTAAAAATCCATATCCATCCTGCATGATATCTAACACACCTTCACTTTCAATTATAGCATCGAATTCGAAATCTGGTTCTCGATAACGATTACGTGTATCGCTATTTCCGTGTGTGTTACCATTTTTTCCCTGGTTACGGTTCTGGTTGTTATTTTGATTTTTTTTCTGATTGTTTTGACGATTTTGCTTAGGATCTTTTTTACTATCGTCTTTTTTATTTTGATGATTATGAACAGGTTTCTTGTGTTGAGGCTTTGGTTTTTGCTCCTTTGTCTCTTCTTTTACTGTTTTAGATTCTGGTTTTTTATTGTCTTTTTTATCGTCCTCTTTAAAAGCCAATGTTTCTTGTTTCGCTTTTGGGTTCGGCTTATTTTTATTTGTCGCAGGACGTGGCGTGCGCTCTTTTTTCTGTTTAGCAGGAGGTTTTGTAGTAGTTTTTTCTGCTGGAGGTCCATCTACTTTTACTTCTTGTACAGCTTTAGGGTTCGCCGCTTGTTTGTCTAAAATTTGATAAACAAGATCTAATTTTTTTAATGAACGAAACTTAGGAATACTTAATTTTTTTGCCATTTCCTGTAACTCAGGAAGTTTCATTTCTTTTAATTGTGAGATTTCAAACATGAATTGTTTATTGATATTTTTTGAAAAAATATGTTGTTGAAAATTTCCGAAGAAAATTATAATATAAATTTGAAGAATTAACGTCTTGCTAATGTGATTGTTGCAATGCGCTTATGCAATAATACGACTTTATTTTAAGTTTTTAGTTAAAATTTCCAAAAGAAGTTATATTTTTGAAGCTCTAATTTTTCGATTAAAATAAATGTTACAACGTATTCAATCTGTTTATTTATTGCTTGCCGGAGCTGTTTCGGCTGGATTGATATTTGTTTTTCATTTATGGATAACTAATGAAAATGTAAAAGTCTTTGCTGTTGATGAGTTATTGTATTTTAGCTTATTTTTAGGCTCTGCAACATTATCTTTGTTATCTATATTTATGTTTAAAAACAGGAAGTTTCAATTTGTATTGGGACGACTTAACATCATATTAAACTTTATTTTACTAGGATTACTTGTATATCAATCTCTAAATGTATCTGGAGAAGCTTTAGTTTCTGAGAAAGGTATTGGGATTTTTCTTCCTATTCTGTCTATTGTATTATTGGCGTTGGCCAATAAGGCAATTAAAAAGGACGAAGATCTCGTAAAATCTGTAGATAGATTACGATAAACCTAACATCTTAGTAGTATTAGTGCGTGAGCCCAAGGTGAAGATCTTGGGCTTTTTTTTTTAGGTTTTATTTACTTTCCTTCAAAAAAAAACTAATAGCGTCTTGGAAACTCAATCACCTCCAAATTTTCAATTTTTTTTCCGTCAATAGTAAATCGCAACATGGTTCTTACCTTGTGAAATCCGTGTGTGCCAACAGCTCCAGGATTCATATGGATTAAATTAAGCTTTTTATCTGGCATGACTTTTAAAATGTGCGAATGTCCGCAAATGAAGATTCTTGGTGGATTTTTATAAATATCTTCTCGCACTCTTACATTATATTTACTTGGATAGCCACCAATGTGGGTTATCCAAACATCTACCTCCTCGCACATAAAACGATTATGTTCTGGGAACTCTATTCTCACTTTGTCATCGTCGATATTACCATACACAGCGCGCAGAGGTTTGAGCTTTTTAATGGTATCGGTTACTTTAATATCTCCAATATCACCGGCGTGCCAGACTTCATCGGCTTGTTTAACATATTTTAATATGTCGTCGTCAATATAACTGTGCGTATCTGAAAGGAGGAGAATTTTTTTCATCTTTGGTTTCCGAGAAATCGGAAATCTTTTAATTATTATTTAGCATTTCTTTAGTAACAAAAACAACTATCTTTGTGTCTTGATTAAAACACAAAAATACAAGTTTCTTTGCGATATTTCATAGAACTCTCATATAACGGTAAGCGATATCATGGTTGGCAAATACAACCTAACGCAATATCTGTACAGGAGGTTCTTGAAAAGGCTTTATTAACTTTATTAAGAGAACAAATTGCTACCGTTGGCGCTGGCAGAACAGATGCAGGAGTTCACGCCTTACAGCTTTTTGCTCATTTTGACACAGCTGTTAGTTTTGATACAGAAAACTTAAAGTATAAGTTAAATTCTTTTTTACCAGAAGACATTTCCATTCAAAATATTTTTAAGGTAAAGCCCGATATTCATGCGCGTTTTCATGCTGTAAGCAGAGAATATCTATACCGTATTGCATTAGAAAAAAACCCGTTTAATAGGGATCAAGCTTTCTTATTAAAGCCAAATTTAGATATTGAAAAACTAAAAGAGGCTACTAAAATTTTATTGGACTATAAAGATTTTCAATGCTTTTCTAAAAGTAATACAGATGTAAAAACGTATAATTGTGATATAATGAAAGCCGAATGGAACGTGGTAGCAAACGAATTACAATTTACCATAAAAGCTGATCGTTTTTTAAGGAATATGGTTAGAGCAATTGTTGGTACCTTAATCAACATAGGTATTGGTAAAATTGAAGTGAATGCGCTCCACGATATAATAAAATCTAAAAACCGAAGTGAGGCTGGCTTTTCTGTGCCTGCACATGGCTTATATTTAACCGAAGTTAACTATCCAGATACTATAAAACTATAATAATTAAATTGAATAATAAGAAAGAAAACATATTCGATATTACCTTATTTAAACGTTTGTTTAAATACACAAAGCCATACAAAACCGTTTTTTATGGTGTTTTATTATCCGTTTTAATCATTGGTGTCTTAAGTATTGCCACACCAAAATTGTTGCAAATAGCAATAGACGATAATATTAAAACACTACAAAAAGAAGGGTTCTTGTTTTATATTGTATTAATGATTGTTTTGCTTTTACTGCAAACCGTTTTTCAGTTTTTATTTCAATTTTATGCAGCCTGGCTGGGACAAAACATTGTTAAAGATGTTCGCGTGATATTATTCAATCATATGTTAAAGTTTAAAATGAAGTACTACGACAATTCTTCCGTAGGAACCCTTATAACACGTGCTGTAACAGACATGGAGCGTATTGCCGATATTTTTGGTCAAGGTTTGTTTATGATTATGCGTGATGTTATGGTTATGTTAGTAATTTCCATTGTTATGCTTTTTACTAATTTTAAACTGAGTTTAATAGTTTTTGTCACGATGCCAATAGTTGTATATGCTACTAAAGTATTTCAGCGTTACATGAAAAAGGCTTTTGAAGAAGTGAGAACAGAAGTTTCAAACCTCAACTCTTTTGTACAGGAACGTGTAACTGGTATGAAAATACTCCAATTATTTACCAGAGAGGCTACAGAAAACAGAAACTTTAAAGCTATAAACGAGCGCCATAAAAAAGGCTGGTTAAAAACCATTTGGTACAACTCTATATTTTTTCCAATTGCCGATTTTCTCTCAGGCATTACAACAGGTTTAATAGTCTACTTTGGTGGTTTAATGGTTGTAGTGGGTAATACAACCACAACAGGCGAATTATTTATGTTTACCACTATGATTCCGCTACTATTTAGACCATTAAGACAAATAGCCGATAAATTTAATACGTTACAAATGGGAATGGTTGCTGCCAAACGTGTTTTTAAAGTAATAGATACCACCTCCCAAATTAACGACACTGGACATATTGAAGCTTCACATTTTAAGGGTGATTTATCTTTTAAAAAGGTGCATTTTAGTTATGTTGAAAATGAAGCTGTATTAAAAGGCATATCTTTAAATGTAAATGCTGGTGAAACTATTGCGATAGTTGGCGCTACTGGTGCTGGAAAATCTACAATTATAAACCTCTTAAATCGTTTTTACGAAATTGATAGTGGTGTAATAACCATTGATGCCATAGACATTAAAACCGTTACATTGGCATCTTTACGCAGCCAAATAGCTGTGGTGCTTCAAGATGTGTTTTTGTTTGCAGATACTATAATGGCTAATATTACGCTAAACCATCCAGAAGTTACAGAGGCTCAAGTTATTCAAGCTGCAAAAGATATTGGCATACACGATTTTATTTCAAGTTTACCTAACGGCTACAATTACAACGTAAAAGAACGTGGTGTGATGTTAAGTTCTGGTCAACGACAGTTAATTTCGTTTTTAAGGGCTTATGTTACAAATCCGAGTATCTTAGTTTTAGACGAGGCGACCTCTTCTGTCGATTCGTATTCTGAACAGTTAATACAAAATGCAACAGATAAAATTACCAAAGGCAGAACCTCTATAGTGATTGCACATCGCTTGGCAACTATTCAAAAAGCCGATAAAATAATTGTGATGGATGCTGGAGAAATTGTAGAACAAGGCACACATACAGAACTACTTAAAAAAGAGAATGGCTACTATAGAAATCTTTACGAGGTACAATTCCTAAAAGCAGAAGTAGCTTAACTTTTGAGCTTAGCAGCTTCCTTTGCTGCTTTTTGAACCTCTATAAATTCTTGCCCTGATTCGGTTAAAAACATCCATGCTGTAAAACCAACTGCGGCAATTACAAATACTATAAATAACACAGTAAAAAAGCCCATGGTTCTTAAAATAATGCCAGGAACACTTATTTTATATAGCCGTTTTAATGCGTAACCAATATAAATTACCATAAAAGGCATACTAATAAACCCAACATACATCATATTAACTTGTAATGCTACTAATGCAATAGTTACCACTGCAAGTAAAATGGTTATTTGTGCCTGTAGATATAAGTAAATAACCAATATCTCTGTAAAATTAAATCGCTTTTTGTTGAAGAACACAACCTTTGTAATTAACGCATACATTGGTATGTATGCCATCATGTAAAGCGACTGATATTTTTGAAGACTCTCCATATTTGCTTTCTGAAAATCTTCCATTCCAGACTGTCCGGCTAAAGTGACAACATCGAACGCATTTGGAAAAAAATTTTGAATTATAAACAACTGCAAACCTGCAGCGGTAAGTGCTATTGCGAAAAAACTAATGGCATCTACATACATTTTTCTCGTGCCATTAATATAACTTTCTATAACAACTTCTGGACTTGTAATTAGCGTTTTTATTGTTTTAAGAAACTTGTTATCGTAATTAAAGTATTTGTAGGCAAAGTCTTGAGACAGATTACGCATCGTTAACCTGTTCCTAATTACTTTTGCACCACAATTGTTGCAATAGTTTACACGATCTGAAATAATATTACTACAATTCTTACAAACCATTTAAATTAAATCTTCTTTAATAATTTTAATAAGCTCGGTAGAATCTTTAAAATCTACAAAGGCGCCATTTCTAAAGCATGAAATTTGTCCGGTCTCCTCGCTCACAGCTATTGCAATAGCATCTGTGCGTTCTGTAATACCAACTGCTGCTCTATGTCTTAATCCAAAGCGTTGCGGAATGGTTTTCTCGTTATTCACGGGTAAAATAACACGTGTTGCTTTAACCACATTATTTTCTATAATAATAGCACCATCATGTAACGGACTATTTTTAAAAAAGATACTTTCTATTATGGGTTGAGTAACTTTAATATTCATTTCGTCACCTGTGCTTACTAAAAAATCAAGATTGTTTTCGCGTTCCAAAACAATAAGCGCACCTGTTCTGCTTGTTGCCATTTTATTACACGCAGCAACAACAACTTCTATATCTGTGGTGGACGACGTAACGGTTTCCATTTTTAAGAATTTTAAATGTCTTAAAAAACTACGTTTGGATGCGAAATTGGTAGAACCAATCATTAATAAAAACTTTCTAACTTCCTGTTGAAATACCACAATTAGCGCAATAAACCCAACACTTATAAAACCACCTAGAATTTTGGTTAACAACACCATTTGAAGCGCCTCAACAATTAAATAAATGAAATATATAAATACAATACCAAGAAATATATTAATTGCTACAGTGCCTCTAACTAAGCGGTACACATAATACAATAACAAGGCTACAAGAAAGACATCTATATAATCCTTTATTCCAAAATTTAAAATACTGTCGAAAATTTCCAATGGATGATGTTTGTTTAAGAAAGACTAAATATATTAATTAAAGATAAATTCTTCATTATTAATTACTGTATTCTCTAATTTAAGTTTAGATAGTTAAGTTTAAAGACATTAGTGTATTCATTTTAAAAAAAATATAAAGAAACATCTTAAGGAGTACTATATTGATTAAGCTGATTATAGAGAATAACACATTCTACTGCTTCCTTTACATCGTGAACACGTAAAATTTTTGCTCCTTTTTGTAAAGCCATCATGTTTAGCGCTGTGGTTCCGTTTAAAGCTTCGGCTGGCGAGATTTTTAGTGTTTTATAAATCATAGACTTGCGAGAGACACCAACTAAAAATGGCACATCTGTTATTTTAAAGCCCTCTAATTTATTTAATAATTCAAAATTCTGCTTAAGTGTTTTAGCAAAGCCAAAACCTGGATCTATAATTATATCAATAATCCCTAATGCTCTCGCTGCCGCTATTCTTTCAGAAAAATAAAAGAGAATATTTTTTAAGACATCATCATAACTTGTTTGTTTTTGCATGGTTTTGGGCGTACCTCGCATGTGCATCATTATATAAGGTACATTTAATTTTGCTACTGTTTCCAGCATTTTTTCATCTAAATGTCCCGCAGAAATATCGTTAACAATTGCTACGCCTCGTTCAACACATTGCTTTGCTACCTCAGCACGAAACGTATCGACCGAAATTACAAGGTCTGGAAATTGCTTTACAAGCAAGTCGATAACTGGAATAATACGCTGGAGTTCCTCGTTTAAAGATACCTCTTCTGCATTGGGTTTAGAACTGTAAGCGCCAACATCTATAAAAGTGGCACCTTCATCAAGCATTTTTTGCACTTGATTAATTATTTTAGATTGGTCTTTGTAAAATCCACCATCGTAAAAAGAATCTGGAGTAATGTTAAGAATGCCCATTACTTTTGGTGTGGACAAATCGATAAGTTTACCGTTACAATTAATGGTCATTTGTACCTTTAAGTTAGTTGTTTGTAACACATTTAAAAAGTATAAACGTGAAACCTTGAATTTTAAACAATTTTATGCGAAATTTACGCAAAATTGAATCAATTTATGCAAGATACTTCGAAACAATACGATGCTGTTATAGAAACTTGTCGTAGTCTGTTTGTAAAAAAAATGAGTGATTACGGTAGTGCATGGCGTATTTTAAGATTACCATCGCTTACAGACCAGATTTTTATTAAAGCACAACGTATTAGAGGCTTGCAACAAAACGAGGTTAGAAAAGTAGATGAAGGTGAGCAAAGTGAGTTTATAGGTATTATAAACTACTGTATTATGGCATTGATTCAGCTTGAAAAAGGTGTGGTAGAGCAGCCGGATTTATCTACTAAAGAAGCTACTATGTTGTATGATGAAAAAGTAGCTATTACCAAACAATTAATGCAAGATAAAAACCATGATTATGGTGAAGCCTGGCGAGACATGCGTGTGAGTTCTTTAACCGATTTAATTTTACAGAAATTATTACGAGTAAAACAAATTGAAGATAACGCAGGTAAAACGCTTGTAAGCGAAGGTATAGATGCTAATTATCAAGACATGATTAATTATGCGATTTTTGCAATGATTCATTTAAACGAACAATAATATTACAGGTTGTACTCCCATTGTAAAATGAGACAGCGTGTGTTTTTAATATAACTTATGAAATACTTAGTACATATTTGCAGATTTTTGGTAGGTGGTTTATTTATCTTTTCTGGATTGATAAAACTTAACGACCCTCTTGGATTTTCGTATAAACTACAAGAATATTTTTCTTCAGATGTTTTAAACTTACCTTCTTTAGACCCTTACGCTTTGGGTATTTCGGTTTTTGTAGTGGTCTTGGAAGTTGTTTTAGGTGTCTTTTTGCTTATTGGTTACAAACGAAAATTTACCGTTTGGATGCTATTGGCAATGATTGTTTTCTTCACCTTCCTAACATTTTACGCGGCCTATTTCGAAAAAGTAAAAGACTGTGGTTGTTTTGGTGATTTCCTTCCTATGAAACCTTGGGAAAGTTTCACAAAAGATTTAATACTTTTAATACTCATTCTTGTTTTAGTAATTGGAGTGAAACACATAAAGCCAATTTTTGGCAAATTCCCAACCACGCTTTTAGCACTATTAGGCTTTATAGGAAGTCTTTGGTTTGGTTATCATGTGTTAATGCATTTACCAACATGGGATTTTAGGGCTTACAAAGTAGGAGCAAACATTGCTGATGGTATGGTTGTTCCAGAAAATGCTCCAAAAGCTGTGCAAGAATTTACCTGGACTTTTAAGGTTAATGGTGAAGAGAAAGAATTTGTAACAGATGGCAGTTATCCAACAGTAGATGGCGAATATGTTGGTGTAGAAACTAAAATAATTGATGAAGGTTACGATCCTCCAGTAAAAGATTTCTCGATAGAAACTGAAGACGAGAATTTAACAGATAAGTTTTTAGCCGAAGACCATCTCATTATGGTCGTTGCATACAGCCTTGAAACAGCCAACGAGGAAGGGTTTGAAAATATTAAAAGAGCTACAGATAAAGCAATTAAAAATGGCTATACAGTTATTGGTTTAACTGCTTCTGGAGCTGAGGCAAAGCAATTAACAAAAGAGAAATATAATTTAAATTTCGATTTTTATTTGTGTGACGAAAAAGCGCTAAAAACAGTAGTTCGCTCTAATCCAGGTATTTTAAAACTTGAAAAAGGAACGGTAATACAAAAAGAACATTTTAACGATGTGGATGATTTAGATTTACCAGAAGTTGAGAGAAAACCAGAGCCAGTTGTAGATGATGGAACAGTTCGTTTAATTAATAACGTGATATCAACAAAAGAAGAGGTTGAAAAATTAGATCCTGAAAGCATTAAAGAAATGTACGTTATAAAAAACAGGTCTGAAGGTAACGCACTAGATTCTATAAATGCAGCAGACAATAAATCTTATACATCATACCTTAGAATAGAATTAAAAGAAAGCCAAACTGATTAGCTACTTCCTAAATAAAACATTCTACGCACTACTTACATTATTTGGAGTAGTTACTGTAATATTCTTTTTATTTAATGTTTTGCCTGGAGATCCAGCACAAATGATGCTGGGACAGAACGAAGATAGCGAGCAATTAGCAATCGTTAAAAAAAAATATGGTTTCGATAAACCTATAAGCACACAGTATCTTTATTATCTAAACGACCTCTCTCCTATTTCGTTTCACTCGAATACTGAAGGTGATTATACCTTTTTAAGAGCCCAGAAATATACTGCAGTAAAGCTATTTAACTTTAGCAACACAACTACTGTTTTAAAGTTCCCCTATTTAAGAGAATCGTTTACCAAACAAGGAAAAAAAGTAAGCACTGTTTTGGCAGAGACGCTACCTAACACTTTTGTTTTAGCTGTGTCCGCAATAATTATTGCGCTATTGCTGGGTATTAGTCTAGGCGTTATTTCTGCATTAAAAAAGGATACGTTTTTAGATAAAGCCATACAAATTTTAAGCACAGTTGGCATGAGTGTACCATCCTTTTTTAGTGCTATTCTATTCGCCTGGTTTTTTGGTTTTGTATTGCATAAATACACCAATCTTGAAATGACTGGTAGCCTTTTCGAACTTGACGATTTTGGTGAAAATGTAAATATTAAATGGAAGAACTTAATACTTCCAGCTATTGTTTTAGGTATTAGACCTTTGGCAGTTGTTATTCAACTTATGCGAAACTCTTTGTTAGAAGTTTTTAATCAAGATTATATTAGGACGGCACGAGCAAAAGGCTTGAGCGAATTTCAAATTATTAGAAAACACGCTATTAAAAACGCACTAAATCCAGTTGTTACAGCTATTTCTGGTTGGTTTGCTTCGATGCTTGCAGGTGCTGTTTTTGTAGAATATATATTTGGATGGAATGGCTTAGGAAAAGAAATTGTAAACGCATTGAACACGTTAGATTTACCCGTGATTATGGGTTCTGTGTTAATTATTGCCTTACTCTTTATAATTATCAATATTTTTGTTGATGTAATTTATGCATGGCTGGACCCTAAAGTAACCTTAGAATAAAAGAAGTATAATTTAATAAATTCCTTTCTACTTGGAAAGGTTAAGAGAAAATGAGAAAAAAAATAGTAGCAGGTAACTGGAAAATGAATAACGATTTGCCACAAACCGAGTCGTTGATTGCAGATCTTTTAAAACAAGAGCAAACTTCTAAGGCAGAAGTAATGATTGCACCACCCTATACAAACTTATATCAGGCGTTCGAAACCACAAGAAGTTCTAATATAGAAGTGATTGCACAAAATATGCATTTCGCAGAAAAGGGTGCTTACACAGGAGAAATAAGTGCGTCAATGCTTAAAAGTATTGGTATAAACACAGTCATTTTAGGCCATAGCGAACGTCGTGCTTATTTTAATGAAACTGACGATATGTTAGCCAAAAAAGTAGATGCCGCTTTAAAAAATGACATACGTATAATTTTTTGTTTTGGAGAAGAATTGTCAGACAGGAAAGCTGGAAATGAAGAGGATGTAGTAGGCAATCAAATTAAAAATGCTTTATTTCATTTAGAAGATTCCGCTTTTAGAAATATTGTTTTAGCCTACGAACCAGTTTGGGCAATTGGTACAGGTGAAACAGCAAGCCCAGAACAAGCGCAAGACATGCATAAGTATATTAGACAGACTATAGACTTTAAATACGGTAGCGAAATAGCAGATACTATTTCTATACTTTATGGTGGTAGCGTAAAACCTGCAAATGCCAAAGAAATTTTCTCTAAACCCGATGTCGATGGTGGTTTAATTGGAGGTGCAGCTTTACAAGCCGAAGATTTTATTGCTATTGTAAACGCGTTTTAATTATGTATCTTATACTTCTGTAATAAGAAGTATTTGAATTTCAACTTATTTAATAGTATAATCTTAGCTGGAGTTATTCAAGGAATAATCTTCAGCTTGGTTGTACTGTTTTCTAAAAAATACAGACATAAAAGCATGTATTTTTTAATCGTTTTAATTGTTATTTACTCCTTAGGTAATTTGCAATGGTATTTGGAGGATATTAAGCTAATCACATTAAATCAACTGTATAGCTACTATTATTTTCCCATTTCGAATTTAATTCCGGCACTTTTATATTTTTACGTTATATTTTATTTATATCCCGAAAGAGCTTTTAAACCAAAAGAAAAACTCCTATTTATACCTTTTTTAATTTCATTAAGCTTAAGCCTTTTATATAAGGTTTTAGTTAATATAAGAAACAACGAATTTACTGACGGTTTACGTTTGTATTTATCTTCTTATGACGAACTCCTTTCTGCAATTTTTCACATCGTTATTCTATTTCTATTAATTAGAATGGTTAATAAATATGAAAAGCAAGAGCAGTTTGCTCCAAACGGTTTTATATTGTATATAAAATGGCTTAAGGTAACACTAACCATTATGTTTGTGTTAACGCTCTTGTGGATTGGGCTTAATATTTTATATGTCTATTTTCCAGGACAAATATCCTTTTATCCACTTTGGATTGCCATTGCTATTATAATATATTGGTTAGGCCATATTGGTATTTATAAATATGGAATAGTTGAAGAACGAAAACATATTAGAAAGAAAAGAAAGTCTACAGTTGCTTCTACCAAACAAAGAAGCCCTAAGCATCTCATTATAGAAAGGTTAAAAGATTTTTTAGAAAACGAAAAACGTTTTTTAGATGCTTCACTAACTTTAGAAAAAACTGCCGAATCTTTAGCATTAAGTCAAGGTCATCTATCAAAAATTATAAATACTGAATTAGGTATTAGCTTTAAAGACTACATAAACGCTTTACGCGTGGAAGAAGCAAAAACGTATTTACTTGACCAAGAATTTTCAAACTACACCTTGGTTGCTATTGGGTTGGAAGCTGGATTTAATTCTAAATCGGCTTTTAATGCATCCTTCAAAAAAATATCTGGTGAAACACCTTCACAATTTAAACAAAGACATTTCAATTAGTCCTATTTTTTCATATTCACATAATATGACACTCCTGTATTAATGTTGTAAAATATTTTTGAGCAAAAATCAATATTAAACTATTGTTTTTCAACTCATTAAATATTAGTCATGCATATTATTATTAGGTTTTTTGGTAGTGTTTTCTAATTTATTTCACATTGATTAATTGCGTTATATCCTTTATAAAAATAACATTAATCTTAAAAAAATAGAAAACATGTCAACATTAGTATATAAAAAAACAAAATCACACGGAAATGTAAATACGCCAGCTAGTGGTGCTGGAATGGATAAGTTAAAATTCAAAATTCCTAATAACGAAAAGTTCTCACATTATACAATTTCTCAAGCATCTGGTCATACAGGTACTGCAACTTTTATAGTTGTAGGCGCTCCCAAAAAGAATGCTACTGGAAATGCAGAAATAAGAGTTCTTTGGACAAATGGTCCATTTAGCAAATGTAGATACACTTTAAAAGTGTATTCTTATAAGCCAAGCAGTGTAACAGTACCAATAATAAAGCCTATAGTAATTTTTGGTAATGCAAATTGGTTTAATGACGCATTGAGTTTCATGAAACAGAAAACACCATTCATTCTACGCGTTCAAGGTGTGGATGCTATAAAGCTTTTTAACGCATTAAATCCAATAAATCATTCAATACTACGAAGAAATATTATTATAAATGAGCCCGTACTTGTACCAATGACAATTGCAATTTGTATAACCATAATTGCCCTTGGCGGATTTGCATTATTAGGAGCTGTTTTACTCTATGGTATAAATCAGGGTTGCAGTATAAAGGTTAAATATGATACAAACCTTTCATTGTTTGGAAATTTAAAACAGCTTATGGATTTTGAATTCATGAATTGTGGTGGCTAATTATTAATATTATGAAAATAGCCTTAATAGACGGTTTACCGCTAAAGCCTATAAAGGGCATGAGTATTATAAACAATAATCTTATACCCTATTCATGGGACTCTGAGTGTTTTGGAGTCCCTGAATTTAGGAAACATAGTACTAATATGCTAAATATTATTTTTAAAGAGAACCCTAATGCAGATGTTACTGTGTTCCCTTTTTTTCCAAAGTATAATTCTGTTTTAAAGAACTATAAATTAATTGCGCAAAATATTGGAAAAGCAGTTGATTTAAAATGTAATATAATATGTATTTGTTTAGAAGTGATAGGTGCTACATACTTATCCTCAGATGTAATTAAAGCCTATAAATATGCCTACGCTAATAATGTTTTAATATGTGTTTCAGCAGGAAATAATAGATTATTAAACAACCCTCTAATTCACAAAAAATATGCAATCCCAATAGTTGGTTTTTTAAGTCACATTTCTTTAAATATATCATATAAAATAGATTTTTTAGATGAAGTCGAAACCAGAAAATTAGTATCAATTAATTCTACATACAGTATAAATTGCAGTAAAGCTACCGCTCAATTTGTAGCTTTGCTATCTAAAAAACCTTATGCTTTTCTCAAAAATAATATTCATAATAAAGTAATTATATTGACTTACGAATAGTTTTTTAAGCTTGTTTTGTTTAGTAGAAATTAACTATGTGATTTAAATTAATTGTAAATTTACAATCTAAATTATTTTTATGTCTAACACAATATATTTAGGTTACTATTTTAAGGTAAAACCACTTCAGCCAGCAGTAGAAATACTTATTGCAGAGCTAGGTTACGCAGGCTTTGAAAGCTTTGTTGAGACCGAAGAAGGTGTTACTGCTTACATTCAAAAAGAAGAATGGCGAGAAGATATTTTGCAAGATATTTATGTTTTAACGAATGACGAATTTAAAATATCTTTCACCTTCGATGAGATAGAACAAGTAAACTGGAATAGCGAATGGGAGAAAAATTTTAACCCTATAATTGTTGACAATCTCTGTTCTGTCCGTGCACCTTTTCATGAAAAACCTGATACTAAATACGATATTATTATCGAGCCAAAAATGAGTTTTGGTACAGGCCATCATGAGACTACGCACATGATGATTCAGCATATTTTAAATAACGATTTTGATGACAAATCTGTTTTAGATATGGGATGTGGCACAGGCGTTTTAGCAATTTTAGCGGCAATGAGAGGCGCAAAATTAATTGATGCCATAGATATAGATAATTGGTGCTATTTAAACAGTGTTGAAAATGCAGAGCGAAATAACGTCTCGCAAATAAATGTTTTTGAAGGCGACGCTACTTTACTCAAAAACAAAAAGTACGATATTATAATTGCCAATATTAATAGAAACATTTTACTAAATGATATTGAAATATACTCAAAATGTCTAAACCAAAACGGACAGCTTTTTTTAAGCGGATTTTATGATAACGATATTTCAACAATTGAAGCCGAATGCAATAAACACAACCTCCAATACGTTACAAAATTTGAACGAAATAATTGGGTTGCTTTGCAATTTAAAAATTAATATATTGCCATAAAGTATTGCGAATGAGTACAAAAGAAAAAATACAAGAACAGGAAGATATATCAACATTAGAAAAACAAAACAACGAAATTGTGGTGTATAATGACGATGTTAACACTTTCGATCACGTTATAGAAACCCTAATAAAAGCCTGCGATCACACACCCGAACAAGCAGAGCAATGCACTATTTTAGTGCATTATAAAGGACAATGTACGGTAAAAACAGGTGAATTTAAAGATTTAAAACCTCGCTGCTCTAAAATATTAGAAGCTGGTATTAATGCCGAAATTATATAGATCATTTTAAAATGACTGCATTATTAGAGCGCATTCAAAATTTACCCATTGGTTATTCTGAAGTGCTTTATAACAATCAAAAATATGCTGTTACCCGAACAGATTTTAATAATGGTAAGAGTATAAAAATCTATGCCAAATCGCTTTCTACCACTAATTTTATAAGCCTGAATTATTATATAACTTCTGATAATGAATTACTAAAACCTTGCGAAATGCCCGAACAGAAGGTGATTCATTTTTTAAATAATTACATGCAATATTAACAACGTAGATAAAATAGCTTTTGGAGGTGGTTGCCATTGGTGTACCGAAGCGGTGTTTCAATCTTTAAAAGGCGTTGTAGCAGTAGAACAAGGCTTTGTGGCTTCAACTAAAGAAAATAACACGTTTTCTGAAGCTGTCATTGTTCATTTTAAGCCTGAAACTATATCAATATCAGTATTAATAGAAATCCATTTACTTACGCATAAAAGCACTTCACAACATACCATGCGGAAAAAATACCGCTCGGCAATCTATATTTTTTCAGAAACACAAAATAAAAGCGTTTTAAAAATTCTTGAAACACTGCAATTAAAGTTCGACAAACCATTTATTACAAAAGTTTTACCTTTTAAAGCTTTTAAAACCTCTCAAGAACAATTTAAAAACTACTACTTAAAAAACCCTGAGAAACCTTTTTGCAAGACCTATATCGAACCAAAACTAAAACTGTTATTAAATAGATTTTCATATTACACAAATAATTGAACCATACTTTGTAAATTTATGAGAATTTTAAGACCATAGATTTTATAAACCCTTGCTAACAAACTATCTTTAATACTTGTAACTATAAATAAAAACGACATGAAAACATTATATGAAGCAACCACTACAGCCGTTGGTGGGAGAAAAGGCCACGTAAAATCTGAAGACGGACCATTAGATTTTAATTTATCTGTCCCAAAGTCTATGGGTGGAGATGGTGGCAATGGTGCCAATCCAGAACAGTTTTTTGGAGCTGCTTACGCTGCCTGCTTTGGCGGTGCAATACAAGCGGTTGCAGAGGAAGAAAATATTAGCATTGATGCAGAAAACTTGAGCGTAAGTGCTGTAATTGGTTTTTGCAAAGATGATGAAGGCTTCTGTTTAGAGGCGACTTTAGACTGTTACATTCCTGGAGTGGATTTGGAAACGGGAGAGGATTTGGTTGAAAAAGCTCATGAAATCTGTCCGTTTAGTAAAGCAACACGCGATAATATTACCGTGACTTTAAATTTATTGCTTGACGAATAATCTATACGTGAATTTTAAGACAAAGAACCACTTCATTTTGAAGTGGTTTTATTATTTTTACTAATAGTACAAAATCTTGTTACTTAAGCACTAAAAGAATAGTTCTTAAAATGGAGACCTTAATTTAAAACAGTAATGTTAAAATTATCATAAAATTATAGTTCTCTTAAAGCAGAACCAAAAAAACCATTTACTTTTACCCTAGATATGGAAAACAAATTAACAGATAAGCAAAAAGAACTCATTGAGAGTTTTGGAGTGGCCCAAGAAAGCATGGGACTCTCGCCTGCTTCTGCACGAGTAAATGCCCTACTTACTATTGCAGATAATGTAGAGCTTACTTTTGATGAAATACGTGAAGCCTTAGAGTTAAGCAAAAGTGCTACCAGTAATTCTATTAATAATTTATTAATGTTAAAGCGTATAGGTTATAAAACGAAACCTGGAGATCGTAAACGTTATTTCTATTCTAAAATGGGACAATGGCAAGATGCCTTTATGGATAGTATGAATGGCCTTACAGGTTATAACTTACTTCTTAAAGACATTTTAAATAATAGAACTAAGGACACTAAAGAATTTAATGCTCAACTAAAAGAATTAACTCAGTTTATAGATTACTATCAAAAAGAGAGTATAAAAATTATTAAAAACTGGAAAAAATAGTATTGACTATTTTTTTATATAAATCAGTTCTTTTAATTCTGAACTAACTAAAAATTAACAAACTAAAAGAAATGATTACACTTATTAAATGGTTACTAACAATACTACTTTCGTTAATAACTTTTATAGCTTCAGCACAAGAAACTATTACTTTTAATACTCTTGAGGAAACCATCAATTACGCCATTGAGAATAACAACAATCTTGAAAGTGCTAAAATTGACCAAGAAATAATTCAAGCACAAATTGCAGAGGTTAAAGGTCGTGCATTACCTCAAGTAAATGGAAATGCAGGATTTACAGACAACTTTTCTCTACAAGAGCAACAATTACCAGGAGAAATATTTGGTGGTGAGCCAGGAACTACAATAGGTGTTGCGTTTGGAAATCGTTATCAATATTCTGCTGGTGTAAATGTGCAACAGCAATTATTAAACTTTCAATTATTCAGTTCTATAAAATCTACTGCTGCACTTGCAGAATTAAGAACATTACAAACACTAACTACAACACAGGATTTAATTGTAAACATTATTCAAACTTATGTACAAATACAGGTTTTTGAAAAACAAGTGGAATTATTACAGCAAAACTTTGATCGTACAGACAACCTCGTTGAAATTTCAGAATTTAAACTGGAAGAAGGTATTATAAAAAAATTAGATTTAAATCAATTAGTAGTAAACCGTTCTAACTTAAGAACACAAATTGAAGATGCACAATTTGGGAGAAATCAACAAATGAGGCTTTTTAAAGTGTTATTACAAATACCAATATCTACTAAAGTGATCTTAGTTGAAAAACTGGAAGACAGGACACCTTATCCTTTAGATGCCAAATTACTCTTAGATGCAAATATAGAATACCAACAATTAGATAAATCTTTGGAGCTTTCTATTATCGACCAAAAATTAGTTAAAGCCGAATACTTACCTAATCTAAGCGCCAATTTTGGATATAACTATTTAGGGCAGTCTAATGAGTTTGCAGAATTTAATACCGATGTGTATCAAGGTCAATGGAGTGGTACTTGGGGCCTATCGGCCAGTATTCCAATATTTGATGGCTTCCAGCGTCGCAATCGCTTAAAGCAAAAAGAGTTTGCAACCGAGCAATTGGAACTTGATAAAGAAACACTGAAATTGAATATTGAAAAAGATTTCGGCGATGCTAAAGAGCAATTATTACTTAGCAATTCTCAAATAGAGAGTCAAAAATCTAATATGGATTTGGCCCAAGAAAACTACAATGGTATAAAAACCTCTTACAATGAAGGCGTTGCCAACCTTACCGAATTACTAGACTCAGAATTTGCTTTAAGACAAGCACAGTCTAATTATTTAAACGCCTTGTTACAATCTAAAGTAGCCGAAGTAACCCTATTAAAATCAAGTGGGAAATTATCGCAACTAATTGCTAATCCAACTTCAAATAACTAAAAATCAATCTAATTAAACAGATACCCACTTTCGTGGGCAATACTTATGAAAACAAAAAATATAATCATCATAGTAGTAATTGCCATAGTCGCATTTATAGCATACACCTTATTCAACAATAAAAAGGAAATGAATGACTTGGCAAAGGTTGTTCCTGAAGAATTTGCCATTCCTATACAAACAGCAACTGTTGGAAAAAAAACAATCTCAAACGGTTTAACTGCCACTGGAGAATTTGCAGGTTGGGAAGAAGTAACATTAGTTGCAGAATCTCAAGGAAGTATTCAATACTTAAAAGTTAAAGAAGGCCAAAAAATTAGTAAAGGTCAAGTAATTGCAAAAGTTGACGCTGTCTCATTAAGCTCTCAATTAAGTGGCGCGCAGTCTGCTTTCGCTAAAGCAGAAAAAGATGTAGCACGTTACGAACGTTTATTAAAAGTTGGTGCTGTGTCGCAAAGTGCATTAGAAGATGTACGTATTCAACGTGAAAATGCCAAAGCCAACATTGCTCAAATTAACCAACAACTAAGCTTTACTGTCGTAAAATCACCAATTAATGGTATTGTAAATAAGTTAATGGTAGAAGAAACCAGTTTTGTAATGCCAGGAAATGAAATCGCTGAAATTGTTCAGGTGGAGCGTTTAAAAATTATTGTGAATGTGGCAGAAGATAACCTTTCTAAGATAAAGGAAAACCAAACAGTTTCTATTAGAACAGATGTGTATCCATTAGAAGAATTTAAAGGAAAGGTTAGTAATATTAGTGTTAAAGCAGATGCTTCAAGAAAGTTTCAAGTTACTATAGAAGTTGAAAACACAAAGGACAACCAATTAAGAGCTGGTTTGTTTGCAGAGGTAAATTTTGATGCCTTAAAAACTAATGAGACTAAAGCAATGGTTATTCCACGTGAAGCAATTGTGGGAAGTCTTCAAAATCCATCTGTATATATCGTAAAAGACAGTATAGTAGTACTACAGAAAATAAAAGCAGGAGCTGTTATTAATGGCGATGTAACCATATTAGAAGGTCTACAAAATGGCCAAAAAGTAGTAACCAAAGGTATCATCAATTTAACGGATGGTACTAAAGTGAAAATCACAAATAACTAGACGATGACTATAACAGAATTATCAGTAAAAAGACCAACACTCGCAGTTGTAGTCTTTACAATTATTGCCTTATTGGGTATTATTAGTTATTCAGGTTTAGGGTATGAGTTATTACCAAAAATAACGTCACCGCAATTGTCAATTAGCACTATGTATCCTGGTGCTTCACCGAGCGAAGTAGAAAATTCGGTAACTACAAATATCGAGGATGCCGTGAGTGCTATGGAAGGCGTAAAAAGCATTACATCGACCTCACAAGAAGGCATTTCGATTGTAAATGTGGAACTAACCTATAATGCAGATGTAGACAAAGCCTTGCAAGATGCGCAACGTAAAGTGAACAACATTTTAGGACAATTACCAGAACAAGTAAACCAGCCAAGTGTCGACCAGTTTTCGTTTGACGATTTACCCATTATGCGTTTGGGTGTCTCCTCGGAAATGGACGCAAATGCATTTAACAATTTAGTAGATAACGATATTAAAGAAACCCTATCACGTATTGAAGGCGTTGCACGCGTTCAGGTTATTGGCGGCAATGAGCGTGAAATTCGTGTAAATGTAGACAGAGATAAACTAAAAGCATACGGCTTGAGTATCCTACAGGTTACACAAGCGATTTCTGCAGCGAATCTTGATTTCCCTACAGGAAATATTAAAGATGCAAACCAACAAGTTACAGTGCGTCTTTCAGGAAAATTTAAAGACGTAAACGATATTAAGGGTCTTGAAATTACTACTGGAAATGGATCGAGCGTAAGGATTGAAGATATTGCAGAGGTATACGACACAACTAAGGAGGTAACGACCATTTCGCGTATTGATGGCATTAGTTCTATAGGTTTAACCATTTCTAAACAAAGCGATGGAAACACTGTACAAGTAGCAGAGGATATAAAGGCCGAAATTTTAAAAATTGAATCAGAATATGCCGATAAAAATCTAAAAATAGCCGTTGCGCAAGACAGTTCTGTATTTACGTTAGAAGCTGCAGATGCTGTTATTTTCGACTTAATGCTTGCGGTAGGTTTAGTAGCCATTATCATGTTATTTTTCTTACGCAGCTGGAAAGATTCAATTATTGTTATGGTCTCGATTCCAGTTTCTATTGTAGCAACCTTTATTGCTATGAATCAATTAGGTTATACATTGAACTTAATGACCTTGTTAGGCTTATCTTTAGTGGTTGGTATTCTGGTTGATGATAGTATTGTTGTTTTGGAACAAATTCATGCCGAAATGGAAAAAGGAAAATCCAGAATGCAAGCAGCGATGGAGAGCTGGAAGAAAATAGGACTCTCTGTAATGTCCATTACGTTAGTATTGATAGCAGTATTCCTTCCTATTACATTTGTAACTGGTCTAATTGCCGATTTATTAAAACAATTTGCTGTAGTAGTTGCATTTGCCACAGCTATATCCTTAATTGTTTCATTTACTTTAACTCCACTTTTATCTTCTCGTTTTTCTGAAGTGATAACTTTAGACAGAAAAAAACTTTTTCACAGACCATTAATTGCTTTCGAAAGCTTTTTAACTGGAGTAAACAATGTGTATAAAGACTTATTAAAATGGACTTTATCACGAAAACGAATCACTGCTTTTTCATTATTATTTTTAGTAATAGCATCCTTATCGTTATTAGTTTTCGGTTTTATAGGAAGCGAGTTTGTAAAGAATGGAGATAATGGAGAATTTATAGTAGAATTAGAATTACCTAAGGAATCAACAATAGAAGAAACCAATCTGGCGACGTTAGCTGTTGAAACTATTCTATTAAAAGATAACATTGTATCCTCTGTATTCTCAACTGTTGGAACAGGAACAGGTGGTGGTGGAAACTCCTCAAACTTAGCACAAATTAACGCAAAGATGATTAGTCCAGATGAGCGCACAATTACTTCTGAACAATTTGCGAGAGATATAAAAAACAAACTCACCAAAAATATTCCTGGAGTAAAATTTAAAACTGCAGCTGTTGGTATGGTTGGCGGAAGTACTGCAGGACCTATTCAAGTACTATTAACAGGAAGCGATATTGATGTTTTAATGGAAACTGCAGATGAAGTGAAGCGCACCATTGAAAGTGTAAACAGCACACGAGAAGTCGAATTATCTGCAAAAGGTGGTAATCCAGAGGTAGCTATTACGGTAGATCGTGATAAAATGGCTGCCTTAAATCTTACCATGAGTACGGTTGGTAATACAATGCAAAATGCTTTTGCAGGAAACACGCAGTATAAATTTCGAGATGGTGAAAACGAATATGATATTAATGTAAAACTGGATCAATTCGACCGTCAAAACATAGAAGATATTAAGAAAGTTACCTTTTTAAACACAACAGGTCAATTAATAGAATTACAACAATTTGCGGCAGTAGATCAATCTACTGGACCTTCAAAATTACAGCGAGATAACAAACGTAGTAGTGTAAGCATTGGGGCACAAGTAGTTGGTCGCCCTGTAGGAACCGTTTCCACAGATGTGCAAACCGCTATTGAGACCATGCAAATGCCAGATGGTGTAAACTTCGAAATGGGTGGAGATCTGGAAAGCCAGACAGAAGCTTTTGCAAGTTTAGGACTGGCTCTTTTAATGTCTATTGTGTTAGTGTACTTAATTATGGTAGCATTGTACGAAAGTTATGCCTATCCATTAGTAGTTATGTTTTCTGTACCCACAGCAATGATTGGTGCCTTTTTAATATTGGCATTATTTCAAGAAAGCTTAGGTGTATTTACTTTTTTAGGCTTGATAATGTTAGTTGGATTGGTTATTAAAAACGCCATTTTAATAGTCGATGCGGCAAACCAATTTAAAGTTGAAGGCATGGATAGCGTAGAAGCAGTTGTTAATGCAGGACTATCAAGATTACGACCAATTTTAATGACCACATTAGCCATGGTAATAGCCATGATTCCAATTGCCTTTGCAGCTGGAGCTGGAGCCGAATGGAAAAACGGATTGGCTATGGTACTAATTGGTGGTTTAACAAGTTCATTAATCTTTACTGTTATTATCGTTCCTGTAATGTATGTGGTTATCGATATATGGAAAGGCGATATAAAAAGAAAAGTAGCCAAAGTGAACGCAAAAGAAATTTCAAATTTAAAAATACAAACAGCTCATTAACAATAGAGATTCTAAGCCTTTCAGCATAGCTTGACTCTATGCAGGCGTTGATTAAATAGCATATCTTCTCTGGAAGGCTTTAGAATCCATTATTTAATGTAAACAATAATATAATGACAGAATTTTGGAATACCTATCAAGATAACATTATATGGTCTACCATAGTTATCATAACTGTATTAGTATTGAGGTTTCTTACTAAGAAACTTCACGACTGGTTGCAAAAAAGAAGCTTAAAAAAATATCCAGGCGAAGAACCTACAACAATTAACCTCACTCAAAAAATATTAAACTCCTTATGGATTGTTCTTGGAATAATGGCTATTTCCTGGAATTTTATGGATGAAGAACGCGTTAAAGAAGTTGCCATTGGTAATTTTGGGTTGGTTTTTTATTTGGGTATAGTAGCTGTTATAACATTAGTAGCAGCATCCATTACTCAAACTTGGTTTAAAAGAAGTATTAAAGAAAAGACTATTAATAATCAAGACACTACCAGTTATAAATTTTTAAGATACATAGCCATTTTTGGTGTGTACTTTATTGGTGGATTATTTATTTTAATTGCTTTTGAATCTATGCGCAGTTTTGCCGCTACAGCTTTAGGTGGTGCTGGTGTTCTTGCTGTAGTTGCTGGTGTGGCATCTCAAGAAGCGCTTTCTAATCTTGTTGGTGGTCTTTTTATTATTTCGTTTAAGCCTTTTAAATTAGGAGATATTATTAAAGTGGATGAGTCTATGGTTGGTACTGTTACAGACATTACACTACGACACACCATTATTAGAAATTACGAAAACAAGATGATTGTAATTCCCAATGCCATTATCAACAAAGAAAAATTAATTAATTACGATTTAGGAGAACGCATGTGTTGCCAATGGATTGAAATTGGTATCTCGTACGATAGTAATATCGAATTAGCAAAACACATTATGCGTGAAGAATGCGAAGACCACCCAAATCTTATAGATAATAGATCTGAACTCGATAAATATAACAATGTAAAAAAAGTTATTGTACGTGTAATTAGTTTAGACGATTCGTCGGTAACATTAAGAGCTTGGGCTTGGGCAAGTAACTTTACAGATGCATTTGTAATGAAATGCGATCTATACGAGAGCATTAAAAACAGATTTGATAAAGAAAACATTTCTATACCATTTCCTCATAGAACATTGGTTTTTAAAGAACAACAATTAAATGACATTAAAACTAAGTTAGAAGCATCAGCTTAAATGGAAACACTTTTAATCAAGTCCATTTCGTCTATTATAATTGTATTCTTTATTGCCATTAGCATCTATATAATTAGAGACTATTTTCAAGCTAAAAAAGAGTACGACGAAATTACTGAAGATGATAACAAAACATAAAACTAACAATTCAGATAAAAAAACAAAATGAATAAAACCCTAATAATAATTGCCATAATATGCTCTTCAACTTTCATGAAAGCGCAAAGTCCTTCAGATTCTTTAAAAAAGAAGGCAACAATGGACATTAAAGAGAAATTTCCTCGCGCTCGTGCTTTAAACTTTGAATACAGTCAAAGTCTATCTCGTGATTTCGACTCTCAATTATTTGAACAAGATTTTCAAAAAGGAGACATTAAAACACAACACACTTTTAACGCTTCGGCAAATATTCCGCTTTATAAAACAAGAAAATGGAGTTTAACTGGTTCTTTAAATTATCAATTTAATGAGTTCGAATTTGATAATATAGAAACTACAGACATAACTGTATTTGAGCAAAATGGCATTGTAAATTTTCATAATTTTTCTACAGCATTTAGCTCTACATATTTTTCAACATTATTTAATAAACCTGTTATTTATAATGCCTCTATAATTGCAGATGGTAACGATAAAGGTGTTGAGCGTTTAAAGGGATTAATTGGTGCTTCATTTATATTAAAAAGAACAGCCCGCACTACAATAACCTTGGGTGCTATTGTATTTATAGACCCAACCTCACAAATACCATTTTTTCCAACATTCTCTTACAACCACAGGTTTAAAAACTCGAAATGGGAAATCGATTTTATTCTCCCGCAACGTTTATTGCTACGAAGGTTTATTGGTAAAAATGGACGATTCTCAATAGGAAGCAGCTTTGGCTCGACAGGTTTCTACGTTAATGTTGATAATCCTAATTTTGCCGAAACATTTGAGTATAGCCAACTGGAAATAAAATCTGGAATTATTTATGAGCATCGAATTAACGATTTTCTTATTGGAACATTCCAAGGTGGTATTGAAAACTTTGTTAGTAATCGTTTAACCGAAAAAGGAGAGCCTACTCAAGATTTTATATACGAAAATAACCAAGATGCTACTGGCTATTTTAAAGTTGGTATCTCTATAGATCCTTTTGCTGGAAAGAAGAAATA
Organism: Lacinutrix chionoecetis; assembly: GCF_053604665.1. NCBI lineage: Bacteria > Pseudomonadati > Bacteroidota > Flavobacteriia > Flavobacteriales > Flavobacteriaceae > Lacinutrix > Lacinutrix chionoecetis. The sequence continues at coordinate 55,102 of NZ_JBSHNQ010000073.1, forward strand.
AAGATGTCATATAAAAATCAACTCCGCTTTTAAAATAATTCAAACAAAAAAGCTCAAGCAAGCTTGGCGTTTTTTCTTATTAAATTATTTATTAGTGACCTCCACAGAATTGCATATTCTGGCTATACTCAATGTTTTAAATAAGAAACCAAGCCACTCTATTGTCATTGCTGGTATTATATTTATGTTCATTAAGGGAAGCATCCGGCTTTCAGCATTTCCAGAAAACACAAAACCACGCTCATAAAAATGAGCGTGGTTTATTAAGTAATGTGAACTCAACGGGACAGAGTTCGAACTTTTTGAAGGAAGATATTAGCTTAATTCTCTCAAAATCAATGATTATAAATAATGCTTCCTCGCAAAGATTTAATCCCACTTCATCTTCTGTAATCTAACAGCATTTAAAATAGCAAGCAAGGCAACACCAACATCTGCAAAAACAGCTTCCCACATTGTGGCAAGTCCACCAGCTCCTAAAATGAGAACTATAATTTTTACGCCAAATGCTAAAACAATATTTTGCCAAACGATACTTCTGGTAGAACGTCCTATTTTTATGGAGCGAGCAATCTTTGAAGGTTGGTCGTTTTGAATAATCACATCGGCAGTCTCAATAGCAACATCGCTTCCTAAACCACCCATTGCCATACCAACATCACTTGCTGCCAGAACAGGTGCATCATTAATACCATCGCCTATAAAAGCGACTGTTGTATCTGGTTGTGCTTTGAGTTTTTCTACTTCGTTAAGCTTATCTTCTGGCAATAAACCACCTTTTGCCCAATCTATGCCTAATTCCTTAGCAACTTGTTGGGTAATGGAATCCTTATCGCCAGACAACATTATGATTTTAGAGATACCAGCCTCGCGAATTTGCTTAATCGCCTGATGGGCATCTTCCTTGAGTTCATCGGCAATGGTAACATAGCCAGCAAATTTGCCATCGATACCCACCATCACGATGGACTCAATAATGCTATCGGTTTCAGCAGGAACATCTATGCTATTTGAAGTCATCAATGCTTTATTTCCTACCAAAACGGTTTTCCCATTTACACTTCCTTTTAATCCCTTACCAGCAATTTCAGATACTTCTGTAGCTTCATAGTCGGCACCTTCTGCCTTGTATTCCAGAATTGCTTTTGCAATAGGATGTGTGGATTGTTCTTCCATCGCCATCAGGTACTGCATAAATTCAGCTTCCGCAAAAGTGGATTTATTTACCACTTCCTTAATCTTAAAAACACCTTTGGTCACCGTTCCCGTCTTATCCATTACCACGGTATTCACCTTAGTCATTGCATCCAAAAATGATGCGCCTTTAAACAGGATTCCGTTGCGAGATGCAGCACCCAATCCACCAAAATATCCTAGCGGAATGGATATTACCAAAGCACAAGGACAAGAGATAACTAGAAAGATTAAAGCTCGATATAGCCAGTCTCTGAACACATAATCATCTACAACGAAATACGGTAAAAAGGTCAGACCTATGGCTAAGAAAACTACAATAGGCGTGTAAACACGAGCAAATTTTCTAATAAACAACTCGGTTTTAGATTTACGAGCGGTGGCATTCTGCACCATATCTAGAATACGTGCGATAGAGCTGTCTTTAAACTTCTTAGTAGTTTCTACCTCAATAACTCCATCAAGATTGATACTTCCTGCAAATACAGATGCTCCTTTCTGGACGGTATCCGGTTTACTTTCTCCGGTAAGAGCAGCGGTATTGAAAGAACCTTTATCTGAAAGTAATATTCCATCAAGAGGCACTTTTTCTCCTACGCGTACTTGAATTTTTTCGCCTATCTCAACCGTCTCAGGATTAACCGAAATGAAGTCGCCATTTCGATATACTAACGCCTCATTAGGTCGCACATCTAATAAAGCCTTGATATTTCCTTTTGCTCGGTTAACCGCTGCTTGTTGAAATAATTCGCCCACGGCATAAAACAACATTACAGCTACACCTTCTGGGTATTCTCCTATGGCAAATGCGCCCAAAGTTGCAATGGACATTAAAAAGAACTCCGTAAAGAAATCTCCATTCTTAATACTGTTCCAACCTTCTTTTATTACAGGGAAGCCAACAGGGATATAAGCTACGGTGTACCATACGATTCTTACCCATCCTTTAAAGAAGGGAAAAGTGTCAAAATAATCAACTGCAATACCTATTATAAGCATTACAAAACTGAAAATCGCCGGTAGATAAGTTTTCAAATTAGACACTTCGTCTGGACTACTGTGATTGTGTCCATCATCGTGACTGTGCTCGCCCTTATGTTCTTTAGGGTCTATGTCCCGTAAATTTATTTTTTTCTTTTTCATTGACTATTGAATAAGTTAATTATGTCATTTGGTATAGGCATACGTTTTAATGGTGGCACATTTGAACCTCCTGTATTTCCTAGTGGAACGTGATTAATAAACGACTTCCAACCACCAACAACTAATCTGATTATTTGACCAAATACTTCTTTAGTATTCTTTTGCATAAACCCAAATTTCAACATTAACCAATGTGAATAGGTATGCTCAATTGGATACGATTGACCTATAATATGACTCCTTTCTAAATGATACCAAGCAATTGCAAATTGTTCCATTTTCAAATTATTGCGGTACAACTCTAATTCTTTACTATATGCCTGTCTTAGATGTCTTGGTATTTTAATATTGAACCTCATATCCATTGATTTTGAATAAAAGTAGTTTAATAACTAGTGCAACAGAAGTGCATTTATTGACCACTACATTTATCACATATTCCTTTTACGACCAGATTCACATTTTCTGAAACAAACCCATCAGGCACTTTTATTTGAGGGATTTTATGTTCCGTAAGACACACCGTTTCATTGCAATTATTACAATGAAAATGCAAGTGTAAATCTTGGTCAATCTCACAGTTGCAACCACTTTCGCATAGCGCATATTTTGAAATGCCAGTACCATCATCTATTTGATGAACAATTTTCTTTTCTTCAAAGGTTTTGAGTGTACGATATAGTGTGGTGCGTTCCGCTTTCGCGAAAGCGGACTCAATATCTGTTAGTGCTACTGCAATTTCCTTTTCTGCCAAATATTTATAAATCAAAATGCGCATCGCTGTAGGACGTACTTGATGATTTTCTAATGTTTTTTCTATTTCGGTCATTGTTATTTCAGATTACTTTTTATTTTTTTTGCCTTCGATAAAGCTTCCCATCCTTCTTTTGCTGCGTATGGAACAATCAGCAGCGCAGCAATTGGGTCTGCCCACCACCAGCCTAACCAATTCACAAGTAGTAATCCTAATAAAACTACTACCGTTTGATAAAGGCAAATAAATGTATCCTTTGCATCAGCTTTTAGAGCTGGACTGTCCAATCTGTTACCATATTTCCTTTTGTAATAAATCAAAATGGGATTTACGATTAAGGATATTACTAATATCACAACCCCAATAGTTGACCAAGATGCGGTTTCTTGACTTATTAATTTAGATATGGAATCATAGGATATAAAGGCACAGATGAGCGCAAAAGAGATTGCAATGACATAAAGCGTTATCATTTTTCGCGTTTCTACACGTTTCTCATCTATTCCTTTGATTTCGCCGTGCAACCGCCAGCCCAATGTTCCAGCACTTATTACCTCGATGGTGCTGTCAAGTCCCCAGCCAATTAAGGCAGAGCTGTTTGATGTAAATCCTGCGATAAGCGATACGACCACTTCAATGATGTCATAGATGACGTTCCATATCTGTAGGGTTCTGGCTTCTTTTAAATTTCTCTTCCTCGTTTTTTTCATATCTCCTAATGTGAGTGTTCTGTATCGCCTTTGTTCATTTCTGCCATAAGGTAATAGGAATTATTAAATGCAAAACGTGTTTTTGGACTTGGGGTTTCAAAAAAACGTATCGCTATCCAGTCACCATCTTTTTCGCCAGTCATAACTTCTATGGGTGTAAAACTCCACGCATCGCCTTCCCTTTGCGCTGTAAATACATACGTCTTTCCAGCTTCTGTAACTACGGCACTTTCTGGTAGTGCTATAGTCTGCTGGTTGTCAACTTCAATTTTACCTTTTATATACATTCCAGGTATAAGACCGCCTTCTTTGTTCTCAATTTCAGCGTGAACGTGCACTGCTTTGGGATCTTGTTCGAAGGTCTGGCTGACTGAATAAATTTCGGCTTCCAGTTCTTTTCCTGGACGCGATTGAATACTAAAGCGCACTTTTTGTCCTTTCTTTACTTTATCTACATCTTTTTCAAAAACCATTAAATCTGCGTGTACGTGGTCTGTGTCTACTATTTCCATCAGATTGGTCTGTGGCTCTACATACTGCCCAGTTTTTATAAATACCTTTTCTACAACACCTGCAATGGGACTGCGTAATGCCACACGCTGGTAAATCGTACCATTGCGCACGCCACTTGCATTGATGTTGTACTGTCGCAATTGCGCTTCAAGGCCTTTTACCATTGCCGTAGATGCCTGATAGTCTGCGGTGGCCTTTTGATAATTCATACCAGATGCCACGCCAGCTTCATAAAGTCTTTTTTGACGTTCGTATTCTTGTTTTAAAAAAAGACTGTTGCTGTATGCATTTAGGTAATCACTCTGTATCTGTATAATACTGGGATGTGAGAGGTATGCTACCGCTTGATTTTTTTTAACCTCGTCGCCTTCAATTACTTCTATGGAAGCCACATTTGCTCCCGCAAGCGTGGTAATATTAGCTTCGTTTTGTGGTGGCACTTCAAGCGTTCCGTTTGCTTCTACGTAACCGCTCATATTGCGCTGCGCAAGAGTGTCAATTTCCATTTGTAAGGCTACAAACTGTTCTTGCGTAAGCATTACTTCTTTAGCCTCGCCTTCGGTATGGTTTTCTTCATCAGTTTCACCTTCAGAATGGTTTTTTTCTGTTTCAGAATGGGTGGCTTCATCGTGGCCATCTTCAGTTTTTGAGTCGCCACAACTGGTCAATAATAATGCTAGTAGCATCGTTTTAACAGGTATATATTTTATCGTTTTCATCTTTTTAGTTTTGGAAATATTGTAGTTCAAACAAGGCTTTTAAATAATTATCGAGTGCATCTAGCGCATCCATTTCAGTCTGGATGGCATCCCTGATGATTTGTGTGAATGCCGCATAGTCCAGCGCTCCTTCTTTATATGCCAGCAACGCACCCTTTCGCTGGTCTATGGCAAGCGGCAGCGCTTCGGTTTTATAGAAAAACCAAGTGTCCCGCCATCGCACATAATTTTGCATCGCTTGTGTATATTGAGATTGTAACTCACGCTGTTTATAGGCTGCATCGGTTTCTGCAATCTGTGTATCCAGTTTTGCAGCTTTTGCGCGGCTGCGGTCTGGGCCAGAAAACAGCGGAACGGTAATACCCACTTGATAGGTGTAGAAACCGCTATCGCCATTTACTCGTTGCAGACCACCTTGCAGATTGAACTTGGGCAATAGATTTACCCTTGCTGCATCATAGCTTGCCTGTGCTTCGTCTATACGCTTTCGCGAAAGCGATAATTCGGGATGATCATTCAATATTTCAACTGTCTCTGAAATCGAAATTTCATCAGCTTCCAATTCATCAGTAACGGTGTACATCGTATCTGGTGTCAACCATAGGTTGAGTTTTTGAAGAGCGATCAAATAGTCTGTTTCTGCCTGTTGAAATTTATTATTGACCCGCAAAGCTTGATTGCGCGCAGCATCATATTCCAGCCTTGAAATGGCTTCCACTTCATAATTGAGTTCTACAGATTGTGCAAACTGATTGTAAATACTGTCCAATTCTCGGTACAAGAGGAACTTCTTTTTTGCCTGAAAACCTTCTGACCAGGCTTTTTTAACTTCCCGTTCTACCAGGATTTTAGAAAGGTCAAATGCCGTTTGTGCCAACTCGATCCGTTGTTGTTGTAAACGTTCCTTGGCACCTATTCCCAGTAGATCAATATTCTGCTGTCCGATGCCTATCAAGGTATAAATGCCCTGACCATTGGCTACTTCCTCACCACCAGTAAATACCTGTGTATTTCCGAAATCATAAGCATTGCCTGTGAGTGCATTCTGTCTTTCAATTTCGAGTTGGCTCGTTTTAAGTACAGGGTAATTCTCTTTGGCAATTTCAACCGCTCGTGATAGTGTGATGGGTATGATACTGTCCTGAACAATACTATCCTGCAAAGGTGCTTGTGATTGTTTCGCTTTTTCTTCGACTGCTCTCTGGGCAGATGCCCAAGAGGTACCACCTAACATAAAACCAAGTATCAAAATTGTAGTCAACGCTTGCGTATTAAACGAACCAATCTTTTTCTGGTCTTTGCGCTCGCGTCTCTTTTCTATAAACGTATAGAGCACGGGAAGAACGACCAACGTGAGTAGCGTCGCTGTAAGCATACCACCGATAACCACTGTAGCTAGTGGTTGCTGCACCTCTGCACCAGCAGATGTGGAAAACGCCATAGGTAAAAAGCCAAAGATATCTGTAGTAGCCGTGAGCATAATGGGACGAATACGTTCTTTAGTCCCTTTAAATATTCTATCCTTTATACTTACGACACCTTCTTCTTTTAAAGAATTGAATCGGTTAATAAGTACCAGCCCGTTGAGAACTGCGACACCGAATAGCACAATAAATCCTACACCCGCCGAAATACTAAAAGGCATATCTCTCAACCATAAGGCAAACACACCACCGATGGCCGCCAAGGGTATCGCGATGTAAATCATTAAAGATTGTGAAAAGGATTTTAGAGCAAAGTACAGCAGTATGAATATTAAAAACAGAGCGATAGGCACAACGATTATCAAACGATCCTTTGCACTTTGCAGATTCTCAAATTCGCCACCATAGGTAATATAATAGCCCGATGGCAGATCCAGTTCTTCATCTAATCTTTTCTGAATGTCTTTTACTACAGATTCCACATCCCTTCCTCGAGCATTTACACCTACATAGGTTCTTCTATACGTATTATCACGTGAGATTTGCATAGGTCCAGGCACGTATTCAATCTCGGCTATTTCGATAATGGGCACCTGATTTCCATCCTTAAGATCGATATACATATTGCGCAGGTCATCAATACTTTTTCTATGGCTTTCATCAAATCGTACCACGAGGTCAAATCGTTTCTCGCCCTCAAAAATGACACCAGCCGTACCACCTGCAAATGCAGTACTTATGTAATCATTGACTTTTTGAATATCCAGTCCATATTGCGCCATTTTATCTCGCCTAAATTTTACGGTCATCTGTGGTAATCCAGCTGTACGTTCTGCACTCACATCGCCAGCACCAGGAACAGTCTGTATAATAGCTGCCATTTCCTGAACCTTTTTTGACAATACCTCTAAATCTTCGCCATAAAGCTTTACCGCAATGTCTTCTCTCACACCTTCTAAAAGCTCGTTAAACCGCAGCTCTACAGGTTGAGTAAATACTAAATTCACACCCACGAGTTCTTCATTCAATTTATCTCTAATGGCATCTATCAAACCTTCTTTAGTAGAGGCGGTTGTCCAGTCATCCATATCCTTATTAAGGATGATGTACATATCTGCAATGTCCATAGGCATAGGATCTGTAGGAATATCTGCTACACCTATACGTGCTGTGACTGTTTTAATTTCAGGGAAATTATCTAATAGAATGTTTTCTATTTTTTTGGAAACTTCAATGGATTCTGACAGCGAACTTCCTGGTCTTATGAGGGCCTGCATTGCTAGATCTCCTTCATCGAGCTGCGGCACAAATTCTCCACCCATATTAGAAAAGATAAAACCTGCGATGACAAGTAAAACTGCCGCGGCTGATAAAACGATTAGTTTCAGCTTAAGTGCTCCCTTTAACAATGGCATATATGCACTATGAACAGCACCTATTATTTTATCACTTATTTTTTCGAGCCAGCGCTCAAACCTACCGAACCAGTTTTTGGTATTTTGTACTGGTTTCATAAAAAGCGCAGACATCATAGGCACATAAGTAAGACAAAGAATAATGGCACCTATCATTGCAAACCCAAAGGTGTATGCCATAGGTTTGAACATTTTACCTTCTACACCTGTAAGAAAAAGTATGGGTGTAAAAACTATGAGAATAATGATTTGTCCAAAAAAAGCAGAACCCATCATTGTGCTTCCCGCTTCATAGGCTACTTTATCCATTATGTCTTGATTGAATTTTAACTTGCCAGACCTAATTCGTTTTTGGATCTCATACACCGTTCCTTCTATAATAATCACTGCACCATCTATGATGATTCCAAAATCAATAGCTCCCAAACTCATTAAGTTTGCCCATACATTAAACTGCTTCATCAGGATAAAGGCAAAAAGTAAGGACAGTGGTATGGTCGTGGCTGTTATGATTCCGCCTCTTAAACTACCCAGCAATAAAACAAGGGCAAAAATCACAATCAAGGCACCTTCTAGTAAATTGGTTTTAACCGTATCTGTAGTTCGCGCAATTAGCTCGCTACGATCAATTATTGGGACGATGCTTAGTCCTTCTGGCAGGGATTTTTCAATTTCTGCCATACGATTCTTCACATTTTGAATGACTGCATTAGGATTAGAACCCTTAAGCATCATTATAATACCACCAACAGCTTCCTTACCGTCCTGTGTAAATGCACCATAACGCACTTGATTCCCAAAATGGACACGCGTTGCCACATCTCCAATAGTTATAGGAACATTACCTTCATTAGTAATCGAGATATTCTTAATGTCCTCCAAAGAGCGAATTAGACCTTCGCCTCTTATGAAATTTGACATTTTATTTTTTTCTATATAGGCGCCACCAGTATTGACATTGTTCATAGCAAGAGATTCATACACTTGTGAAATGCTGATGCCCATACTGTTTAACTTCTCTGGATCTACAGCAACCTCGTACTGTTTAATACTACCGCCATAAGAGTTAACTTCTACCACACCTTCCAGCAAAGTAAGTTGTCTTTTGATAACCCAGTCCTGCACGGTGCGCAGTTCCATAGGCGAATACTTAGTTTCAAAACCTTCTTCTGGTTTTATGGTGTATTCATAAATTTGACCTAACCCAGTGGAAATAGGACCCATAGACGGACTTCCAAATTTTTCAGGAATGGATTCGCCCAATTCATTAAGTTTTTCCCCTACCAGCTGTCGAGGAAGATAAGTCCCCATATCGTCTTCAAAAACGATGGTTACTACAGAGAGTCCAAAACGTGAGATAGATCGTATTTCGGTAACGCCTGGCAAATTACCCATAGATAATTCTACCGGATAGGTTACAAACTGCTCGATATCTTCCGTTCCCAGATTGGGCGATTGTGTGATGACCTGTACCTGGTTATTGGTAATATCTGGCACAGATCCAAGATTTACTGTTGCCATAGACCAAATACCGACTCCTATAAGAGTTAAGGTAAACAAGCCAATAATAAATTTATTATTGATTGAAAAATCAATGATTTTATTAATCATTTAATTGTGGTATTAATTCAGTTAATAAATGGGTGTACGCTTTCGCGAAAGCGAAAACAAATAATATCTCCCAAAGGGAAACATTACAACAGGATATAGCTATCCTATAAAAACTGAATTATGCCCGTGGTGGTTGTAATAGGGAAAGGGAAATATCCTTGCCTATACTGTCAAAATAAACCGTAGAAAGTTTATAGTCTGCTGGATGGTAAAGGTCTAAGATATTTAACCCAAAATCCAACGTGTGAACGTGACAGCAGTGACAATGACAAAAAGGAGAACACATATCAAGTAGATTGTGGTCGTGATCGCCTGTATCACTTTGTGAAAATTCTATTTGCGTGCTATCCTCAGAAGAGTCAACATTTGCATCACTGCAAGGCGCAAAATTAAGCGCAAGCAGATAAAATGAGAATATGAGCGTAAAGATTTTCACAATACAAAGATAACAGAATTATAATGCAACTGGTGTGCAAAGGTTTTTATTTGATTTCCTCAATCACACTACCACAAGTAAGCATTGCATCGCCATAATAGGGATTGCGTATATCCTTCTCAGCACTTAGCCAAACTGCGCCTTTATTATTATTTGCCATTGGGCATTTCTGAACATATAGCATCGCATCAGTTCCATTTATATTCATCGCAATGGGCACCATATTTTCATTTAATATCACAAAATGGTCACGTTGATTTTCCAGATTGTCATTCGCTGAAATGGCATCGAGCATTTCGACACTTTTCTTGATATGTGATTGTTCCATACTACCGAGACTTTTAATATCTGCGGACTTTAAGGATACTGATGTCGCTTTCGCGAAAGCGGAAACCTGATTTGCATCGCTCGCTACCAAAGCATCTTTCATCTGTAAATAAGGCTTGAGCGCTTGTTTAAATTGCCTTTGAAAATTCTCTGAAAATTCCATTTCCATTTCAGACATTGGCATCATAGCATCCTCTTTCTTTCCCTGATTCATCATAGAGTTTTTGCCTTGTAGCTGTGCTGCTGCGTCTACCGTAAAGGTTCCGTTGGTCACAATCTCATCGCCATTTTGTAAGCCCTCTGTTACAGCATAATTTTCGCCATTACGATTTCCGATGGTTACTTCACGCATTTCAAAAACGGGTTCGTTGGGATTGGTTTTTATATAGACCAATGAGCGTTCGCCTGTCCACATTACGGCACTTGCAGGAACTGTTATCACTTCGTTAGTCATCATCATTTCCCCTTTGAGCTTACCCGTTACAAACATTCCTGGTTTAAAGAGGTCATCTGTATTTTTTAGTGTTGCTCTTACGGTAACCGTTCTCGTTGCATTGTTTAGTATGGGGTCAATAAAAGAAACCGTGGCGTCAAATTCTTTATTGGCGTAGGCATTGGTTACTACCTTTATTTTCTGACCTACTTTTAAATCTGAAATTTGATTTTCATAGGCATCAAATTCTGCCCAGACCGAATTCAAATTGCTTACTTTCAAAATGGGCTGACCTTGTTTTACATAGTCGCCTTCACGTGCCATCACTTCTGAAACAGTACCTGAAACGCTCGCATAGACAGGAAAGTTATCGCGTACTTTTCCTGAAGTTTCAATCGCATTAATTTGGGCTTCTGAAAGTTTCCATAGTTTCAATTTGTTGCGTACAGCTTTATACAATTCAGGCTGCGATTCTTTCAATGAAGCTGTTGTGAGCAATTCTTGTTGTGCAGCGACCAGATTTGGCGCATAAATGGTGGCTAGCAATTGACCACGATTTACTTTTTGACCTTCATAATTGACATTCAGACGCTCGATACGCCCATCAAAATAGCTTGCTTGTACGGCATTGTTTTCTTCGTTGGTGGCGATTTTGCCAGAAAGCGAAATCATTCCATCGTCTTCAGACATAGTGCCATTACCCACAATAGTAGTTTGAATGTTGGCCAGTGCCATTGCGTTCTCTGTCATTTTAATCTCATTAACTGCAAGACCATCTGCACCAGATTCAGCAGGTATCAAGTCCATTCCACATATAGGGCAGTCGCCTGGTTCGGGCTGCATAATCTGTGGGTGCATTGAGCAGGTCCACATTTGGTTTGGCGACTCGCCAGAATGGTCGTGGGTATCTGACATTTCAGAAACGTCCTTGTTTGCATTTGCTTCACTACCGGAATTACCAAAAATAAGCCAGCCTGCCAGTAGTCCCACGATTACTGCAATTCCTATATATAAAATGTTCTTATTCATACTATTTTTTGTTTTGTAAACGTTCAATCATTGCATTCATCTCTTCAATCTCCTTACGTTGTGCTTTGATAATCTCCTCTGCAAGTTTTTTTACTTCTGGATCTTGTATATCTGCACGCTCACTTGTCAGTATTGCTATTGAATGGTGTGGTATCATTGCTTTCATCCAGAGTATATCGCCTACGGTAGATTTTTGCTCACGCACTAATCCTAAAGCTCCAAGAAACAACACAACACTACCTACTAGAATAGCTATATTCTTCTTCTTATTTTTATACATATTAAGCATAAATAATAGCATTATTACAGCCATAGTAGAAATACCTAAACAGACCATATAAAATCGAGTAAGACTAAATCTTACGTGATCAAATTCATAAGTATTTAAATACATTGTAATGTACATTGCTATAAATGATGCTCCCAGCATCAAGAAAAACTTAGTGTACTGGCTCATTCCTTCTTTGTTGTTGTGTTCGTTTGAATTCATAATAGTTTATTTTAAAGTAATTATTTACGTTTTGTTTTAATGATTTTTTTAATTGTGGGTGAACTTGTGTACCAAAGTAGAAATCCACTTAACACCGTTATCAAGCCTAAAAGCGAAAAAGCCCTTAGCACAATTGTATTAAAATTGTCTCGACCTTGATAGTCCATAGTATGCGTCATCCAAAGAAAATCGAACCAACGCCAATCGCGATGACGTACGGTTTGAAAAGCTCCATTCTCAATCGCCACATAGGCTTTTAAATTTTCATCGGTTTTATATGAAATCTCATAAGCCGGTAATGGTCTTCCACGGTACTCGTGGTGGTCGCCTACAGATTCAATCCGTTGTATTTGGTCAAATTCTAAATCGGCCAACATATAGCGTTCTGCTACTTTGATTGCTTCTTGTTCTGTGAGTTCCTTTTTCTTTGTTCCTGTAAGTGCATTGTAAAGCACAGTCTCATTAATCCAATAATAGGGCGCATCCGCTATTTCAAGTAATTCTAATGATTGAATCGGTTCCTGAATATTTAGTTGAGAACTTCCCAGTAAATCTGAAAATGCAGTTTGTTCAGGAATCTCTTTTTTGAAATGGTCGCCGTGAATCTCATCAATATCTGTCCAGCTGAAATACATTCCACTAATTGTCCACATCAAGAACTGAATACCTAAAAAGATACCCAGATAGCGATGCGCTTTTCTTATTTTAAGTACTGTTTTTCTTTTGACCATTTTATTATACTTCAAAAGGAAATTCAACAAGAACCTTTTCCCAACTCAAGCTAATTGTTCCTGAATCATTGGTAGTCTTTGTTACCTTGTATTCTAAATGTTCCTTGATTTCTTCGGAAATTTTTGGGGTTACTTTAAATCTCATCACATCATCTTTCTCATTATATTCATCTTTACCGTGCTGGTTCCAGTTGGAATTAAAAATAATTGTCCATTCCTCTTGATTCGGAATAACAAAGAACCCGTATTTCCCTGCCTTCAACTCTTTACCATCAATGGTCAAATCCTTATTGGTTTCTATCCAAGTGGCCATATGTGCGCCCGCTTGCCAAACGGTATTATAAGGAAGTAAACCGCCAAAAATGATACGTTTACGAACTCCTGGGGATGAATAATCAATATGAATATGCGCATCGCCCACCATCGCCATTGCGCTTGTATGCGGACTCAATGGTTTTTTCTTAGCAGGTTCTGCACTTGTTGAATTTTGCTCTGTTTTTTCGGTAATGGGCAATTCTTGTGCTTCCTTTGAAGTTTCTTTACAAGAAGCTAAAAGGATAATACATAATAGAATAATACTGTTTTTCATTATATAGGATGGTTTAGTTAATTGATTTTGTTCTGAGTCTAAGTGCGTTTGCTATTACAGAAACTGAACTAAAACTCATTGCCAAAGCCGCAATCATAGGCGATAATAGAATTCCGAAAATTGGGAATAATACACCTGCCGCAATCGGTACACCCAGCGTGTTGTATATCATAGCAAAAAATAGATTTTGTTTTATGTTACGCATAACTTTGTGGCTAAGGTTTCTTGCTTTCACGATACCGTGCAAATCGCCTTTTACAAGCGTAATCATCGCACTTTCAATAGCGACATCGGTTCCTGTACCCATTGCGATACCTACATCACTTTTTGCGAGTGCTGGTGCGTCATTGATACCATCGCCCGCCATTGCGACCACTTTACCCTGTTCCTGTAATTTTTTGACTTCTTCTAACTTGTTTTCCGGTAACATTCCCGCTTTGAAGTCGGCGAGATTGAGTTCGCTGGCTACTGCTTGGGCGGTGTCGTGATTATCTCCAGTGAGCATTATTACTTCAATGCCCTTATCCTGTAACTCTTTGATTGCCTTGGCACTCGTTTCTTTTATTTTATCGCCAATAACCACATAGCCTGAAACTTCGCCATCAATGGATAAATACGAAACCGTTTTTCCCTGTTTCTGAAAAGACTGTGCTTCGCTCTCCATTTCAGATGATAGCTTGGCATTGGCGTACTCCATCATTTTGGCATTTCCTAAATCGAGCTTCTTGCCATCAACTGTTCCTTCCACACCTTTTCCTGTAATTGCACTAAAGTTTTCGGTTTTTGATATTTCGACATTCTGCTCTTTTCCATATTTCACGGTAGCTTCGGCAAGGGGATGCTCACTGGAACTGTTTAGGGATGCGATAAGATGTAGAATTTCGCTTTCGCGAAAGCGAGATTCATCAAACGACCCAACTTTCTCAACCGTAGGTTTTCCTTCGGTAATGGTTCCGGTCTTATCTACGATAAGGGTGTCCACTTTGTCCATTTTCTCTAAGGCTTCGGCATTTTTAATCAAGACACCATTTTGTGCTCCTTTACCAACACCTACCATAACGGACATAGGCGTTGCCAATCCCAATGCGCAAGGACAGGCAATAATCAATACGGCAATGGCATTTACCAACGCATAAACATAAGCTGGCTCTGGACCCCATATTGCCCAGACAATGAAAGTGATGACCGCAATGATAACCACTACAGGTACAAAATATCCTGAAACGGTATCTGCCAATTTCTGGATAGGGGCGCGACTGCGACTGGCATCGTTTACCATATGTATGATTTGGGAAAGCAAGGTGTCGCTACCTACTTTTTCGGCTTCCATCAAGAAAGACTGGTTCCCGTTAATGGTACCGCTACTCACTTTATCATTTACATATTTATTAACTGGAATAGGCTCTCCCGAAATCATTGATTCATCTACTGTAGTTTCTCCTTCGATAATTTTGCCATCCACAGGAATTTTATCTCCTGGCTTCACACGTAGTATATCTCCTTTTTCAATCTGGTCTATGGAAACTTCTTCTTCATTTCCATCAACTACGCGTACAGCTTTGTTGGGTGCAAGTTTTAATAATTCTTTGACTGCTGAATTAGTTTTGCTATGCGCACGGGCTTCCAAAACTTGACCCATCAATACCAGCGTTAGAATAACAGTAGCGGCTTCAAAATACACGTGAACCGCACCAGATTCTGTTTTAAACTGTTCTGGAAAAAAGTCTGGAAACAGCATCCCAAAAACACTAAAGAGCCACGCCACGCCTGCACCTATACCGATTAAGGTGAACATATTGAGATTCCACGTTTTGATACTTCGGTAGGCACGTTCAAAGAACATCCAAGTGGCATAAAACACTACTGGAATGGAAAGGCCAAATTGAATCCAGTTCCACCATTTCTGTTCCATTACATCGTATAGCGGATTGTTTGGAATCATCTCACTCATAGCGATTAAGAAAATAGGAAGCGTAAAAGCTACCGCTATCCAAAATTTCTTAATCAACTTATTATATGTTTTCTCTTCGGCAGATAAATCAGGTTCCATCGGCACTAAATCCATTCCGCAAATTGGACAAGCTCCAGATTCATCCTTGATGACTTCTGGATGCATAGGGCACGTCCATTGCTCTGAAGTCGTTGCTGACAAATTTTGCTCTTCGACTAAATCCATTCCGCAGACTGGGCAGTCGCCTGGCTTGTCGTAGGTTTTATCTCCTTCACAATGCATTGGGCAATAGAAAGTTCCTCTAACTTTCCCATTAGGTTTTTGCATTTTCGCGGAAGCGGAATCATCTTTATGATGATGCTCGCCTGATTTGTGAATACTGTACGTACCGCCATCTTCTTTCAATGCTTTCTGAAATGTTTCGATAGAAATATGAGATTCCATTTCGATGGTCGCCTCTTCTTTTTCTAAATTAACCGAAGCATTGGTCACACCTTTCACTTTTGAAAGTGTCTGCTCAACGTGATTTCGGCAACCGTTGCAGGTCATTCCTTGTATTTGATAGGTGTGTTTCATTTTATCTTAATTTTTTTCGCATTGATTCGGAAATATTTTCTGCATAGACGCCATAGGCATCGACCAATAATCCCTTCATCCCATTTTTTGATGAAATAGCATACAGAACGCTGTTGTCATCAGTACTGCTCATTCCTTCAAAGCGATGCATCTCATCTACATCAAAATCTTCTGGATGTAATTTTAGCTTTAGCGCATTACATTCAATGTGTCCCGAACATAAATTAAAATCATTTGTATAACCTTGCTCTTGCAAATAAGTCATTGTTTCAGAAAGCGTATCAAAAGTTTGCATAAATGCTTTAGAGTTTTAGGGATTTATTAATGCTATATTTAATTCTCAATTCATATAATCATAACAAAAGAGCATTATACTATTGGTTCAATTTTTTAAATGAAGTATGAGAGTGTATGATTTTCCATTCACCATCTATTTTTTCTAAAATAGAAGTCGCAGCTCCTTTACTTCTAATGGTTCGTTCCTTAGTTCCTTTACCTTCGTCTGTTTTTAAAACTATGGTATACAGGTAATTTTCAGTTGTATAAGCATAGGGTAAATTCACATTTACATCAATATTATAATCTGAAAATGTAAAACTTTTAAAGTGACTCAATTCTGGACCCAAATGACCATTTATATACTCTGTATAAGTCCCTTCCACTTTACCTTGTTCAAAAATAGTAGCGTCCTGAGTAAAAAGCTCGAACGTCCCGTCGGTAGTTAGATTATGAATGGCATCTTTATACGATTTCATAACTTTTAAAATCGCTTCCTTTTCTGTATCCGCATTTGTATTTTGACTATAGACTTGACTACTTGCAAATAGCAATAGGGTTAAAAATGTTGTAAGTTTCAATATTTTCATACTTTTAGTTTTTAAGGGTTATTTATTTACTCTTATTCTATTCACATTTGCAATTCCAAATACCAACACGAAAAATCTAAGTAATATCTCAAGCGTTACTAAAATTTTTGCTGGAATCGTAATTGGAACTATATCTCCAAAGCCCACAGATGAAAATGTGACAAGACTGAAATAGGATAAATCGAAAAATTTCGAGAGTCCATTTTCACCGACACTATTATTTATTTTGAAATGTGTAGCATCCAAAAATTGCAATGCTGTAAAATCTATTGCAAACGACAAAATAACTAACAAAATCAAATATCCAAACAAGACCAGTACGTGGCTCAATAGATGGCTCTGACCAATTATCTTCATTAGTTGGCTAAGGGATAAGGCTATAATGAATCCTATCTTTAGTAATGTTAATGACAGAAGGATAATTATAGCATAAGACTCTTCCATAGTAGGTAGCGCATACAGTTTGATTATTGAAGCAATAACAAGCACCAATAGAACATACCTTGAGCTATTGAAAAGCTGCCGATAAAACGCTCCTGTGGTTTCTATGTCTTTTTTTTTATCCATACATTTTCACGTAACTCTAAGTTTTCATTGTAGGTCTCTGCTTCAATAGCATTTTACTATTTCTTTAAGCATATATATTGTGCCTGAAAAGGGAAGGGTTCTAACTAACCAACCATCAATGAAAAAATTCCCTTCCCGTATCAGGACTTTACTCTAAATCATCTTTTAAAGTTTTCATATAGTTCAATACTGTTTCCTTTTCCTCTTTTGAGAAAATAGCGTCCCTATGAATGAGCGTGTAGCTATCTAAGGGCATCTCGCCGTTTTCTATCTGCTTAATGATAGAGCGCAGTTTACTCTTCTTTCTTCTGTCTGAATAGTTGTCCCATTCGTTAAAATTTAATTCTGCTTTTCCTTCTTTAATATGGTCTTCCAAAAACCAAGCTGCTGGCTGAATTTTGCTGTACCAAGGATAAACTGTGTTATTGCTATGGCAATCATAGCAGGACTGCATTAATTGATTCTCAATTTCAGACGGCACTTTATTTACCAAGACAAAATCAGTTTCAGGTGTCGTATAGCTTTCATTTTTATCCGTCGGAAAAAACTGAATTACAACAAGAGCACCTAATGCTATCCACGCTATGATTTTTAAAACTTTCAATTAGTTTATTTCTCGTTGTACTTTACCGCATTTTAACATCTGGCTACCATAATAGGGATTACGCACTTCCTCTTTTGTACTCAACCAAGCTGTACCACCATCATACATTGGGCAAAATTGTTCGTAGAGCTTTTTATCCGTTCCGGTAATGGCTACCATATCGGTAACGTCCTTACTCAAAATCTTAAAATGCTCTCGTTGATGCTTGATATCGCTTTCGCCAATATGCTCTGCGTGCTCTGTGGCATCTTCAATAATGTCTTTCAATTCACTTTGTTCATTATCAGAATAGTTGGATGCATCAAAAGCTTTCAGTGATTTCGCTAATGTGTTACCAAGCTCTTTTGCTTTGCCATTGTCATCGTTTACAAGCGCATCTTTTAAGTTGAAATAATCATTCAGGATTGCTTCTGCTTTTGCGTCTTGGTTGTCACTCATCGCCATATCGTCCTTGTCATCCATAGATTCTTGGTGCATCTCATTGCTCATCGGCGCAGCAGCCTCTTCTTTGTTTCCGTCTTTACAGGAAGCTGTTAAAATCATTGTGACAGCCAGTGCCATTGTACTCATTGTTCTTTTTACTGTTTTCATTTTCTTTGTTTTAAATTATTACTTTTTAAAATCGGGCTAAAAGGCCGCCACCCCAGCCATATCGGTTATTGTAATTTGCCTGTAACGAAAAGTTTCGGGATACGATATATGAGGCTCCCACCAGCCATTGCGTTTCCCCCTGATAGGATGTGTCTCCAATATCGTTCACCCAACCAAAGTCAGCTCGGTATTCGTATTCGCCTTCCAGAAAAATTCTCGGAAAAATCAAGAATTCCCTGTCCAGACGAATTCTTGGCCTTAGTTGGTGGTCCATACTGACATCCACATTAAAACGGTACGGTGTAAAATATTTTACACCCACCAAACCTACTGTATTGAAGGTATCATAAGAATCGGGTGTTGAAGTTTCTGTATTTACCCCTACATACAGGCGCACCCAATCATTCAGGTATCTGTTATAGTTTACTTCTGCTTCAAGATTTTTGTCATAATCAAACTCTGCCCTTAAACCAAAGCCATTTCGGATATTGCTTGACATCAAAAAGAGTTCATTAAAATTTGAGCCTGCACGCAACAATCCCCAAGAATAATAATGGTCTGTCTCATTGATAAGTTTCTGCATTGGATAATCTCTCATTCTTTCGTCCCTTGGTGTATCGTAACTAAACACACGGGCCATACCACCCATCATATGATATAATACGTGGCAATGAAAGAACCAATCGCCATATTCTTCGTTATAGAATTCTATGACCACCTTCTGCATTGGTGGTACATTGACGGTATGTTTTAATGGGGAACGTTCGCCATTTTCATTGATGACTCTAAAGTAATGTCCGTGCAAGTGCATTGGATGGTGCATCATCGTGAGGTTATTAAGTGTAATTCTGGTTACCTCGCCACCTTTTATATTTATCTTGTCGGTTTCTGATAATGGCACGCCGTTCATACTCCAAACATAGCGTTGCATATTGCCGGTTAGATTCAACAGGATGTCGTTTACTGGCAAATCATCTTTATAAGTAGTATTCTCTTTTGCTTTTAAAAAATCATAATTAAAATAGGTTTTACGAGTTTCGTAATCAAATGAGGAAGAATCCTTCTGCATCTTTGACATATCGTGCTGCATATGGTCTTTCATTTTATCTGAATCTCCTCTGTGATTCATTGCCATTGAGTCTTTTTTCATTCCCTTCGTATCATCCATCTTCATCTGATCGTTCATTTTGCTGTCTTTCATTGACATCTTATCTTGCATCCCCATTTTCATCTCGCCGTCTTTCATATTCATCTTCATTCCATACTTCTGCATTAAAACTTCAGGTGTATTCTTTTTTTTGTTTCCTACCATTGCAGGTGCACCCATTTTCATATCCATTTTGGCCATTTGCTTCATCATCGCTACCTTATCAGGTCTATCAATTCTTTTGGCTGGATAGAGAGTGCCATTACCTAATTGTATAGAAGTATGACCAGAGCCATCTTGAGCCGTAGCGGTAACCTCTAAAGTACCTTCGGGAATAGTAACGATAACATCATACGTCTCAGCTATACCAAAGAGAAATCTGCTTTTAGAAACGGGCTGCACATCAACACCGTCACTTGCAACTAACAATGGATTACCACCACCGAAATCTACCCAGTAGTAAGTAGAAGCCGAGGCATTGATAAAGCGAAGACGTACTTTTTCTCCTGGTTTAAATTCTGGATATTCGGCAAGTGATTTACCATTGCTCAAGAATGCGGGATAATAAATGTCTGCTATATCAGCACCTTCCATTCTATCGCGCCAGAACTTAAATTGTGCTCCCAAGGCACCTTCTTTGATGACTCTACTTAATGGAACTGCTGTTCCTTTTTTAACTTGATACCACTCATTCCCCCTTTTAAGGTTTCGCAATACATTCATTGGGTCCTCGTTGGTCCAATCAGATAGAACAACTACCAAATCTTTGTCATAATCCAATGTTTTTTCTTTAGGTTGAATGACTATTGAACCATAAACACCGCTTTGCTCCTGTAGCATCGTATGGGAATGGTACCAATAGGTTCCTGATTGATTAATAGGAATTCTATATTGAAATGTTGTACCGGGCTTTATTGGCGGTGTTGTTAAATACGGTACGCCATCATAAAAGTTGGGAAGTATCAACCCGTGCCAGTGTACTGAGGTTTCTTCATCCATTTTATTGGTTACATTAATGATGGCAAGGTCGCCTTCGTTAAATTCCAAAACCGGTCCAGGAATACTACCATTGATAGTCATTCCTTTAGCGGTTACACCTGCGAGTGTCATTTCATTTTCTTCAATGGTAAGGTTGTACTCTTTAACAGATCTTCCTTCTTCTTTTCTGTCTTGTCCGTTAGTTCCCACTTGGGCAAATACTGTTGAAGAAAATAGCAGTAGTGAAATAATTCTTAGCATTTTCATAGTTTTCTTAATGTTTTTGTTTAACAAAAATATTATTGATATTCAATTTGCTGTGTTATAATTCTGGTTCATATCTATATAATCTTGTCTAAAGGATTTCTAAAATTTTTATGACCATCCTTATATTCGCTTAGGCTCATCCCTGTCTCACCCTTAAATTGTTTGCTTAGATGATTGACGTTGCTGTAATCGAGCAATTGGCTTATTTCTGTGAAATTATAATGGGGTGTTTGGATAAGTTCCTTGACCTTTTCTATCTTCAGTTTGATAAAATATTTTTCAATAGTGATGCCCTCGGTAATGGAAAACACCTTGCTGATTTTTGAATAGTCCTTTTGTAATTTATCCGCAAGAAAATCGGATAGCTTACCATCAATTTCAAGGGGCATTACATTCAATAACTTTATCAACTCAATTTTTACTTGCTCGGTCAATTTATCCTCAGTAGAAGCGATGAGTGCAAATCCATTTCTTTTTAAAATTTCGGTAAGTATGCTCAATTGTTCTTTTTCATTCATATCTAATCGAAGCCTACCCAACTCAATATCCAACAGACTAATGTGAGCCTTAAACAGTTCATCTTTTAAGACCTTGATGCAGCGGTCACACACCATATTTTTTATGTAGTAATCCTTTGCCATCGTTAGTTGATTAGGTAATTAATAATTGACTGCTGTACATAATATTGCTGCACAGAAGCTATTTGTTCCATCTGAAATTTCAATTGCAGTTCCTGTATATCGAGCACATCGTTAAAATCTATCGTTCCCGTTTCATAATTCTTGATAAGAATTTGCTCGGCATCTTTTGCTTGCTTTAAATTCTTAGTTTGGGTATTGAATTTAATTCGCGCCTGGTTGCGTTGGGATATCGCTTTCGCGAAAGCGGATTCCAAAACATTAAATCGTTGCTCTTTTTGGGTTTCGATTTCCTGTTGGCGTATCTCATTTTGCCTTGATATAGACTTGTACCTATTATTAAAAATGGGTATAGAAACTGAAACCATAGGCATCAACACATCTTTACCGTTGTCTATAGGATTCATATCGCTACGTTCTGTAACTGGCAAGTAGTCCACACCAAAGCCAATCATAGGTAGGCTCTCACGTTGATTGAGCAATTCTGATTGTGCTATGGATTCGTAGAGCTTATCGTATTTGAGCAGTTCAGGATTGAGTGATAAAGCTTCCGTACCGTATATAGGGTCACTATCTGGAATTTCCATTGCTGGAACTAAATCAACCGTCCTATTTTCATCCCGATTGAGAAGATTATTGAATGTTGTTTGTTCTGCGCCAAATTCCTCTTCCAATACCTCTCTTTGCTGCTGTAATTCATTTTGACGAATCTGTAATCGCAATACATCTACCGCAGATGCCTTGCCCACTTCTACCGAAGTCAGTGCAAGACGCTCATAAGTTTTTAATAGTTGGATGTTCTCGTCGAGTACCTTTTGCTTTGCTCTTGTTTCATACAACCTGTAATAGGATTGCGCTACTGATAGCGCCAATTTTCGTTTGGCGATTGTGATTTCCACATATTCAGCTTCGGCTATTGAAGTCGCATAATTTTCACGTGCGGTAACGGTACCAAACCAGGGCAACATCTGTTTTACACCTATCCGAGCTCTTTGTGCGCCCACCCTTGTTTCTGGCTCACTTACAAAATAGCCTGCGCTTACTTCCGTATTAGGTAGCCAGTTTGCTTCATTGACCTTTTCTTCGGCAATATTGTAGCGTAGTTCAAAAGCCTGAATTTCTGGATTGTTACTTACGGCTTCTTCAATATAGCTTTGTAGTTGTTGCGCCTGCCCGCTGATTGAAATCAGTCCAATGCTCATTATTAGTAGTGCGTTCAGATGGGCTTTCGCACTTCGTCGTAGTACATATTGAGCGTAGTCGAAATGCTCAGCATAAACTTCAGCGGAAACAAACAAAAGACAGATTATGATTTTAATATTTTTCATTTGTTTGCTCTTTTAAGTTGGTATTCTTTTTTCCAGCTATATAGAACTGGTAAAAGGAAATAAGATGTGACGTCGATTATCATTCCGCCAAAAATGGGGATGGCCATCGGTATCATAATGTCGCTTCCTTTTCCTGTAGATGTGAGTACTGGCAACAATGCCAAAACTGTGGTCACAGTCGTCATCAAACACGGTCTTATGCGTTTTCCTGCCGCTTCCAATGTCGCGAGACGTATGCCTTTTTTACTGTCTGGCTCGTTGCTTTTAAATGATTGGTCTAAATAGGTTGCCATTACAACACCATCATCAGTCGCAATACCGAAAAGGGCAATAAAACCGACCCAAACGGCCACACTTAAATTGATGGTTTTCATATTGAACAAGTCCCGTAGGTTCTCGCCAAAAAAGCTGAAATTGAAAAACCAATCCTGACCGTATAACCATATCATTATAAAACCACCTGCAAAGGCTACGGCGATGGCTGTAAAAACCATAAGCGACGTAGAAACCGACCTGAATTGGAAATACAAAATCAAGAAAATGACCAGTAAACAAAGTGGCACAACTACCGATAACGTTTTTTCTGCTCGCAATTGATTTTCGTACGTTCCCGTAAATCGGTAACTGATTCCTTGTGGCACGACCAAATCGCCATTATCGATTTTCTGTTGAATGAGCGCTTGTGCATTTTCCACCACATCGACTTCGGCAAAGCCATCGAGCTTATCAAACAGCACATACCCAATCAAGAAGGTGTCTTCACTTTTAATGACCTGTGGGCCTTGCTCGTAACGAATATCGACCAGTTCGCCCAAAGGAACCGGACTTCCAGTTGACACAGGAACATAGATACTTTTTAAGTCTTCTGGATTTGCACGCAGCTCACGTGGATAGCGTACACGCACACCATAGCGCTCACGTCCTTCTACTGTTTGGGTAAGTGGCATACCGCCCACAGCAACCTGAAGCACTTCCTGAACATCCATAATGGAAATCCCATAGCGTGCCAGCTGGTCTCGTTTAATATCAATCAGCAAATAAGGTTTACCCACAATGCGGTCTGCAAAAACAGCTTGTTCTTTAACGCCTTCGGCTTGCTTTAAAATATCTTCCAGTTGAAGTCCAAAGTTTTCTATGGTTTTTAAATCTGGT
This sequence comes from Lacinutrix chionoecetis, assembly GCF_053604665.1. Lineage (NCBI taxonomy): Bacteria > Pseudomonadati > Bacteroidota > Flavobacteriia > Flavobacteriales > Flavobacteriaceae > Lacinutrix > Lacinutrix chionoecetis. Next base: position 79,285 of record NZ_JBSHNQ010000073.1, read on the forward strand.
CCTTTTACTTTAATTCCCATCGGTGCTCGCATACCCGTTTGTAACATCACGAGCCTCGTCTCGATGGGCTGCAACTTGGGCGCAGAAGTCACGCCTGGAAACTTGGTCACTTGTACGATTTCATTCCAAATGTCATCAGGACTGCTGATTTCCGGTCGCCAATTTCGATAATATTCGCCATTGTTATCTTCAATCAATTCATTGCGTGTTGCACTTGTTTTGAGTTGTGAAGCTTCATAGTTTGCATCATCATCGATTTCATTATTGGGGTTAATAATGAACTTGTCATTTTTCAGCACAAATAGACCATCATCGTTTACACGGTAGCGTTGTCTCTCGCCATTTTCATTTCGCATATATTCAGACTTGTACTGAATCACGTTTTCATACATTGAGAGTGGTGCAGGGTCGAGGGCAGATTCTGTCCTACCTGCTTTTCCCACTACAGTTTCAATTTCAGGGATGCTTGCCACGGCCATATCCAGCTGTTGCAAGACACGTTTGTTCTCTTCGACACCAGCGTGCGGTAAGGATGTAGGCATCAAAAGAAATGAGCCTTCATTAAGTGCAGGCATAAATTCCTTCCCTGTGTTACGCATTATGACCACACCTAAAATCAGCACCGTTGTTGGAATGATTAAAAACAGGTATCGGTTTTGAAGTGCCCAGCGTAAAATGCTGTCATAGTATCTTCGAAAAACTGTAAACACACCAAGCAGTCCAAAGCAGATAATCGCTACAAAAATCAAATTCATTAGAATACTGCGGTCAAAACCAAGTGGTCGCCAGTATTCGGCGAGTAGGAAAACAATAGCAACACAGGAAATAATAATATGGATGAGATTAGCTCGTTTTTCTGTAATTCTATCCCTTACGCTCAAAAGCGCAACAACACCGTAGGCAATCAAAATGAGACCAAGCCAATAGCCATAAAAGATGGCTGTGATACCAAGGACAATGAGAATACCATTAATAAGGTACTTTGAGCGTTCCATTAGGTTACTTTTCTTAAAAAGAAACGCGGCAAAAGGCGGTATTAAAAACAGCGCGATTACAAGCGATGCAGCAAGTGCCATTGTTTTTGTAAAGGCGAGTGGTCTGAATAGTTTTCCCTCAGCACCTATCATTGTAAACACAGGTAGAAAACTGATAATCGTTGTGAGAACTGCGGTCAAAATTGCACCAGAAACTTCCGCAGTTGCGTTGTAGATAATTTCGTTTGTGGTGTATTCTATTCCGCTTTCGCGAAAGCGTAATTTTTTATCTTCCAGATGCCTAATCATATTCTCGGCGAGTATGACGCCCACGTCAACCATTGTACCGATAGCAATGGCAATTCCTGACAAGGCAACAATGTTAGCATCTACATTAAAGAGCTTCATTGTTATGAAAACCATTAAAACGGCAACAGGCAACAGACCAGAGATTAGAATGGATGCACGTAGGTTAAACACCATTACGATGATGACCAAAATGGTTATCAGGATTTCAAGTGTAAGGGCTTCATTGAGCGTATGAAGTGTTTCCTGAATAAGTTGAGTGCGGTCATAAAAGGGAATGATAGTCACTTGTGAAGTACGACCATCTGCCAAGGTTTTTGTGGGTAGTCCAGATGATAATTCGGCTATTTGATCTTTTACATTATTGATAACTTCCATTGGGTTAGCACCATAACGAGCTACCACGACTCCGCCAACCACTTCGGCACCTTCTTTATCTAAAATACCGCGGCGGGTCTGTGGTCCCAAATGAACATTAGCGATGTCTTTGATTCGTATAGAAGTAAAATTTTCAGAAGCGACTACTGCATTTTCAATATCTGCAACAGATTTTACATACCCTAAACCACGAACAAGGTATTCGGCTTGATTAATTTCCAAAGTCTGCGCACCGATGTCTTGATTACTTTCCTTGACAGCTTTTACAATATCGGTCAAGCCGATGTTGTATTGCCGCATTTTTTCAGGATCAACATCCACTTGGTATTCCTGGACGTACCCACCAATTGAGGCTACTTCGGAAACACCACTTGCCGAAGACAATCCGTATTTCACATAATAATCCTGTATGCTGCGTAACTCCTGTAAATCCCAACCGCCAGTTACGTTGCCATCTTTGTCGCGACCTTCCAGCGTGTACCAAAAAATTTGACCCAAGCCTGTAGCATCAGGACCCAATGCGGGGTTTACACCATCGGGCAATAGATTTGCAGGAAGTGAATTGAGTTTTTCAAGAATACGGCTACGCGACCAATAGAATTCTACATCTTCTTCAAAAATGATATAGATACTTGAAAAACCGAACATTGAAGAGCTTCGGATGGTCTTAACACCAGGAATTCCCAACAATGACGTTGTAAGTGGATAGGTAATCTGGTCTTCGATATCCTGTGGTGAACGCCCTTGCCATTTGGTGAAAACAATTTGCTGGTTTTCGCCGATGTCTGGAATGGCATCAACAGCTACAGGATCAGTTGGTAAAATACCTGTTTCCCAATTGAAGGGTGCGTTAACTACTCCCCAACCTACGAATAGGGCGAGTAATATTACGGCGACAAGTTTGTTTTCTATGAGAAATTTTATGCTTTTATTTAGCATACGATGTGATTATTAAACAGTTATAGAAATATGCTTTGGTTTGCTCTCAGTACAAATGAGAAACAACAAAACGTGCCCAAAACGAATGTATCGCCGGGTTTTCCAGTTACAATTACATTGCTACTGGTACTGTTTAATAAATCAAATTAAGAATGTCTGGTGCAATACCTGCAAGTCCCGCCTTACGAATGGGGGCGAGTGATCTGAGAAAGAGATCTCTTGTGATTCAGTTCCTTCAAAGAGACTGATATATGAGTAAGCAAAAGAGGCAACGAATATTTGTTGCTCAAACGTAAGTTGTGAAAAATCCTGTTTTAAATCGTCTTGACCTTCAATAATTAATTGTTCATTTGAGCAACAAGATTTTTTAGAAATCATTGAGTTAGAGCAACTCTTAGCAGGTTCAGCTTTTTCCATTCCACAAGTCTGAACATCTTGGATGAATGAAAAATCTACTAACGTATCCCCACAATAGTGCATATCCACACTAAATGACATTGTGGTCAGTAGAACCACAACAGCCATTACAATTGCCATTGATTTGTGGATAATTTGTTTCATTTATTGCAAAATTAGCAAATATTTTAACATAAATGTTTGTTTTAACGAAATGTTGTGTAATGGTGAAAAATCACATTTTCGATAAATAAGAGTAAATCACAATCAAATTCTTTTATTTTAGTGAGCTTAAACAATTAAATATTAGCACGCTATAGACTTCAATTTAACAGACATAAACGCATCATATTCAAGTCTTATCCCTAAAAAGACTGATGGTATAACCGTTTATATGCTCCATAAAAAAATCATAAATAAACAGATTAACAAGCACTTTACCTATAAAGATATTGAAAGGTGTATTAAGGATGTGGCTTTAATGGAAAGCAGTAGCATACCTCATACTGATCCTATTGTAGATGGTTTGTTGAAGTACTATTTAGAACATCCAAGAGAAGAACGCTTTAAATATGCGCTTACCGACTTTGCACTTAAGTTCGTTAAGCTAATAGATAATAAACTATATAGCCCGTATGCAAAGTTTCCACTACGTGACACTTTCAAAAAACTTGCAGACTTTACAGCTTCAGATATTAAAAGTATAGATGATTTTAATAGATGGTATGAGTTTAATTTTGAAGGTAATAGCGGTACTGTAATTATAGATCATTTAGAGTCCTTAAAAGATTACGTTAATAAAGCTATTGACGAACTCAATATTTATATCAATCAAGACCAAGATTCGGCATTAAAAACAGCTGAGAATGTTTCCATATTATTTGAAAAAATTACTGCAAAAAGCGACGAGATTAAAGACACTTTACTAATAAGTAATAGCCTTGACGAAGAAATAGAACAGGTCGTTGACTATTTTTTAAAAAGAAAAAACAGCCTTCCTGACACTAAAACGCCTGAACAGAAAGAAACTCATAAAAAATTAAGAGAAGAATACGATAGAGCCGTTCAAATTAAAAAGAAGGTAGATGAGTTTTTTGTTGAAGTAGAATATAAATTAGGACAATTATTAGATAGGTCAGCTTACGCAAGCACTCAATTAATAACGGTACAAGATAATTTTAAAAATAAATCGGCAGTTAGAATAAATGTAAAGCGTTTTTTAAAATTCACATTAGAACAAGCATCCTTCTCAAAAAAAGATGGTATTACATTGTCTGAAAAATTCCCTTTGAAATCTATTGTTTCTGAACGTTTTAAACACGTCGGTTTGGTTTATTATGAAGAGTTTGGTATTCAGAAGAGCTATGTTATTGAACCTAAAGTTAATGAAGCACACCTAAAGTCACAAATCTCAAAATTAGATACCGAACTAACTCGTCAAGAGAATACCGCCAAATGGGTAAATCACTTTAAAAATCAGTTAAGCAACGATGGGGAAATTGATTTTAGCAATCATTTTTACGAAATAGCATTAAAAGAAAATGATGCCTTAATAGCACTTAAAGTAGGATTTGAACTTGTAGAGTTTGCTAGACATAATAACGGTTACGAAATTAAAATAGACAGAGAAATCCCCAAGTCATCTCTGTCTCAAAATATTGCATTATGGAAAATGAAAATAATAAAGAAGTAAGTCAAAATTTTTCGTTTTTTAAAAACGCAGATGTTCAAGAATATTTTGCAGATTTAAATATTGAACTACTATCTGGTAGACATATTCAAAACGATAGATTTTATCTCTATAAACTACTTAAGGACTATTTGAACGAGCTTTCATATTATTATGAAAAGGTATATGGTTTAGAACTAATAATGGAAAGTAGAGAAGACTCAAAATACTATTACGTAGATTATCCTGATGCATCCAAAGGAGCACTTGCTAACCCATCCCGACACAAAAAGCTAACGCAAAAACAAACCTTGATAGGTATTATACTACTTAATATGTATTATGAGCGATATTTTGAAAGTAAAAAAGAAGTACGCTTTGCAGATATAAAAAAGGAGATTAAAGAAAGTGACAATAATATTTTGTACAAAAAATTATTTTTTAACAAAGTACAAGACGATTACTTGGAAGGCGACTGGTCATTAAAGGTTATTAAGCCATTTAAGAGTGTACTACGAGAATTTAATAAGTTGGGATGGATTACAAATTTAGCTGTAGAAGATGGCGAAGATATACACTTTGTATTACGAGAACCAATTATTAGATTTCAAAAATTGTATGAAAAAGAAATTACAAACTTCACAGAGTTTAGTGAAAAATACCTTAGCCAATTATAATGATAGAATATCCAAGAATTTTTTCGCTATCCACAGTTGGTGTGAGAAAGCACTATAATCAAGACTACTTATTACATCAAGTAAGGACTGATTTTACCGGCAACAATGGTATCGGTAAATCGCTTATAGCAGACTTATTTCAACTCATATTTATTGGTCAAAAGAGCAAAATAAGTTTTGGCACCGAGAGCTTCAAAAATAAAGACAGACATATACATACTATACCTTATAATACTGATGATGCTTATGTTTTTATACATATAGAATTTAAGAAAAATGAATTTATAACTATTGGCACTAATATAGGTAATAAGCGTAGCAGGCCGTTAAAGTCATTCTGGATATTAAATCAAGCCTATAATGATAATGACAGAAAAGACCTTGAAACTTTAGCACTTCACGCAGATCAGTTAGCATATAGTAAAGATTTTTTAAAAGATGGTCAATTTTTGCCCATTAACCAGCTTGCAAGGCATCTTAAAAAGAATAAAAAAGGCTTTCTAAAATCCTTCACAGATTTAGAAGATAAAAAAGAATACTATGAGTTTTTATATACTAATGAGCTTTTGCCTATAAATCTTGCGATTGATGAAAATATGGACGCTTTCGCGAAAGTGATACAATCCTTTTCAAAAGCAAACTCATTAGATACGGAGAGCGATAAAATTTTAAAGGATTTTCTTTTTGAGAATAGTTTGGATAAGCTTGAGACCAAATACAAATCAAACAAGGAGAAGCTTGAAAAACTTATAAATGAATACAATGAGCTGGACGAAGAAATACATACTATTGAGTTAAAACAAGAAGTATTAGGTAATCTTAAAGAGTTAGAGCAATTAAAAAACGATGCGCAACAAAATTATCTAACAGCTGAATACCATAGTAATTATTCGCAATACGAAACTGTTGCAAATAAATGCATAGGAACTTCTAATAAAATTGAAAAAGAGACAGATATCATTAGTAACCTAAAATCAGATCTACCAAAAATTTCTAAACAAATTGAAATTACAAAGTCAGATTATGACACCTATTTTAAAGCTCAAGAATCCTTTACAAACTATAAAAATCTCTTTAATGCAAGAGCAGAAAAATTAGCAAGTCTTGATCAGCTTCAAAAAATGAAGCTACCTGAAATAGATCAAGCAAATTTAGTTAAGATAAATATTGATGAATACAATCACCAGTCAATCATTGATAGGGTAAATAAACTTAATTCTGATTTAAAAAGATACGGTACGATTGATAAAATAAATGAGAAGACATCATCACAGCTAAAAATTATTGCAGACTACAAAGCAGTCAAGAGCTCAGAGCTTGCTGACTTAGAAGCACTCAATCGTATTCTATCTGCTGGAGAAGATGGTTCCTTAATCGCACAGATTTTAAAAGACGGTAACAATCTTACTAAAGAACAGGAAACTGTACTGTTCGGATTGCTTAAAAATGTGGATTGCGGAAAACCAGATAATCCTACTAAAGGAAGTCAATACACTAAAGATAGTTCTCTCTTAAAATCTGAAAATATTGAAGAAGATAAGGTGAATTCCGGTTATTGGTTTGCAATAGGTGCTTTACGAACCTTTGTACCTTACTCTAATGATAAACAGATATTTGCTGATACTGCTAAAATGAATGATGCTAAGAAAAAAAAGCAGAATGCAATTAACGAGCAAGTAAAGTCTATCAATAATGAACTTGGCGAAATTTTAAAATTTGAGAAAGGAGATCCTTACGATTTGTCAGCGGTTGATGAGCTGAAAAATCTTAATAAAGATTTTAAAGACTTTTCCTTATACGAAAGGTCAAAAATAGCAATGAGTATTGCCGAAAGTCTTTCTACTAAAATTACTCAAGACCAGAAAGACTTGGAGCTATCGTTGCGAGAATTAGAAGCACTTGAAAAGAAAATTCCAATTGAAATTACATATGAAAAAATAGACGATCAGTTAACATCTTATATTCAAAAAGTAGCTGCTAAAAAGTCTGTCCATACAGATTTGCAAAACAAACTTGAGACTTCAAAATCAACCATAACCCAAAAGGAAGAAAATTTAGTCACACTTAAAGCGTTGCTTGACTCACAGGAGAAAGAACGCGATGAGCTAAAGAAAAAGTATGAGGGTGCGCTTATTATCTTTAAAACACGTTTTAGTCAGTTGCATATTCAGGATTTTGTGCCTACTAATATCAATCAAGTGAATGTAGAAAATCTTCAAAAATTATATAACACAAATAAGGACAATTACATAAACGCTTATGGTAAAGCATCATCCCGATTCGATACGACCAAAGATGATTTAGAAGTAAAAAACCAAATGGATGATCAGAATTATTCATTTGCGGTTTTAGAATTAGTGTTATTAGGACCAAAAATAAAACACACTGAAAATCTTGCCCCAGCACTTAAAAAATCTAATCAAAACAGAACTAAAGTAATGCAGGCCATTACGCAGGCGATGCTTCGTATATTCAAATTGACAAAAACAAAGTATCAAGACTTTGAAAAGACAGTCGAAGATTTGAATGATTTTTTTAACGAGCGACTAATTAGTGACAAGTACCATTTCAAAATAGATTTTACGCCAAATGAAACATTCAAAATAGATTGGATGAAGAATCTACAGTCGTCCACTCAAGCCGCTTACTCGGAAGGAGAATTACAATTTTCAGACTCAGTAGAGAGTTTTGTTGAAAAGATATTTGCAGAAACAACCTCCTACAATGAGAAGATAAAATTTTCAGACCTATTAGACCCAAAAACTTATTTCGATTTAAGTACCAGATTATTAGACAAAGACGGCATTGACCAGACAGGAAGTACAGGACAAAGCTATACAGCGATTGTATTATTAGGTATTGGCAGACTTTCAATTGTGCAAAAAGAAGATAGAAAAGGTGTCAAATTTTTAATACTTGAAGAAGTCTCTAATATGGATAAGGGTAACTTTAACACCTTTCCAAATATTGCAAAAGAGTTTGGATATCAAATGTTGACAATGACACCAGAACCTTATGGCTCTAACGAAGACGAAGGCTGGTATTTACATCACTTAATTGAAGGTTACGAAGATGTTAATATCAATTATGCACCGCCAAGTAGCTATTTTAAAACTAATGAAGCCAGACAAGATCTGTCAGATTACTTAAATAATGTAAATGACCAATGAATTGGGTAACATTAAAATCATTAAATGAACTTTACAGAAATAAAGAAACCAAGATTAAGGAAACTTTAATCAAAGATTCATTATTTCAACACTTGCTGAATGATACCCAAGAAATCAAAGAAGGCTATAAGGTTTATTATTCTGATGATGAAGATTTTTTTGAGATGTATGAAGAAGAGTATCTAGAGAAGTTTAATCAGTACTACGCATTTTTAGAAAACAATCAACTTTTAAAACCTCAAACCAGATTTGAAGAAGCAGATATCATAGAGCTAATGGATATGAAACGTCGTATGGACAGCGGCGAACTTTTGCCAATTAGAAATCAAATAATGCAAAATGAGGAAACCGTCAGGAATGTGTCTTCTATGTTTTTCAAAAATGAAAAATATTTAATTGGTAAGAAAGCTTTAATTGATGCCGTTAAACAGATGCTTCAAATTGATGAGCTTGCTGATGATAGAGATCAGCAATATATGTATCGTTTAGAATGTGAAGATCCTAAGTTAATTATTCTCTGTGAAAATTTAGACTTTTTAAAGAGACCTTCATTACCTAGAAAATACGGTTATGAACTTTGGTATGCTGGAGGGAAAAACATTGAAAAACTAAAATATTCCTATGACAGGAACTTGCCTATCTACTATTCCGGCGATTGGGATTATGATGGTCTACTTATTTTCAATATGGTTTGTAAACTTATTCCACAAATTAAGCTTCTTTATCCAACAGCTAGTTCTAAAAGCATCCTGAAATCAGAACACAAAAGTCTTTGGATGGACAGGGATAACCCTTCTAAATACTCCAATCTTAGTGTGAAGAATTTAGATAATAGGCACAAAGATATTCTAGTTAATTTAATAAAGAAAAATCACTGGATAACTGAAGAGGACAATCATCTTAAAGAAATGGTTACTTTGATTCAAGATTAGAATGATGTCACTTTACCAAAGTCATCAATAAGCTCTTCTGGCTATTACACAAAAGGATTAACCGCCGCAGCAGTTCCACTAGGATAACCCCAAGCCACATATTGTGATTTACCTTCATCTACATCAAGATGAACAAATGTATTGCCTACACCTATGCGTTTAAAACCCACATCACGCGCGGCCATAACCAGATTGTTGCGAATTGTTCTAGAAGAAGCTCTTATATCTACAGCTTTACAAGTAGGCATTTTATGAGAAGAGTTGCGCACGCCACCTACTTTACGATTGTGAGCGTCACTACGTGCTCCAGAGTTTATCCAACTGAAGATAGGATAACCGGTCTTTACCGAGAGATTGTGCAGCATCGCTATAAGACGTCTATCCATACAATTTCCAGAACCAGGTAAATCTGGACTGTCAAAGACTGAGAAATCCACAGCGATTCCGTTTGGCTTATATAGTCTAGATTTTGAACGCGACTTGCTAAATTTATAAGCCAAAAAAGCGCCACCCATAAGTAGCGCCATTGTGCCTAATCCTATATAAATATGGCGGTTGTCTTTAATTGCCATTAAGCCTTGTCTTTACAGTTGCAGGGCTTCTTTGTCTGCTGACTTTCTTTATATCTCAAATAAAGATCAGAACCTATTTTAATAGCACTTAGCAAGGTAAATGCGGCAAAAATGTAATTGAGTGTATTACTTCCTTTATCTACATTCATAAAATCTTCTTTTTATTGTAAATCTGAATTTCGGCTTCCAGCTGTTCGATGTATTTTTCTAGCTCCGTGATACGATCACGCTGTTTAGTAATCGTGCGTGACATTGCGGTATTCTTATTCTCGAGCTGGCTGATGCGTTTTTCCATTTTTTCAGACCATTGCACCCAGTTGGTCACAATGCTGTCGTTAGCCTGAGCATTAATGTGCCGTATCTCAGCATTTTTCAGTTTGCGCTGGATATTATAGTGCATCAATAACTCTATGAGCTTCCAGAAGCCCGTAGCACCTAATACAATCGCAACAATTTCATAAACATTCATAATTTGGTTTTTTACGCTTTCGCGAAAGCGTACTCTAATTAAAATTCATCCCTTGGTCTTGGCTCGTCTGGTGGTAAAATCAACTCTCCACCACGAATTCCAAAATCCACATAGCGTAATGGAAGCTCCGCTAAATAAGGGTTCACATTGAGTATCACGTGATCTTCACTATCTACAAAAGTCCCGTAGAGAAACAATCTACCATCTGCATCTATCGCGTAGTTAAAGGTGTTTCCCTTTTCGGTCTGGCAGAGTCCGTAGTAATCAGATTGATCTGTTACTAAGGGTGCTGGTAAACTTACCTGCCAGCCTGCTATCTCAAGTTGTTTGGCATCTCTAGCACGTAGGCGAATATCCTTCCCGACAACTAGATTTGCATTAATAACCGAGTACCGATTGCGTACTGGCGAGTGTAGCAAACTTGGCCCTAAATGCTCTGGCTTTACTTCTAAAATCTCTTGTGTATTTTCTATCGATTTTGTCTCTTTTGAAACACTATCACTTTGATATCCCATAATTAGTTGGCTATTAATATTCCTGAAAGGATCAACAAGCCACCACCCAAAAGGATCTTGTGCAACTTGCCTTGTTTCAGTTTTTGATTTTTAAATTTTAGTTGGTTTTCTAAATACAGAATTTGCTCATTGCTATTCTCGGAAACTGCTGTCAGATTGAAATTTTGCAATCTCAATCTCGAGACCACAGAGTCTTTCTTTACGAGTAAACTGTCCTTGAGCCTAATCGAAAAATCCAATCGTCTCACGATGGAATCCTGATACCTGCCACGCTCTAATCGCAATGCAATCTCACGAGACTGTTCCAAGTTAAAACAGAAGTATTTCTCATTTTTTATAAGCTGTACTATCGGTTTTAAATCTTGAGAAATACAGCAATAGCTCTGCATCGCTATAACTAGAAATAGTAGTAATTTTTTCATTGAGACTCGTTTTTAGATGGCCGATTGTGACGGTATTCTTACTTACCAAAGCCGTAAGGCTATCCACCTGCTTTTCCAGATCTTCAATCTCCAGGTCTAGCGATTGATTTTTTATAAGCAGATTTTGATTTTGTTCTTTCCAGTCGCTAGGCGTTCTTAGCTCATATCCATTCTCTTGTGGAATGATGATCTGCGTAAGCACAAGGACGACCACCGCAAAAAAGAAAATGGCGAAAATGACTTTCCACTTATTCACGTTTATCTTCGTTTTCAGGTTTAAAAAGTCTGTTCAACACACTTTCTAAAATCAGCTTGTGGAAGACGAGCGCAAACACAAATGACTGCAACAGCATTTCTATCTTGTGCAGCATCGTATCTCTTATAAAATAGACGATGATACCGTAAAGAATTCCTACGATAAGCACGCGATAGCGTGTCTTGATCTTTATGCCAGTAAAATCTGCTAACCAATCTGTGACTGGTTTTTGATTAAGACCGAAGGCAATAATGATGAACGTAAAAATATATGCCCAATCTAGGCTAGATAAGTAGTGAACTAAGTGTTTTAGGATGTCTGTCATTTCAATTGATTTTTAAGGGTTTCTTTTATGATTTTGATGTCTGCGGTAAGCAGGGATATTTGATGATTTGGGAACATATTTTTGGTCAAATGTGCAACCAGAACAATCGTTGCTCCAGATGCCAATAGAGCGATGATGATCTTTGTAAGCGTCTGGTTAGTCATTGTGAGCGTGACTTCGGTTTTAATGCCGTCATCATCTACAAGGCTTGACACGATATCTTTAATGCTTTTACCCATAATTAGTTGGATTGGTTTTTAATGGATTCGTTCATTTCTAAGGCATTGAATAGTGATTCTGTTACCGTCTCAACTTTTAGATATTTCTCTACACGCTCTTGTACTTTTTCGTCAAAAACGCCAGTCACGATTCCAGCCCAACCGTAATTTCTTAGCAAATACACTTGCAAACGTTCCACATTTTTTCCCTTGCTTCCCAGTTGCAAAGGGAATTCATCAGCGACAGGTTTTTTAGGTACTGTTTTGGGTTTTGGTGCGCTGGACTTTTCTTCAGGTGCAGGTGGTTTTGACTTGACCACTTGCATTGAAGGTTTAAAGTCTTTCTGTTTTGGTCTTAAAATCTCCTTTTTCAAGACCGCCGCTACAGCTTGCTTTTGCTCTTCAGTATCTTCTCTTTTGCTTTTCAGCAATTGATGGGCAATGATCCCGACACCGAGTAAACCGCCAGTAATACAAACTACTTTTACGATGTTTTCTCGTTTCATTTCCCTACCATTTTTAGCGCTTTCCGCATTCCTGCGATGTCCTTTTCTGTAAATTCAGCTTTGCCCAATCGCTTTTTGGCAGCCTTTAACGTGAGCGGTCCAAAAACGCCATCAACTCCATCACGCTTTGAACCAGACTTACCTAGATTCTCTTTGTAAATCTTTAGATAGGCCTGTAAAATTTTTACATCTTGATGACGTGTTCTATATTTTAGCGGATAGCCAGTCTTCACGTATTTAATGCGTGGTGTAGATGAAGAGCTGGACGATGATCCTGAACTACTTGAAACAGGAATGGTCGTGTTTATAGGAATTATCTGTGGTGTGTTCTCCTGGTTTTGAGCCAGGTCGACTTCTTTTTGATCCTTCTTTTTCTTGTAGTACATATAGGCAACTGCGCCACCTGCGAGTACAACGATCACACTACCCACAACAATGAGATCTTTGTTTTGTTCAAAAAAGGTTTTCTTAGGTTTGGTTACGATTTTCTTCATAGTTATTGGGTTTGATAATTAGGTAATTGGCGCACAGGATTATGCACGTATTGTTTCATCTCCGATGCACTTAAAAAGCTGGACAAGTGTTTCCACAAATCCTGCTTGTACAGTTGCCAGTACGATTTTGAGAGACTTGCTACTTGGGTTTTATCTCGTAAGCGTTTCGCAAAAACGTCCTTGACTGCATCTTCATCATCGTTAAAAGTGCCTTTGGCATTCTTGAGCTTTTTTGCCAAATTTCTGGCTGTAGCATCATCGAGTATTTTAATCTTTCGTGGTGCGATCCATTGCTGCACATTGGTCAGATAATTCATATCAAAAGGCTTGTCCCAGTTGGGTTCTCGTTTAATCGTGCCTTGATTTCCTGTGGACACTTGGATTCCAGATCCTATATCTTTGCCGATGACCTGTTGGGCTTGTTGTTTTTCCTTTTTACGCTTTCGCGAAAGCGTAACAAACACACCTACTGTAACTGCCGCCATTGTAGCGCCACCTATCATCCACCATCCTGTTTTTGTTATTTTCATTCTCTCTTTTTTAAGCTGTTCTATAGTTGGGTATTTGTCCTATGATGCTCAGAATGATCTTGATTTCATCCTCCGAAAGTCGATTCTTAATGGTATCGATCAAGTTCTTGTTGTAAGTGCTTTGATACGCCTTAGCCACTTGCGAGACCTGGACTTTATCCTTTAATTTTCTAAACACGGCATACACCGCATCTTCATCATCTCCACCTTCATACCACGCGCCCCAAGACTTATGGATCTGCTTTGCAAAACTGGTTGCGCTGCTCTCACTCATTGCGATCACTTGACCATTTACATTCTGCAAAACTTTTGTGAGATAGTAAATGTCAAAGGCATTTTCCGCATCGAGATTATTTGCCGTGGTTGCCAGTTGTTTCTTTATATGCGTCAATAGTTCGCTTGTTTTTTTATCGCGTTTACGCTGGCGTATAGATAGAAATGAGCTTCCAACAATGAGAATTCCCACAGCACCGCCACTTACTTTATAGATGAGCTGTCTGTTCATTTGCCTAATAATTTAGTAGCACGTCCTGCTGGCGTGAGCATCGCCAGGTCTGTAATGTCTGCATCTTTTGCAGAGTTGCGTAAAACCACCACAATAAGAATGAGTGTGATCGTGAGAATTACCGGAACTCCGATAGCTAAGATCTTCGTAAGGCTCTTGCCCAAACCAAAAATATTACCGCCTATTTCCGAAATATCTGCAATAGTTCTGGTTGCCATATTGCTAACATCCAGCTCGTTCTTGAGTAACCATTTGTTAAATGATGGACTTGTGGTGCATATCGCAGACCCATTGGTTTTCCAAGTGACCAGCCACAGCATTTTTGCGTTATCCTGTCCCACTTCTTTTTTTAATTTGGCATAATAGCTCGTCCAGAAGTCGCAAGGGTCGTCGGCTTCTGGAATGAGAAAGGATGTGTTCTTTATAGTTACTTGCTGTGCCATTTAATTGCCTAAAAGTTGATTGGCTTGTTTTTCAATTTGGGTTTGATTGGGATCTTTCTCTTTAAGAAAAGCTATTAGGCGTTGCTTTAGTTTTGCTTCTCTGGCTCTCGCAACTCGCTTATCGTGATTGATGTATAGCTGTCGTCCCATCCAGAATCCTATGCCCAATGTGATGATGGTTCTCATATCAAAATCCTTGATAAATATTACACTTGGGAATCTCCAGTTCTTCCAGCCATTTCTTGACACTAAAACCAGGTTTATCACTATCCTGTTTTGTGGCGATCTCATTAAAACCCACAATGATGATTTCTGGAAACCTAATAGTATAAAATCGAATCACGGCTTCTAGTGTGGCGGTTTGTTCTTCGGTACGTGTGTCTTTCCACCACGCTTCTTTAAGTGTTCTGCCACCTACGTACGCAAGGTTTTTTACATTGCCAGTAATACCATATCTGCCTTGTGAGATGCCCCAAAGATCTACTTCGGTCGGGCTGTTTTCAGGGATAATGGTTTCCAAAGTGCCATCCTGCAATACGAGATAATCAAATCCAGGACGGTTCCAACCAAAACCACCATTGCGTTTGTCGTTGGTGTGTTTTTCGATGATCGTTCTTGCATCAAGATCTAAGGCTTCGCTGGTATCGGTACTGTGTATGACTAAAAAATCTACGTCTTTCATTTTGTTGAATTTTGAGTGATGGAATTATTGAGTTTTCTAAAGCCGAGTAATCGGTAAACTGGATATGCCTTGATATTTACTTGATTGTTCTGGTTGCCACCCAGACAGTAGATGTATTTCTTGTCTTCAGAATAGCCGATGAAGAATGCCACGTGACCTTTCCAGCTGTTTTTCTTGCTACGCCAGAAGACTACTATGTCGCCAATAGCTGGTTGCTTTGTTTCTGTTCCCACTCTCAGCCAAGAGCGTGCTGTGAGTTGATTGCTCATTTCCTTTCCACATTCTAGGGCAACCCAGTTTGTGAAAGCAGAGCACCAAGCGGTTTCATCGGTAGTGACCCAAGTATGACCTATCTTTTCAAAATAATCTAGTATTACAGGATTATGCTGTTGACCTACCAATTCCGTAACTCCATATTGGCTCAAAGCCGTGTTGATGATTGACTTCATAAAATGGATTTGAAGGGATTCTTAGGAACTCGTTTGGGAACGCCTTTACTCATTTGCACGCCATAGGCAAGCGACGCCTTTTCTGGAAGTAGATTGTACATTTCCAGCTTTTTGTAATACAAAATGAATGTGATGGTCTGCAAACCACCAATCTTAAAGCACCAACTGTTCTGGCCATCGAGCATCACACCATCGACACCAAAAACTTCTGATACATTCTGAAAACTCTGCGGACTTTGGTAATTACCAAGCGAAAGTGTTTTGCAGATCTCTTTTCCTGCAATGCTCTTTTGTAGCAGTTGCAAGGCATTTACACAACGTTCTCCAGAGGCGACGATTTTAAGGTGCTTCAACATTCCTGGACTAAACTTAAAATCTTCGCGCTCTTCGTGATATTCATCATTGATGGTTACCGTTGGACTTTTGGAAGAATTAAAAATGCTCAAAAGATTGAGTTGTGTAGTGACTTTAGCAATTTTAGATGTTGATTCACTATCCACCAATCGAAACTGGTCTTGTATATCCCAAGGTGTTTCCGTTTGGGCCTGCGTTTCGGCATTGATGCGCGTCGTACTTTTAGAAACTATGTTTTTGATTATAAGTTCATTTGTCTCGTTATCAAAGCGTATTTCCGTAGGTCGTTTTCCAGTCCTATTAGCATCTACCACTTTGTGATTTAAACCGATGTGATACATCATATTATTTACTGAACCTATGACATACACCATTCCGTAGAAATAGCCAGAATTTGTATTTATGGCCAGCGCTACTGGCGAAACCGTTCCAGGCATCGCATTCTCCGTCAATGGAATTGTAGCAATTACAGTCCCATCACGAGCAACTACCGAAACAGAATCCGAAAGCTGATTGGCCACATACAATAAATCATTTGCAGGGTTAAGCACTACTTGCTGTGGATGCGTACCTACCAAAACATCTATTTTTTCGGCGTTCTCAATAAATAAAGGGTCTGTGATAGGCTTATCGCTATTACCACCCCAAAGACAAACATTTCTGGTGTCTGGCGTGTGATTTTTGACAGTTACCTGCATTACATCAAACTCATCGTGCAGGTATTTTTGATACTGTTTAAAACCTTCCTTTTGTTTTTGGTCTTTTATGAGATTACGCTTTCGCGAAAGCGGACTTCTACCAGAACCACAATCAGAAATTTCCATAACACCTTCATCGGTCGCATAGAAAACAGCATCTCTTGAAGGGTCGCAATTTCTCTTTCTTGTTTCTGGAAAAGCAACGTGCATCACGCCAGATCGTGTACCCCATTTTTTTAAATCGGTTGTGTATTTTGCAGAATTATCTTTCATATAAGCATCTTCGTTAGAATGGATTGTCCTTTTAATAACCGCAGGATCTTCGCAACTTTCACAGGCGAAAGTTTCTGTGTTTTTGGACGTTAATTTTATCGTTGCGCCCATTGTAAATACTGCCATTGTGATAAGAAATAGTTTATGCATTTGCTCTATAATTTTCTATGAAGGCAACCACGTCCTTGGTGCGCTGTACCTGTGATGCGCCCACGTGATGTGGATTATTGCCAAAAACCTTGGTCACGGCATAAATGGCTTCAATCGTCGGGAAACCGTAGTCCAGATATTTCTTAATGCCACAGAGATCTGCTGTTTTTTGACTTCTAGTATTAAGGAACCAATGGCATCCTTCGTGGGCAAGAATTGCCACGCGGATAGGAATGGTATAGCCAATGAATAAGCGCTGTGAGATCTGTACACGTGGCATCTTGCGATGTGTGCGCGCCGGTGTGATTAATTCCTTTCCAAAAGCATCTGTTATCGTAGGTAAGTATTGAAATAGAAACTCGTGGTTTTTGGAATCGTAAAAGCCTGTAGGCGTGTGTCCCGCTTTTTGGGCAAAGTCTATGGCAAAATCCATAAAGCGATGTTGCTCGGTAGTTGCCCAGACTTCGGCAGGTTTCATTTTTTCTACCTTGAAGTAGCTCATATCAAACTGATAGTCTTCTCCAGAAACTTTGTCAAACAGCTCCATTTCCAGTACTTCTGGCGTTACGGGAAGCGAGATCACAAATTCTCGTTTCTCATCGCCTTCATAGAACTGCGCTTTTCTCCTGAAATAATACGTATTAGGATATCGCGGATCGTACACGCGTATGCCCAACTGCACTGGCATTTTGGACTTGATACCCAGTCGTATTTTGAAACGCTCTTTATTTGATGGAATCGGGATAATCATTGGCTATACAGTTGCTTGTTCTTTCTATTCTTAATAACCACTAATCCCACAACGCCAACTACGACCACGCCACCTAGAACAAAAACTATGGTGGGAATACCTTTCTTTTCTTCTTCAGGAACATCTGCCGTACCGATTGAAAAATCAAAATCTGATGCAGGTTCATTAGCACCGCCAAATCCTGTGGGAGATGTTGGTTTTGTAATCGTATCGATAGCAGCACCTATAGCCGTTGCTCCGCCCATATCCTGAACGGCGTTACCCAGTTTAGAAAAGAAGGCTTTGCTTTTAGCGCGTCGTGCAATGCGCTTCGGTGCGCTGCGTCTTGCCGCTCTTCGCGCTTTTCGTTTGGCACGACGCGCACGACGTTTCTTTTTGTTGCCAAAGAAATCGTCATAATTATCGTCTAGAATGTATTCTGTTTCTCCTGTAATCATACGTTATAGTACTTCCAGAACACGCAAGGTGCTTCCGTTGGGTTCGTAGTTTATTTTGTGGTAACCTTTACCTACAAATGGATAGCTTTTGGCTTCGCCTGGAAGAAGGGAAACGCCATTTACTTGAGCCGTTTTTTCTCCTATATTCTTGACAGACCCATACAGAAATCCTTCCTGGAAACTTCCATCGTCAGATACTTCACTTTCCTTTATTTGCGCCAGTATGTCCATTGCTTTTCTTTTTGATTTGAATGTATTTATAGATGCCAAAACCTACAGCGCCAGTAACTCCGACGATAGCAATGATCTTAACCACCTTCGCTGTTTTACCGTCCGACTTCATTGCCTTTTCTGCTGCTGCTTTCTCCACTGTTGCAGGAACTTGAAGGCTTGCTATTTGCGCTTTTGTAACCTTTTGATCTTTACTGATAGGCTTGCCCTTTTTTATCAAGGTGGGCTTGAATATAGGTTTGCTAGGTAGCTTGGTTTTTATAGGTGTTCCTTTGGGAATTAAGATGCTTACTGGGACTTTAGATGGCAGCTTTTTACGAACTACTTTCTTTTTCCTAATAGGTCTTGGTCTTCCTTTTACAATAGGTGGTCGTCGCAAGATTTTCCGTCTAGGTGCGATTTTGATACGTCTATTTGGGGCACGTCTTGCGATTCTTCTTGCCTTTCTGCGCTGTCTACGTATTTTCCTGCGACCACGTCTAAAGTTGTCGTAATCTCCATCGTCGTACACGTCATAATCTGTTAATCCGAATGTGTTTGTCATAGCTGTTGTGGCATTTGCGCACGTTGACCGCCATACGGCATCGGTGGCTGTTTGGACTTCATTAATATCGCTGCACCTATGCCCAGAACCACCACACCGCCGCCTATCATCAGCATCATATTGGTTTTCTTTTTTGCTTCGGCTTCCTTGCGTTTTTGTTCTTCTCGACGGCGTTCTTCTGCCTGTCGTCGCTCTTCATCACGGCGGCGTTGTTCTTCACGCATCTGTTGCATACGGCGCTCCATATCTCTTTTGGCCGCAGCTGCCTGAGCTGCCGCTGCGGCTGCTGCATTAGTATTGCCACCAGAACTACGGCGTTTTTTCTTTTTGAAGAGACCGCCCAGGATTCCCACGGCACCTTTGGCCACGGCTCCCCAAAACTCGTCCTCGCGACCTGCAAGTCTGGATATGAGTTCTGCAAGCGCTTTCGCGAAAGCGGAATTATCATCCTTCATCAGTTCTACAGTCTCATTAATGAGTGCCTTGTGTGATGGCCTGTCACGGAAAGTGATCCCATAGACACGCAAGAGCTGTTGCAGTTCTAAGGGATAGTGCAGGATCAGGTATGAGATATCATCTATCGCCTGATTGTATTTCAATTGTTTGGTTTTATTTGCCATTTTTTAAGTCAAATTTTATGCTCGCACCTACCAGAACACCTGCGATAAATACGACGCCAAAAAGCAACATCTCATCTTTTGTGATATGGATGCCTTTGGGTTTCTCGGCAGCTACTTCTGGTTTGGATTCTGGTTTGCTTTCCTTGCGTTTGCGCAGTTCGTTCCAGACCATTTGAACTTCCTGTGCTAGGTTTTTGTCTTCCAGATCTTCATTGGATCGCTTTACGATGTCCTGATAATACTTCTCTAGGGCTTTATCATCATAGGAATTGAACTGATCCAGAAAACTGTCTTCATCTCCAGAACCTGCATAGTTGGAATGACCGCAGGATTTACAATAGTTTTCCGCTTTCGTACTTCGGCTACGCTCAGTATGAACTACAGCGTTTTCACCACAGGCAGCACATTTGGAATTTTCAACAGTATTTACCTGAAGTATCGCTGCCTTGTCTGGATGAATTTCTAAAAGATCCTTGATGACCTTTCTCCCTTTGTTCTTTACAAGTTCTTTGACCGCCTGGGACAGATGTTGCTGGTTATCAATTTTTTCAAAACCGTAATCAAACAAGATGTCATTTGCGGCATCTGTGTTATGAAAGACGATATAGTCTATCCTGTTCTGTGCGAGATTTTTGGGGTTATTGTTGCGTTTCATAGGGTGTCGTTAAAAAAGAACAGCCAGAGCTAGGTTTGGGGGAAACCGTGACTCTGGCTGTCTCAATTAGGGAAAGAGTCAAGACTCAAGTCGGAGCTCCAACTATCGTCTCTTACGTCTTACAAGGCGTGACTTAGACCGTCTCGCCACCGGTTTTCTGACATATCGACGACGGCTTACAGGTCTCCTGCGAGAACGTCTCACTCTACGTCTGGGACGCCCTAATGGTCTGGGTTTTCTACGACTGCGTATCAGGTCCAGTTGTGGAAGTCCAGTCGTACGTGGTGCACGAGAGAGTTCTGCAACGTTCTGACCTTTAAGCAAGTTGCCCAGATTTGCTCTTGCTTTAATGGTAAATGTGAATACGGCTGTAACGCCATCCTCTACCATAATCTGTAGGGAATCCTGTCCCGTCACGTCCATCTCGAAGTTGTCATCGTCAATGAGCGTTTGGGTAAAGTTTTGTGGCGAAGTCGCATTACGCGGTTGATACACTCTGGTCGTTTTTGAACCTGAAGCTGTTCTACGCTCCACGCGCAGTACATTATCAAACTGTAGCGGATTGCTCACAGAGTACTTCATTCCCGATATTTTAAAAGGGTTTGCCTTACTCTCTTCACGTACTTCCTTGTGACTGGATTCTTCTATCTCTACGGTCACACCATTAGGCTGTGCTGCCTCACGGTTACCGCCAAAAACATTTGCCTCTGCCGCTGCGCCAGATTTGTTTGTGATCACTACCGTTAGGGTACGGTCGTTAGGATCAATCTTGCCTACTGTGGCTGCGGTGTAATCGTCATAATCATCTTCGTACTCAACTTCATCTGCATAATCGTCATAGTCGTCGTACTCGTCTTCAAACTCATCATCATAACCATCTTCTAGGCCTTCAAAGCCTGTATCGAAGTCGTCCTCATCGTCATAGTCATCGTAGTCTTCTTCGTGGTCGTAATCGTCGTATTGGTTTTCTGCGTCTTCTTCGTAGCGCATTAACTCGTCGTTATAATCTTTCATTAGTCTGGGATTTGTCCATTGAAACAATGGAGTTTTTCATCTCAAGAATATGTTGTCCCTTATGGCGCATCTCTAAATGCTATGCCTTTTTGGTAGGGACAGCCGCAGTCTTCTTGTTTTTTTCTGCGAGCTTTTTTGCCTTCATCTTTTGAACCATAGGTGCTACCAGTAAGGTTCCTATTGCGATGCCGGCGATTCCTGCTCCTACGCAATACATTATAGGTTGCCAGGCGATGTCATTTTTCTGTGCCATTTTGGGTTGTTTTTGTAAAACTGTTTGTAATAATGGGCAGGTCTCTAAACCTTGTGAGCACAAAGATGAAGGGAAGAAGAAGGTTTACAGTGGTAGGGTTTGGGACTTTGGGACGGAGATAGAGATGCTGGAGCTATAGAACGAGCTATAAATAAAGAAACTGATAAAGGAATAGATATTGCTATATATGTCAAGTAAATAGATGTAAAAACTTGACATTATAAAGAATTAAACTATCTTTGTAATGCTTAAACTATGAATATAACAGCATACATAAAAGATAAGATAGCTCGTATAGATGCAGGAGATGCATTTACATACGATGATCTGGCTATACCTCAAGGTGAGTTTACAGCTGCTTCTAAGTCTTTAAGTAGACTAGTTACTGCTGGTACTATAAAGAGATATAGAAAAGGTGTTTATTATAAGCCTAAACAAACAGACTTTGGCGAATTAAGACCTAGTGATACAGAACTGCTCAATATCTATCTTTTTGAAGATAACAAACAGGTGGCCTACATTACTGGAGTGCGATTGTACAATCAATTCAGGCTGACCACTCAGGTTCCTAACGTGGTAAGAGTTGCGAGTTCTTCAAAGCAAGTACGTGGTAAGGTAGGAAACACAATGGTGCGGCCTGCAAAGAGCTATGTTACCGTTTCTAAAAAGAATATTCCATTACTACAGGTGCTCGATGTTGCAAAAGACTTTAAAAATATTCCTGATGGCGACAGCTCCCAGATTCTTTCGTTTCTTAAAAACAGAATAGCTCAATTTTCGGCAAAAGATCTGGAACGTTTTACCGCTTTCGCGAAAGCGTACCCACCTAAAGTTGCTGCCTTAATAGGTGCCATCTACGAGTTTATGGGATTAGAAAAACAGAGCAACGCATTGCGTGAGAACATCAATGCCTTAAGTACCTACACCTTTGGGATTTCCAAGGATATACTACCAACTATTAACAACTGGAACATCGCTTAATGAGATTACACGAATATCAAGAACCCTTCAGAAATGCGATACGTGCTGCCGCAGATCATTTCGGCATTGCCGAAATATTTATTGAAAAAGATTACTGGGTCACTTTTGCGCTCAAGCAAATATTTACAAATCCTGCATCAAAGGATATTACTGTGTTTAAAGGTGGAACGTCTTTATCAAAATGTCATAAGATTATCGAGCGCTTTTCGGAAGATATAGATCTCGTCATCATCACTGACGAAGAAGAAGGAAGTAACGCCATCAAGAAGAAACTTAAGCTTGTCACAGAAGCTGTGGCTGAACCCTTGACTTATGTACCTGGTCACTTAATCGAGAACAAAAAGGGTAAGATCAGAAAACTGGTATATAGCTACGATAAAAGCGGAATGGATGGAGCCTTTGGCCACGTGCGTGATGAGATAGTGGTAGAAGTGTCCAGCTATGGAAGCCCGCATCCCAGCAGTGCGGTTGAAATACACTCGATGATTACCGGTTTAATTGCCAGTACAGGAAATGTGGATCTGATAATCAAATACGAGCTCGAACCTTTTAAAGTTGTTGCGCTAGATATTGAGCGTACCTTTTGTGAGAAAGTGATAAGCCTCGTGCGATTTTCATATACCGAAACCCCTTTGAAAGACTTGGCAGATAAAGTAAGGCACACCTATGATTTGCACCAATTACTAAAGTTAGAGCGAATACAAGATTTTCTAGCAAGTGAAGACTTTTCTGCAATGCTCAATCAGGTAGGTAAAGATGATGACAAAGCGATTCCCAATGACAAGGAATGGCTCTCACAACACCCAAACAAAGCACTCATATTTGAAGATATTGAAGGCGTTTGGAGCAAAATAAAATTAACCTACAACAGCTCTTTCAAAGAGTTGCTTACTGGGGATTTACCTAATGACGAAGAAGTCTTGAAATCTCTTAAAGCTATTAAGAATCGTTTGGGAGAAATTAAATGGGAGATGTCATAAGTAACAACAAACTTAATATCAATATGAACCCATTAGATCAATTTAAAAATATAAATGCAAGCCAAAAAGCAATAGAAGCAGCGATGGGTAGTATTGCGAAATTAGATTGGGTAAATGAAATGACTAAACGCATTCAGTATCCTACAAATATTGCAGCATTTGGTGGTGCTTTAGATATCCTTAAATCAATGCACCAACATCCTGGAATTGAATCGATGAATTCTATTTCTAAAGTGACATCTGGAATCGTACCGCTATTAGATTGGTATAAAGACAATCCACTTAAAAATCAGATGGATGGCATTATAACCAATCACGCCTTGCTCAATCAGCGCTTGTCATCTTTATCATCTTTATCATCAATGTATGCTGAAAATTATGTGAAGCCATTGAATGCTATAGAAGTTGCACTGAGAGGTATTTCTACAGATTTTTTGAAGAATATATCATTTGATGATCTTGATGTAGCTGAAGAGGAATATGATCTTGTTGAGGAGGCTACCGAAGCAATAGTGACTCAAGCAGAATCGCTACAAACTTTCTCAGATAAGTATGTGACTCAGGAAAGTTTTGAAAAATTTCAGATACAGTTATTTGATGAATTGCAACTGATAAGTTCAAAGTCTAAATCAGAAAAAGCTAAAGCCTTTATTTTTCAAATAATGCAAATCATTTCATTTGTTGTGATGATTTTTTCATTACACAGCGATTCCCATAAAATGACAAACAAAGAGCTTTCTGAAATCATAGACGATAAATTTAAATCGCATCAAGAGCACACTAATATAAAGTTAGATAGCATTTTAAGTCAAATCACGAAACAAAGGCTTGCAACTACTGACGTAAATCTGAGAGTGAACAATAAGAAAAGAGCTGCAATAAAGGGTATCGTTAAAAAAGGACAGTTGATAAGCGTTATTGAGACTCGACATAAGTACTTATTAATCTATTATATTGATCAAGAAACTGGTGAGCCTAAATCCGGTTTTGTTTTCAAAAAATACTTTGAAAAGATTGATTAAAATCACATAGGCCCAACCATCCCATCTTCGTGATACCGTAACTTATCTGAAATCAATTTTACGATGGCATCGTTCTTTGTTTTGTAGGTGTTGTTGCCGTCAAAATCTTCTTCATTCAGTAGCATTTTCACTTTACGGCTTTCTTCCTGGTCAATAAATTTTTTACAGGCACGTATAAACGCTGCACGGCTACATCCACGGATGCGTTGCTCTCGCATATTGATATAAACAAAGAAACTTTTCTGGATTTTATATTCTTGTTCTGTGATCTTGCCCATAGCAAAGGCATTGGAACATAATTCATATTGTTCATCGACAATAAGCTGACCGATACGAACCATTTGATATTTTGGGATGCGCTCGCGATAGCGCGTCACATCATCCACCTGATGATGCAAACGCAACCACGTACAGTTTTGCCATTCCGAAGTAGTGATTTTTGCTACAGACTGGTGCGTGAGCACAATGTCGATTCCCTTATGACGCACAGTACAGAGTGCACCGATCATCGATTGTCCTTTGGCGCCAGTCATATAATGATCGATATCGTCCAGAACGACCAAGCCATTTTTGAAGTGTTTCATTATTTTGGTAATGACCTCTTTCTTTTCGTCATTGTCCATAGGTGATCCGTCGGGATTAAAAGGCCTGATTCTGCGTGAAGTTACTTTGGTCAATGCTTTCAAATGATTTGGACTTACCGTACGGAACTGTGGGTAATCATCATCGTTAGTATCAAAAGCCAATACCTTACGACCTTTCTTGCCTACCGCAAGATGATCCATCATATAGCGTTTAATCTCTTGCTTGTTCCTATAGGTTTTCCCAACACCAGTCTCGCCACAGACCAGTAAAATCATTGGCTGGCGTTCCAGGTCTTCTTTGAGATAGCTTATGGGTTTTCTTCCGCGATTAGAATGTACAGACATAGCTATTCTGTTTTGGGTTCGTCCTCGGCTATTTCAAGGATTGTAGCTTCTGGAATATTGTTATCTACATCTTCAAAATCGACTTCTTCAGTTGAGTGAAGCGTTTCTTTTTCTGCTTTCGTACTTTGACGTGGCGCAGCATAAACTTCATCATAATCCTGAACATCTTCTTCCTCATCAAAATCTAACTCTTCCTGAAAATCTTGATTAGCATAGTCATCTTCTTGCGCTGTGAAATCTTCCTGTTCCTCTTCGAGAGCAGAAGCTTTTTCATCTCGGATGATATCAAGAATACGCTCTTCCAGAATATTATTTTCTGCTCTCACTTCCATTACGACCTGTGCTTTCTTCATTAAGATAGATAAGACTGCACCCATCAATTGCTGTTCTGGTGTGAGTTTTTTGGCTTTCTTACGAAGGATTTGAGCAAGTAACGGACGCAATAGCGCCTTGTCTTCCTTGTCTAGTTTTACACGAGCAACATTCTTATCGTTCTGCTGATCGATAACGGTAATGATCTCATCAAACTCATAAAATTCCTTGTGCTTGCTGATTTTTACAAAGTAACCGCCACCCACTTCCAGAACATTATTAGACATTCCCAAAAGTGCATCAGCAGCTTGATTAGCTTGGCTTAAAGGCAACTCAAAATCTTCATCCGTAGGTTGTGGCTCATCATCGTCATAGTTACCACCATTTATTTCTTGTTCTGGTGCATCTAGTGGTTGCTCGCTTTTTTCTTGTGCTACATTTTCTTCTACAGTTTTGCGGAATTCTGGTTGCTCACTAGTTGGCGCTTCAGGTTCTTCTGGCATCTGGTGCGGTCGGTCTGGTTTCCACACGTTCCAGCTTTTTTGCTTTTCGGGATTATGTTCTACTGGTCGCTCGCCACCGATGTCTTTTTCTATCACAGGCTGGTTGAGCGGACTACTATCTTCGCCCTGAATACTTTCAAACATGATTTCTTCTGGTGCTGTGGTAAGAACATCCTTTACTTCTTGAGCTATTTCTTCTTTCATAAATTCTAATTGAGTTTTGCGATAAAGTTGACCACATTGTTTTCCAGAACTTGAAACTTAGCTACAAAAGGTTTGTAGAAGCTTGGGATGGAAAGGATCTCATCACACTTATGGTAGTTGTACATTACGGCTCGTTTAGACTGCTTAAAACTCTCGCCTATCTTGGCATAACTGGTATCGGTATATTTCTTAAGCAAGAAATAACACGCCATTCTGGCGTCACGATACTCTTGAATCGTACTGGTGTAAAATTCTGGCTCCTGAAGATCAAAAATCTGGATGCTCTGCGAGATGATATACACAACAAGCAGTTTGACTTTTTGGGTGTCGCTGGATTTAAGTTGTGCGTTTCCAGAAAGATTATTGATGACTTCTATGGTCTTAGCGAGTCCAAATTTTCCTATAATCGTATCTACACTCTGCTGTAAGTCGCTATAATCGGGCAGTTCTTTTTTCATCTGGCTGTGAATTGATTCTCACGTGCCAAACTACTAAAAGAGAGTTTTCAGAAGATTGTTAATTGTATCCTAGTAAATTATGGAGATTTTACTATAATGTTGCTGTTTGACAAACCTATCCAATTAAATCGCCAAAAAATGAAGTTAGAAACCATTGAAGAACTTAAACAAGAAATAAACTCATACGAAATGGTTGCTTTATTAAAGGCTTGTTACAACTATTTTGATATTGAAATCGAAAAGCCCAAAGCTTTATGGGTTCCACTCACCATAATGAAATGGACTTATTTGTACGGTACTAGAACTAAACCGGTAAAACCATTAACTGTCACAGCTTTTCGAACACTTTTTGACGCTATAATGGAATTTGATCCCGATCATATTTCAAACTATATGAAATCTCAAGGAATTCATCGAGCCTTTGCGATACTACATTATCAGCAGTTTTATCTTCAAACCGCAGTACATAAAGAGCGTTTTAGCACACAATTAAAGTTATATGAAAATCTAAAATCGCGGTATGACATTTCAGCCTCTTTTAAAAAGAAAACTGGCCTGTCTATTACTGAATTTTTAAGAATACTACAATGTATGTGGTTGTACGCTCAAATGAAACAATCAGAATTTCCTAACACAAAAATTACGGGCTACGTAAGCCAACCTATACTTGATAGTATGTCTGATATATTTGGGAAGATACAAACCGAACGATTCATAAACCTCTTAATGATAACGCCATTGACCGCAGCAAAAGAAGCTAAAAAATGGAAAGGAACTAATGCCACAAAATATGAGATAATGGAACATTCATTTCTTACATTATTTCCATTTCAATGGTTTGAAAATTCTGTGCGTATTGTGCATCCATCAGTTTTCAATTATACTGCAAACTATTACATCTACGATTATATGAAAATCAATGATCCAAAGTTTACAACAGAATTTGGAGCAAGGTTTGAAAAATATATTCAGTTAGGCTTGGACGAAATAAATATTAATTACAAAATTGAGAGTGAGGTAAAACGATCTCTTTCCGCGAAGCACAAAGTCGTAGATTTTTTGATTGATGATAATATCTTACTAGAATGCAAAGCTATTGAACCTAAGCCATTAGCATCGATCAACCCAACAGACGATTATGTGTACTCATCTTATAAAGACTCACTTTTAAAGGCTTATTATGATCAAATGCTACCTGTATCAAAATTTTTGAATCCCAATCAAGAGAATTGGGGAATCGTAATAACGCATAAGAATATTTTCTGGTCAGATTACAGAGAACTTTATCAGATTACAAAAGACAGGTACGCAAATAGCACTGACAATAGCCAGTTACCACCAGAGAATGTATTCATTATGGATATTCATACCTGGGACTTGGTTATTAATGTAATTGCAACTGGTCAAACTACGTTGCCAGATCTACTGAAAAAAGCTAGAAATGCTAACGCAAATCATCTTACAAGAAAAGCCCAATTTGATATGCAACTGGACGATTTCGATCTTAGACAATTTCAACTCTCATATTTAGCTAAAGAGACAGAATTATTAAAATTATAGTGTTTCAAATGAACAATGCACTCAGTTTTATTCCGCTTTCGCGAAAGCGTAATGAAAACAAAATGAGAAATAAAGATGAATAGCTTGTAAACTTTGTTAATTTTAGGAGCTGAACAACTTTGTAAAGCACTAAATGGCATTATTCCAGACATCTGTACTCAAAAAATATCTCGCACAACAGGACACAAACGCAGTAGATAAAGCATATCGCAAGTACACAAAATTCTTTCTCAACCTTGAGATACAGAAAAATATAGACAAGAGTAACGAGGAGCAAATACAGGCTACTTTTCTTACAGAACTCTTTGTAAACGTGCTCGATTATACGATTAACCCTAAGCCCAAATACAATCTTACTACAGAATATAAAAACGAGAAAAATAATCGCAAGGCAGACGGTGCCATTATCACAGAAGAAAAGACGGTAGCCGTTGTAGAACTTAAGGGTACAAATACAAAGGATCTGGAAAGCATACGACGTCAGGCTTTTGATTATAAAGTAAATCACAAAGGATGTAGGTTTGTCATTACCTCTAATTTTGAAAAACTGCGTTTCTATATAGACGACACGACAGAGTTACTGGATTTTGACCTGTTTAACCTTACACGAGATGACTTTGGATTGCTGTATTTGTGTTTGTACAAAGACAATTTGCTCAAGGAATTACCGCTTCAGATAAAGCAGGATTCACTCATTGTAGAGGAGCAGATTACCAAAGAGTTTTATAAGGATTATTCGCTTTTTAAACGTGAGCTATATCGTGATCTGGTAAAGAAAAACGGTAAAGTCTTAAAGGTCGCGATACAAGAAGAGACTGGTATTACAGATAATGCAGAACACCAGTCGGATCTTGAACGCCTGGAGAAAAACGTAAAACTCACGCTTTTTAAAAAGTCGCAGAAACTTATAGATCGTTTTCTCTTTATCTTTTTTGCAGAAGATCGCGGACTCTTACAACCCAATTATACCATAAAACGTCTGGCAGAATGGGACACCATACGCAAGTTGGATGTAGATGAACCGTTGTATGATCGTTTTAAAAAGCACTTTAATTATCTGGATAAAGGCCGTAAGGGCGATGCAGAAAATAAAGAGATTTTTGCCTACAATGGTGGTCTTTTTAAACCAGATTCTATACTGGATCGTGTGATAATAGATGATGATTTACTTTACCATCACACTAAAAAGCTGGCAACTTATGATTTTGAAAGCCAAGTTGACGTCAATATCCTCGGTCACATTTTTGAAAACTCTCTCAACGAGATTGAAAGCATTAATGCCGAAATAGAAGGTGGCAACTTTGACAAACAAAAAAGCAAGCGTAAGAAGGATGGCGTTTTTTACACGCCTAAGTACATCACAAAATACATTGTAGAAAATACGGTTGGCAAACTATGCGATGAGAAAAAAGCCGAACTCGGTTTTAAAGAAGAAGAGTATTTTAAAGGTCGTGGTACTGGTAGAAAGAAGCGAAACGACAAGACCATACAAAAGCTAGTTGATACGCTAGACACTTACCGCGTCTGGTTGTTGCAGATCACTATTTGTGATCCTGCCTGTGGCTCTGGTGCATTTCTTAACCAGGCGCTGGATTTTCTCATCAAAGAACATCAGTACATAGACGAGCTTAAGACCAAAATTCTAGGTGGTGGCTTACAGTTTCCAGATATAGAAAACACCGTACTAGAGAACAATATTTATGGTGTAGATCTTAACGAGGAGTCTGTAGAGATTGCAAAGCTTTCACTCTGGCTACGCACCGCACAACCACGACGTAAGCTCAACGATTTAAGCAGTAATATAAAATGTGGAAATAGTTTAATAGACAGTAAAACCATAGCAGGAGACAAAGCCTTTAATTGGGAGACCGCTTTCGCGAAAGTGTTTGCAAACGGAGGTTTTGATGTTGTGATTGGGAATCCGCCTTATGTACGACACGAGCTGTTTTCAGACATCAAACCATACCTACATAAAAACTTCAGTTGTTATAATAGTTCTGCCGACTTGTACACTTATTTTTTTGAAAAAAGCATTAAAGATTTAATCAAACAAGATGGTCTTTACAGCATTATTGTAGCTAATAAATGGATGAGAGCAAATTATGGTTACGAGCTTAGAAAGTGGCTTAAAAGTCAAAATATAATTGAGATTATAGATTTTAAGGATTTACCTGTCTTTGCAGATGCTACAGCGTATCCTTGTATAATTACAATTGGTGGACCTCTCAAAATGAGCAAATTTAAAGGCATAGAGGTCGATACTTTGGATTTTCCAAGTTTGGATCAATACGTAAGAGATCACTATAATACTGTTGATAAAACTTTATTAAGCGATAATGCGTGGTCACTTGCTGATGAAAGTGTAGCCAAAATTGTTTCGCAATTAGGCAGTAAATATCCGACCTTAAAAGATTTCATAAATAATAGAATGTTCGTTGGGCTGAAAACAGGTCTGAACGATGCTTTTATTGTTGATGAAGAATTCTATAAATCTTTAAAATCACAATCCGAAAAATACGACTCTATTGTAAAACCTTATGGTGTAGGAAGAGATTTGTCACGTTATGGGGAACCTAAAATCAGTAAATACATAATTGCTATACCTAGCAAGTGGACAAATACGAATGGTAAGTTTCAAAACGAGGCTGATGCCTGGCAATGGTTCAGTAACGAATATCCGTTAATAGCAAATCATTTGAAGGAATATGAGTCTAGAGCTAGAAAAAGAAGTGATCAGGGTAATTATTGGTGGGAACTTCGTGCCTGTGATTACTATAATGAATTCGAGATTCCTAAAATAGTTTATCCTGAAATAGCGACTGAAGGAAGATTTACCATAGATACAAAAAACACTTATTTTGATATGACCAGTTTTATTATTGGTTCTGAGTCAAAAGAATTACTAGGAATATTAAACTCAAAATTGATAAGCTTCATTTTTAAAGAAATAAGTTCTGAAATTAGAGGTGGTTTTTTAAGGTGGAAAAGACAATATGTTTACAATCTACCAATACCAGAGGAGATTGAAAACTTGAAATTAGAAACTCTAGTTTCAGAGGTTTTAGATTTAAAATCTAGCTATAACAGAGCGTTAGATAAATTTATCTATTTCTTCCAGAGCCAAAACAAACTATTCAAGCTCTCAAAAAAACTCGAAAACTGGCAAGATTTAGATTTTGACGAGTTTATAAAAGAACTCAACAAAGCCATTAAAGCCACCAACAAATTGCGAGAAAAGCAAGGTCAAGAACCTGTTGCCGTACTTACCAGATCAGACGAGTTTGAATGGTTAGATCTCTTTGAGCAAAACAAGAAAAAAGCACAAGACCTACAATCACAAATCAACACCCTAGAACAACAAATAGACGCATTGGTCTATGGGCTGTATGGATTGAGTGATGAGGAGATAAGGATTGTGGAGAATGGGTAAGATGGAAGGAACTTGCGCATTATATAAAACTGTAGGAGAATTAAGGGAAAGCCACATCATCCCTAAGTTTGTTATTAAGCATTCTAAAAAAACAGGCTCAAAATTTCAACGACGTGTTATAGCGCCCAATGTTAGAATGCAGGACGGCATCAAAATACCATTGCTGAGTCCAAAAGCAGAACAAGAATTTGGTAAACGTGAGAAATGGTTTGCAGAGAATATTTTTCATCCCTATTTAAAATCCCGATACTATCTACCGTATAACGAGGAGCTTTATTATTTCGCTATTTCTCTACTATGGAGAACGATTCATTTAGAAATGAAAATGGATGAAGAGCTTTCTGAAAAATGGTTCTATCAACTCTTACTAGATTGTGAAATGGAATGGAGAGGCTTTCTTGCTAGTTCCGTTTTTCCAAGAAAATTTTCTAACTGCTATTTATGGTTTACGGACAGAGTTGAGTTTCATACCACTGAGCTTGAAGGTGTAGATTACTATATGACGCGAATGAATGATCTCACAATTATCAGCAATCCTGAAAAGACATATTTAGCCATTTATGCAAAATTCAACAGGTTTATGTTTTTTTCGGTATTGAAGTCTCCAGGTGGCGAAGATGGATTGGCAGACCTAGCGATCAATCCTATTCAAGGAACCTATAATATACCACAACAGTTTGAGTATTGGGCGATATCAGAATTCTTAACTAATAGAATTCACGGAATTAGTAAGCACAAGCGAGCAAGTGAGGATCAACAAGATAAAATTTATGAAGAAATAGCTAAAGATCCCGAGGCATTTTGGAAATCAGATGCCGGAAGGTCTATTTATAATGATCACTTCAATTTAAAGAAATAGAAATATGGAAACTAGAGCAATTAAAAGTGAACTTACAAAATTTGTAAAGGCAACGATGGGAAGCAAGAATCCTAGATTTAACGGATGGTACGCAGGCATTACAAATAATGAAAAACGTCGCAAAGGAGAACATTCGGTAAGAAACGGTAAAATTCTGCACTGGAAGTGCATTAATGCCGACACAATGGCCAAGGCAAATGAAGTTGAGGCTTTTTTCTCTGCAAAAGGAACTCAAAATATGCCTCAACCGCAAGGCGCAAATATTGCGTCGAAATGGGTGTATATTTTTAAACTAGCTAAGAAACCACAAGGAATGAACGGGCTTGCTGGTCCATTAGACAGAAAGACTGTTTACGAATATGTTTTTAACGAATAATAATTTACAGTATGAGAATAGATTTTTTACACATACAAAACTTCAGAAAACTGAAGAACTGCCGCATTGATGTTTCTTCACGAGAAACACTTTTAGTCGGTGCGAATAATAGCGGAAAGACATCTGCTATGGACGCCTTAATTCTATTTCTCACTAAAAACCGATCCTTTGATCTCAAAGATTTCACCTTATCTAATTGGGCTACCATTAATAAAATTGGAGATACTTGGCTTCAAGAGAAAGATCCTGAGAAAATAGACCTAAGTAGTAGTCCTTGGGAAACAGAAATACCAACACTAGATTTGTGGCTGCAAGTTGAAAACACAGAATTACAACACGTGAGTCACATAATTCCGTCACTTGATTGGAAAGGAGGCTTACTTGGTGTACGATTACGTTACGAACCGACTGACATAGAATCACTTTATGCAGAGTTTATAAAAAGCATTGAAAATTCTAAGAATATTTATGATGCTAAAAAGGGTAAATCTGCAACGTTCAATTTGTGGCCTAAAAATCTACGGGATTTTTTAGACAAAAGACTCGGCACTTATTTCAAAGTACAAACCTATTTATTAGACCCTGCGCAAAACGAAAAACCACAATTATTAACAGAAAAAGATATTCCGGTTCAAAACGAAGTCTTGAACAAATTGATCAACGTAGACATAATAAACGCCCAGCGAGGTTTTACTGATGTAAATACAGATGCTGTTGAAGGTAGTAACACTAAAAATCTATCATCACAACTACGAAATTATTATGAAAAACATCTTAATCCTAGTATCAATCCAACTGAAGCCGACGTTGATGCATTGGTCCAATTGCATCAGGCTAAAGAAGCCTTTAATACAAATTTAGAAAGTAGCTTTAAAGATGCCTTAAATGAACTCGAAGATCTCAACTATCCAGGCTTTGGAAACCCACAAATAAAATTAAGCAGTGAAATAAATACAGCGAGTAGTTTACAACACGACTCAGCAGTACAATATGCTCTTAATGACGGAAAGACAGAATTGTCTCTACCAGAAAAATATAATGGATTGGGTTATCAAAATCTAATTTCGATGATTTTCAAGCTCATAAGTTTTAGAGATAAATGGATGAAGAAGGGTAAAAGTTTAGATCCAAATGATCCAGAAATTATTTTTCAACCCATTCATTTAGTTTTAGTTGAAGAACCAGAAGCACATTTACACGCACAAGTACAGCAAGTTTTTATACGAAAAGCATATAGTGTTTTACGAAAACACGATAACCTTGGAGATGATACGGCTTTTACTACACAGTTGATAATAAGTACCCATTCTAATCACGTCGCGCACGAAATTGATTTTACAGCTTTACGTTATTTCAGAAGAAATATTTCAGAGAAAGGTTCAATCAATACATCCTCAGTAGTCAACTTGTCAAAAACTTTTGGAACTGATGATGAAACTACAAGATTTGCAAAACGTTATTTAAAAACAACTCATAGTAACCTATTCTTTTCTGATGCGGCAATACTGGTTGAAGGACCAGCAGAGCGTATGTTGCTACCATATTTTATCACTCATCACACGCAATTGAGCAGTTGTTATGTTTCAATTTTAGAAATAGGTGGTAGCCACGCACATACCCTTCAACCGCTTATTGAAGCTTTAGGATTAATAACCTTAGTGATTACCGACTTAGATTCTGTGATTAAAGATTCAAGAGGCAAGAAAACACAGCCAGCGTTGGGCAAAAATTATGAAACTGGAAATTCTACTCTCAAAGGATGGATTCCTGCTGAAAAAGATTTAGATAAACTTTTATCTACAGCATTTGAAAACAAAGAGGATAAAAAGAACCCTATTAGGATTGCATATCAAACTCCTGTCAAAATAGATGAAAACAAAAAAGAAACCATAGTTTACCCATACACATTTGAAGATTCGCTGGTTTTAGAGAACGCATCAATTTTTAAGAGTTTGACTGATGCCAAAGGCTTACTTAAAAAAATGGTGGAGGCTACTAATGAAACTTCAGTTCAAAAATCAGCAGATGAGATGTATAAAATAATTACGGACCCATCATCAAAAAAAGCTGAATTTGCTTTAGAACTATTTTACTTTAAAGAACCAGATGTACTAAAAACACCCAAATATATTGAAGAAGGCCTTCTATGGATTGAAGACAAATTGAAGATTGAAAAGACAGGTTTACAAATTAAAACTGTAGAAAAATGATCTTAGCTGATGAGAACAATATAGATGATAACGTTGATATTCAAATATCAGAATGTTTAAATCCAAATAATCCAAAGAGTTTTTTCTTATTTGCAGGAGCTGGTTCAGGTAAAACGAGATCATTAGTGAAAGCTTTAACCGAATTTAAAAAGAATCACGGCGATAATTTTATTCTTAATAATCAAAAAATTGCGATCATAACCTATACAAATGCCGCCGCCGATGAGATTAAACAACGATTAAAGTTCGATCCAATTTTTTATGTGAGTACCATACATAGCTATGCTTGGGAACTTATACAACTATTCACTTCAGATATAAAATCTTACGTAAAAGCTAGGTTATTAAAGGATATAGAAGATCTTGAATTAGCCCAATCAAAAGCTAGAAGTTTGCAAAATAAGTCCTCAATTGATCGTGCACGAAAAATAAAATCAAAAAACAAGCGGTTAGAAAATCTTCCCAACGTTACTCGATTCACTTATAACCCTAATGGGGATAATTATAAAAAGGACTCTTTGAATCACTCTGAAGTCATTGGAATTACAGCGGACTTTATAGCAAATGAAAGTTTGATGCAAGATATTGTCGCTGCTAGATTCCCGATAATTTTAGTAGATGAGAGCCAAGACACAAAAAAGGAACTAATTGACGCCTTGTTTACTTTACAAAAAGCCAAAAAAGATGTTTTTTCACTCGGTCTATTTGGAGACACAATGCAACGAATTTATGCTGACGGCAAACCGAACCTAGGAGAATCATTACCATCAGACTGGGTTTTTCCTACTAAAAAAATGAACCATCGCTCTAACAAACGGATCATTAAATTAATAAATGACATTCGACAAGAAGTTGATGACCAAAAACAACAACCTAGAAAAGAAAAACCAGAAGGGATAGTTCGATTATTTATTGCCGATAGAGCTAGTGATAAGATTGTTACGGAAAGTACCGTTGCAGGAAAAATGTTTACGCTTACAACAGATAAATCTTGGACGGAACCTGATGAAGTCAAGACTTTAATACTGGAACATCATATGGCTGCTATAAGGATGGGATTTATTGGTCTTTTCGAGCCATTGTATAAAGTGGATAGGTTAAAGACCAGTTTGATAGATGGATCGTTATCTACCTTAAATCTTTTTAGGAATACAATCTTGCCTTTGATAGAAGCGCATAAAAGTGGCGACAAATTCTCCGTGATGAGGATAGTAAAAGCTAATTCCTTTTTATTCGATAAAAATGTAATAGTTAATTCCCAAGACCAATTAAAACACTTATCCGAAATTAATGATAACGTATCCAAATTGTTTGCATTATGGGGAGATAACAGCGATCCATATTTAAAAGATATACTTAAAGTTATTTTTGAAACTAAGTTATTTCCTTTACCAAACATTTTCAAGGTTATTAGTTCTAGAACTAAAAAGGAAGAATCCGCCTTTGAAAGTTCTGAAGATGAAGATGAAGAACTAAATGATGATGCTATTGATGCTTGGGACATAGCGTTAAATGCAACATTCTCAGAAGTGTCTAAATATGATGAATACCTCAAAGAAGAATCTAAGTTTGCTACACATCAAGGAGTTAAAGGTTTAGAGTTCCCAAGAGTTGTTGTAATAATAGACGATGAGGAAGCAAGAGGTTTTATGTTTAGTTATGATAAATTATTTGGAACTAAAGGGCCAAGTGCCTCTGATTTAAAAAATGAAGCTGAAGGCAATGATACTGGAATAGATAGAACCAGAAGACTATTTTATGTAGCGTGCAGTCGTGCAGAAGAAGGCCTAGCGGTAATAGCTTACACCGACAATCCAAGTCTAATTAAAACAAATGCCATAGCAAATGGCTGGTTTAATGAAACGGAAATCGAAGTTTTATAATTTTAATACCCTATCGTCCAAAGTTTACAATCCACTCAAAAGACCCAGTATATATTTGAGCCATTATTAATATTAAAACCCAAAATTATGGCAAAGTCAAGCGGATTAAAAAATGCACCAAGTACAACTGGAAATCCTTCAGGAAAAGGTAGAGGAAACAATCCACCTCGAACAAGTTCAGGTAACTCTGGGAATTCAGGTTCTAAAGGAAAGAAGTAAAAATGTAATGGTCGCAATGACTAAAACATTGCGACCATTCTTAAGTTATGACAGAAGAAGATTTTAAAATAGATAGATTTCACGAAAGGTTCAACGGTAGCGTACCTTGGTGGTTTATTGCAGCTTGTTTGATCAGCTATAATTTTAAATCGTTCAGGCGTTTTATGATCTACATTTCTCATTATAGCTCAATTATTGACTTATGGGAAACACCTTCTAAAGAAGTTAAAAACGAGCAAATTATTGCTGGTTTCCAACCATTATTTCCTGAGCGTATTCCTAAAAAAATACTTTATCAGATTACTGGACTTCACTCGCGTACTACTTTCAATGAACGTTTCTCTACATACTTCATTGAAAATGATTTGGTGGGACGTAGAAGTTTCACACTTTTAGAAACCTATAAAATTTTAGAGTACTGGCAAGGAGAAGGCAAATGGGGCCGAATGCAAGCAGCGAAAAAAGAGATGCTCGCGGAAGTACTTCATAACAAAAATTATGAACGAACCGCCGAAGAGTTTAAAATGGCTCTGGGAAAAGAAGGGTATCAGCCCAACTTGATTAGTCCTAAAAAGATTAAGAAACTCATAAAACATATAGACCTAACTGAAGAAAACCAGATTGAAGATCTTATAGGTTATCAAGAGCTTCAAACTGGTCTTTTATGGATGTTTGGAATACTAATGGTTCATCAGTTTTTAAAACAAACCAAGCAGTCCATCTCAATACCAAAAGATCCTCGCAAACCTATATCCTTTCAATCTCATACCGATACCTAAATACACTCGTCCTGGTCACGCGATACTTTCCGATAATCGTCTCCCAACCTAACGCCACTTTCACGCCTAGATCACGAAAGGTAGATCGACCAATGTTTTCTGTGCGACCCATTTTTACCAGTTCGTTGATGATGTCCTCATCGGTGGGCTTTTTCTTGGGTTCTGGTGTTGGCACGTCTTCCATTACTTTTTCAAATGCAACTTGTTTCTCTTTAAGTTCTTCAGTAATCTCGTTGTGTTCTAGCTGATCTGCATATTCTTCATCGATGTCTTCTAGGATTTCTAGGTCTAGGGCTTCCAACTCATCAATAAGCGCATCTTTATCACAGACAGATACCTTGTCGAGTAAGGCGTGCATACGGTCGAAGATTTCTATTTTCTCTTGGATGGGCTGTAGCAACAGCTTTGTAGCAAGTCCGTTGCGTTTCAGGAAAATTTGGTGTTCTATCGTTTTCATAATTAGGCAGGTATTGGGATGAGTTCTTGTTTTTCGGTAAGCGCACCTTCTATAATGTTAGAAAGCGCTGCGGTGGCGAGCGATGTGGCGATGATGATGCCGGTAGTTTTAAGCAGTTCTGCTCCTTTGGGAACTTGTAGCTTAAACTTCTCATTTTCCGAGTTCTTTCCCAGATTGTAGTAAATGAGTGCTTCGGCAAAACCTATGGCCAGGCCTGCACCTGTGATGATCAGTACTTTTTTATTCATAATTAGTTTTTAGCTTTTTCTTCCATCTTGTCAAACTTCTCTTTGATGGCATCGAGACCTTTTTCGGTGGTGACCGTATTCATTTTATAGGCATTCATAATACCACGATGCGCACGCAGTAACACACGTTCTGCCTCCTTTTGCACCGCAACATTCTCTTTGAGTTTTGTTGGAATCAAATTGGCTATAGAAATAAAATGACCTTTGATTTTAGTGTGACGCATCGGTTTGGGTTTCTTAGGCTCGTTCTTGCGTTTCTCCTCATTAAACTTGCGGATTTTTGCCCGACACAGCTTAATGTCACTCGTCATTTTGTCTAGCTCCTTTTTGACCGTTTTAGATGGTGCTTTCTTTTTGGCAGGCTTTGGTTCTTTTACGATAGCGTCTGGCGCAAGGCGCTCTACCATTGAAAATACCTTTTCTATATTCTCCTTGGCGATTTCTTCAAAGGCATTTTTATCTGAAGTCTCCTCGTAATCAGCAAGTAATTCTTTGACTGCGGTTTGTAAGGCGTCTGGTTGTACGGCGCTCAGCTTGAGCTTTTGTAATTTTTCTATGGTCATAGTGTATGTTTAAGCAGCTATTAATAATTCGAGTTCCAGTAACGATAAGGCTCTGGCACGTTCTTTTTCCTGTATGCGTATGGTTTCTTTAGAAGATGCGGTCTTTTTGTTGGCAGCTTTCTTTGGCTTTCGTTTTACATCATTGTTTTTATGCTCCACGCCAAATTCTTCAAAACGACCCAAATCTTCTTTACTCTCAATAAGCGCTTCGGTTTCTGTGTCTCGGTCTATGCCGTACACTTCCTTATCGGCAATAAAGCGTTTTTTTGCTTCAGCTTTTGATAATAATTTCCATTGAAAACCATCACTCATCGTGTAGATCTCTCCGGTATTTGATTTTTCATCGGGATGTAGCATCTCAAATAAAAGCTCGTCTGCTTCCTGCGCTTTTAGATCACTTTTTGTAAAGTTATCTGAAGCCTGTTTTATGACTTCCCAGGCTTGTACGGGATCTAGCTCGCTGCCCGTAAGTGCTACGATTTCATCCTGATTCTTTATGGCCAGCGCCTTCAGTTCGGCTTTGGAAATATCTTTGGTTTTATACATATCTATAATTTATGATCTATGGCATATAATTGATGGTACAGCGGTTCTAGCGACCAGACAAATTCGTTTGCTTCCTCTTGATCTGCATAATGCACAGAGCACAGTTGCGGTGTCCCATCCGTTTGGAAACACTCATAGCGATACTGCTGCACGGGATTATCTTCATTTGAAATATTAATACTCGTCCATCGCAGTATTAATGTGTTTTTACGCTTTCGCGAAAGCATAATTTCAAAATCTCTACATTGCTCAGCACAGGCTTTATTAATGGCAATGGCTCTGTCCATTATGGAATCAATCACAGTCTGTTTGAGCACCTTTTTATCCATTATACAGCGAGTTGCGTTTTATAATTTTCTATGATTTGCGTCACTTCGTTTACGGCGGTTTCCATCGCGTAGCTTTGTTCAAAAACGAAGCCTTTTGAGTTGATCGCTTTCGCGAAAGCGGCTCCCATTTGTGCAGTAATACTGCCGAGACCAGATGGAATGGTCAAACCAAAATAGTTGCTCAACGCCACCAAACTCTTGAACCCACGAAACCGAAAATAACGCGGATCACTACTGATCAATAACAGCTGATTCTTATCCAGTTTATCCTGAAATCGTTTGACGCGCACACAAGCCATCGCCACCTGATTGCTAAATGAAGTGCCGATCATCACGTTAACTTCTACCGAAATGCCACGCAACTCCAGAAACTCCACAAGCTCGGCACAGGCAAGGCCTACGTAAAGCAGCTGATCGCCCTGCACATTTGCATTTGCGCCAGCCATAATGTAGAGTTGCATCGCAGGATAGGACATCTGTTTGTCCTGAAAATAAGCATACACCGTTTTGACCGATGTGTTGATACTGTGGTTGTTGAGCTCAATATTCATCTGGCTCACGGCAGTATCCACAGGTGTTCTGGTATCTACGGGAAAGTTTTTAAACATCGCCATCGCCGCACGCTCAAAAGAAAACACGCCCAGACCACGATCGTTGTAAGCCATCTTAGGCTTGGGCAATACGGCATCCTCTAAATAGTCCAGATACTTCGCAAGCTTGTCCTTAATTTGTGGCTGAATCTTGCGCACCAGCTCCATCCCAGAAAAGGTGCGGTGCTCATTAAGTTCTTCAATATCCTTGGGCGTAGGATTGCCATACCATTCGGTACCAGAATTTAAGTTTTGGATAGTGCTTTGCACCACATTATTCCACCGTGAGGCGTTTGTCTTGCTAAGTTGCTGTATCTCGTGATCTACAAACGCATTAAAGGCAAACACACTATCAAACGAGAGATAGTTGTATTTGCCATTGGTACTTTGGGCTGTATGTTTTTGCGGTCGACTCACTTAATTCTTTTAAAAATAGAATTAGTGGCGTGAGTTGTTTGGGGATGGGATTGTAGTTTGGGACAATTGTTTATTTATTTAAGTATTTGCTTAAATACGTAATTAATTATATATTTGCCCGTCTAAAGCAATAATATGAAACTAGAAATATCTTGCACACGAGCTGAAGCTGACCACAAGCAGCTGCAAAACTGTAGAACTACTATTGATGGTATGGCTAATGGTTTTGATAAAATTTCAAAACTACTAGCCATTTCAGGTAATGAGGTTCGTTTAAAAATTCTATTCCTCTTAAACATGGAAAAAGAACTGTGCCCTTGTGATTTATCCGACATTTTAGGTATGAGTGTTCCCGCGGTTTCACAGCATATACGAAAAATGAAAGATGCAGATATTATAAGCTCAAGGCGAGAAGGGCAAACCTTGTACTATTCATTGAACGAAGATGAGACGGATATTCTGGATAGTATTTTTAAGTCAATTAAATTAAAAAGAAAAACAGCATAAATTTTTAATAATGAGTACCGTAAAAACATCAAAAAATGCAGCTTATACAGGTTTGTTTGCTGCTGTAGCCGCATCATCTTGTTGCATACCACCAGTGATTGCATTAATTGCCGGCGTTGGGGGAAGTGCATCCGCTTTATCTTGGATGGAACCCTTTAGACCCTATTTAATTGGTATCGCTGTCGTAGCAATTGGTTATGCGTGGTATGATTATCTAAAACCGAAAAAAGCAGAGGATTGTTGTGAAGTGGATGCGAAGCCAAAGTGGTTTCAAACTAAAGGTTTTTTAATAGGTATTACGCTTTTTGCGGCTATATCAATAAGTTTTCCATATTACGCTCACATCTTTTATCCGGATAATAAAAAAGAAGTGGTTGTAGTCAATCAATCCAATATCCATACGGTAAATTTTGATATAAAAGGGATGACCTGTGCAAGTTGCGAAGAGCACGTCAACCACGAAGTAAACAAGCTCAACGGAATTATAAACTCAAAAGCATCCTACGAAAATGGGAATGCCATCATTGAATTTGACCAAACCAAAACAAATGATACGGAAATTGAGAAGGCAATTAACTCCACAGGCTATAAGGTAACCGACAAAAAGGAAAACTAATGGAAACTATATTAAAATCTGAAATTACCTGCCCGAACTGCGGAAATAAGAAAGTAGAAGATATGCCAACAAACGCCTGTCAATTTTTCTACGAGTGTGAGAACTGTAAAACGGTTCTAAAACCAAATGAAGGGGATTGTTGCGTTTATTGCTCTTATGGGTCTGTAGCTTGTCCACCGATTCAGGAAGGAAATAGTTGTTGCTAGACTTACCCAATCCGCCTCTTAAACTCCTTAATAAACTCCGCCTTCATCACGCTACCTTTATACGAATTTAGAAATCCTTCCAGATTGACCTCAGTTTTGATATGTTCCGCTTTTTCGCGATTCATTGCGATAAAGTAGCTTTCTAGGGCATCTTTTAAAGTTTTACCATTGGGCATCTTACGGTAGGTCTTACCAAACTCATCTTTCATTCCTGTTTCTCGCTTCATTTCGAGTTCGTAGGCACGTTCTAAGTTGAGCATCGTACGCAAGGTCATTATGTCTTCAGTATCATCATCGCCAGCTTCTTTTCCTTCATAGCGTAAAATAGCTTTACGAATATCAATACACATATTTACGACTGGCGCATACACCAGTTGTCGCTCTAAGGTCTCGTTAAAACCTATGCGGTAAATAGAACCGCTAAAACGGTCGAGCAAGGAAGCATCCTGCTTGTTATTCCCAACATAATTACCGCTTGCGCCTTTTCCAATGACATTTCCTGTGGCAATGCAGCCAAAGCCTCTATGCTTGACAATGGGTTCATTCTGTCCATTAAAAATGATAGCATCCTCACGAGCACTTTTTGCCAGAGCATCATTAAGCAGTCCTGCGGTATTGGCATCGAGCTTGGGCATTTCATCCAGAATCAAAATCTTTCCATCACGCCAGGCTTCAATAAGCGCTCCTTCCTTGTAGCCAGAAATCGTCTGTCCACCTTTGATATCGATAGGCGAAGTCCATTGATTACAATTCACAATGGTAAAAGGCAGTTCCTTACCGTCGTTTTCTGATCGGCCATTAATGGCATACGCTACCTTTTCTCCTAATGTCGTTTTTCCTGTTCCTGCGCTACCTACCAGATAAGGATTATTGCCTACACTCAAATCGTCCATAATTTTCATAAACTGCGGAATCTGCTGTACTTCTGGTATATCTAATTTTCTTTGGGTCATTTGTCTTTGCTCTTTTTAAATAGTTGATCGGCGGCGGCGTTGGCTTCCTTTTTGGTGGAATAAATTGCTATGATAACTGACGCGTCTAAGCCACGCCTAAATTTATTCTTAAGCTCTTGCATCGTCGTAGGCTTACCATTAAAAATTCCTTTCCGCGTATTATAATACGGGCTATAGACGATGTACATCTTGTTGGGATTTATTTTCATTTATGCCTGTGCGATTTGTAACTGGTTAATCATCTCATCAATGGCCGAAATCTGCGCAATCGTATCTTCAAAAAACATACGTCCCAACTCTTGATAGGTGTACTCTCCAAACACAAATTCGGCATTTCCATCTTCGTGTGGATGATTGAGAATAAAATAACCTAATCTTTCAATAGCGTCGTGCAAGGGTAATCTGCGAGCATCGCCTACGATGTTATTAAAATCATCTTTTAATCCAGAGGCAAGCGCTTCAGTTTTCCAGATTTGGTACGGCTCTTCCACATTCTTAAACACGGGAATAAGCGAGTAATTAAATTTCTCTTTGTCTGATAATGGGCGGTTGTAAATGACGAGTCCGTATTCATATTGCGAACTCGGTTCTTCATAACTCACAAATCCGGTCGTAGGATTACTGCCTTGGCCATAAGCGCGTCCTAACCGGTATTTATAACTACCAGAAGTAGATTTGGTCTTTGATTTCCAGTCGGCTTCGTTTTCAATTTCCCAATCTTCCAATTCGCGAGCGTGACCCAAGAACTGCACACCAAACGCATCTAATCTATTCAAAAATAATTGCAGCTTCTCCAAATGCAAGGCTGCGGTCATATCTCCAGCATTTTGCACA
Organism: Lacinutrix chionoecetis; assembly: GCF_053604665.1. Lineage (NCBI taxonomy): Bacteria > Pseudomonadati > Bacteroidota > Flavobacteriia > Flavobacteriales > Flavobacteriaceae > Lacinutrix > Lacinutrix chionoecetis. Next base: position 124,063 of record NZ_JBSHNQ010000073.1, read on the forward strand.
AAGTCTGGCAACTCATCCTGCGATTGACCTTCAGCTCGTTTCAAGAACGACCGAAGTTTCTCATCGATAATCGCAGGATAGAGATCTCTTTTATCCAGGTACAATTGCAAATAGTTTTCACTAATACGCTTTACGCGAAAGTTGAGCTTGTGATCTGCAAAGAAGTCATCTACGTCCAATTTTTTAATAATATTGAATGCTTCAGAAATAGGCAGTACTGCCGAATTTGCTTCGCCATCTTTGCCAAAATCTCTATGCAACAAGATGCCATTCTTGATGGTTCCTTCTTTTGTGTTGTATTTTATGAGCTTGTTTTGAGTACCAATCTGGTTAGAAGCGCCTACGATATTTTCTGTAAGGATATGACGGCGTTCTCGTTTGGAAGATGCTTTTTTAATGAGTTCATTCCATTCTAGATTAACCATTTGCACATCGGCTTCAGAAATATCTCGACTTTCTGTAAAGATCTGTGAGATAAAACTCTGTTCAGCTGGTTGTAAACTGTAGGTCAAAATCTTTCGAGAATCTGTAACTCCAAACTTTAGACTGATGTTACTCAAAGTATATGGGTTCTTGCCAGATTTACCGATGCTCACACCTAAAAAGATACCCCAAGATGGTGTGATAGTCGTCCCGATAAAAGGAACTCGCACCACATCGCCTATGTTCCACATCGTGATGTATCTGATGATTGACCGTTTGATATTCTCTAATCCCGCCACATAGGTCGCAAGCTGTGATGTTTTTGCGTGGATGATTTCTTCCAGCTTTGTCCAGTCGGACTGTATGCGCTCGTTTTCCTTTTCGGTCGCGCCAGTACCACGTTGCGGCAAATCGTCCCGATCTTCCTTCAATCTATTGATGACATCCAGTTTTTTTGACTTTCGTTCTTCAATAAGCAATGGGTATTTTTCATTTATGGCATCTACCATTTTCATACGTACTTGAACAGGTTTTTGACCATCCAGCGCATCTGTGATACGCTTGTCAATATCTTGTTTGGTAAACGGTCGTTTAAGATTATTGACGATGGTAATGTCGCGTACAGTATCTTTCCCGAATGGTGTAGCACCACCTTGACCTTTCTGAAACAAGAACCGTTTTTTCGTTTCTGCATCGAGTGGTAAGAATTCAGTTTCAAGATCGTAGGTGCCTTGTTGCTTTTCCAGTTTTATCTGGTGGTCGTATCGTTCTAAAAGATCATCGTACAAGGCATCTTGCTCTTCAACCTTGAGCAATCCTGCACGACCAGTCAGTTGTCGTACCGCACCATCCTTAAAACCATTGCGTTCATATCGTATGTTTCCGGTTTTATCAGTTTTCTTTTGATAAGTAGGATAACCGAGCTGCTCCATCATTTCCTGATTCTCATCTACCCAATTCCACGCTGCGATATCGCCATATTTATTCAGGAAATCTGCACTTTTTAAGGTTTCATCATTGGTTTTCTGTGAGCCTGTGGTATTGGCATCCAGCGATTTCAATTTCGCCTTTAGCATTGTCATCAATCTCTTTTCCGTAGGAATGTCACTTGTGATGTAATAGTATTCAGGCAACACAACTTGACCAGTACGATTGATACGACCACGTTTCTGAACTTCGGTATTGATATCCAACTCAAACTGATGCACAATCATCGCTCGCTGTCGCTGATCCTTAAAATCTTTACTTGCGTGTGCCGAAGATCCTGTACTACCACTTTGGTTAATGAGCAGCACATCATAATCGCCACTATTGAACATTCTGAAAGAACGTTCCGTATTACTGCGGAAAGCCTGGACAACTGCCTCATCGCCATCCATCGCAATACGCTGATTACGACCTGTAACTTCGGCAACTTTAAAATACATATCGGTATGACCGCCTAAATGTTTTGGCTTTTTCTGGGTTTCAATCAAGTGTATCAATTCATCGATGGGCGAAATGGATAATCCAGAACTCTCGAGAACCATTCGGCTTTTGATGTCTTTGTATCGCTCAATTCCCTTTTGCGGTAACTCTTCGAGTTCTATACGCTCTCTGGTTTTTGAGCCATCGATCGCTGTATAATTGTAGTTAAAAATACCATCAAGACCGCGCACCAACGTACGTACAAAATCCATTTGCTCGTTGGGGATGACATCGCCACTTACCAGATTCATTTCCTTTAAAAAAGCACCCATCGTGGATTTGAATGCGATGACCACTTTCTTATCTTCCTTCAGTAATTTGATCGTGTGATCTACCACATCCTTTACTTTCAAGGCAAAAAGCATTTGATCAACAATATTGAATACTCTGGAAAAGTACGGCGATTGTTTCACACCAAGGCTTCTGGGTTTAGATGACATATGCTCGCCTTGCGTTTTCGCGGAAGCGTGAATATCTGCCAGCAATGGTGCAACAAATTCCTGTTCAAATTGCACCACTTCATTCATCAGCGAGATGATACTATTAACACTTGCACGACTTTTACTGCGTTGTGGCTCTGCATCCAGCGTGATGTAATCTACATTAATACCTTCATTAGAGCGCTGTCTCCTAATGAGCTGTCCACTTTCTGAAAGATTTGATGCCACGATTTCCTGAAGTGCCAAACCGCCACTTGTCATTGAGCGTACAAAACTTGCATCGGTAAGTCCAGTCTCGGCAATGGCAGTTTTCTTTGCGTAAAACGGCATTACTTCTGGATATTTGGCAAAAGTGGCACTCAAAAAACAGCAGGCTTTCGTCTGCGGAAGTACTTCGCGCATCCACGTACCAATGATGGAATCAAAACCACCTGCCATATGCGACTCGTCAAGAATGAAAATAACTTTTTTATATTTCTTGCTACCTTCCAGACCATTGTTGACCATACTTTCCAGCCATAATCGCTTATAAGGATGCGCCGATTGTACCTGTGAATAGGTGCAGAAAATCATATCGTAGCCTACTGGTAAATGGTCGAGCGTTTCTGTGATGGTTATAAACGGCACCTTGTCTGGATCTGGCAGATTCTTGCCTATCTTTTTGTGCCACTCAATAGACTCTGGACTTTCTGTAGGAAACTCTTTTTCGGTAGTAATAAGTTCGTATTGCGCCTTGCTGTTCATTGGGCTAAAAACCACTTTTCCATCTGCATCCTTCACTTTGGCATCGGTATCTGTGTTGACAATAAAAGGTCGGATATTGTCAAAACCGATGGCCTTGAGATCCCGATACATATCTGTAAACAGATCAGGCTTTTTTGTAAAGAAAACGGGAAGAAAGCCCTGCATAACTGCGTGTCGTATCACCGCAGCAGCTTGCCTGCCTTTCCCAATTCCCGTTTGATCTGCTATAATAATACCTTGCTCATTTTCAAATTGCTTGAGATAGAGACCAACGGCGTCAACTTGTTCTGCACCCAAGCCTTGCCACATTGCCTTGGTAGATTCATACTTGAGCTGATTACGTACGTAATTGTCTATATTTCCTTTATCCTTAACGATACGATTTAGGGACTTTTGAACTTCAAAAGCCATATTGCGCGGTATGAGCGTGTTCATTTTATATGGTGCCTGTGACTTAGACACATAGGGAACCAAAGCCGCTTCCTGCGTAGCAAGTTTTGCAACTTCATCAGCATTCTGGCTGAATTCTGCTTCTTTGATATCGAGTTCTTCGTTATTCATTTTTGAAAAGGGCTAATGCTTCCAAATAGCTGCGAAGCGTGGTTTCTGAATACAATTGCACGGCTTCTTCCTTATCCATACCACCGTACATAATAGAACTGGTGGGCAGACTGTCATCCATCTTGTCCCAACTTTCTTTGAGCGTCCAGAGTGCGGTCTGCATCTTATCGGTTTCCAATAGAAAACTGGCGATTTCATCGGTGGTGTTGCCTTCATTGTAAACCACTTCCAGATATTCTTCTATGAGTGCGATGGGATTTTCGCCCATTGCTCTTGCTTGCTCGATGAGCTCGTGCAATTGAATAAAAATGCCAGCTTCGTGATCTTCAAAACGCTCAAATTTTGATGGATTTGAGACCATAAAAAGGCGTGCCTTGACGTCGCCAGACATCAATTGGTTGTTATAAAATATCATTGGGTTCTTGCTTTTTTGAGTTGGGATATGAGTGTATTTAGATTGGGTCTGATGTGTGACTTCACACGTTTCCAGAGATCGAAGAAACTCTCAACCATCGTGTCCAGTTCTGGTGCTTTGGTGCTGTCTGGTGCTACTCCAGATGGTTTTGACTTTCTACCGCCTATGAGTATGAGCATTGTTTTGGTCACAGCGCCTTGTTTGTTGTAGAGCTTGTAGCTGTTCATATTGATAATATCGTCCACCTGATAATGACGGTACAACCAGTTAAAGAATGGTCGGTACTTTGCAAAGAGTCCATCTTCGCCAAAATAGACGTGACCCATTATAATGATGGCCGCTTTGCCATCATCTTTCATCGTGTGCAACGCAAGTCCTGCCATCAAATGTTCCAGACGGATATGGTTTGCAATCCCACGCTGTTTATTAAAATATTTATTGGCAATACGTGCTTTATCGAACTTGGACGCTTCCCATTTTGCAAAAGGTGGATTGGTTACAACCACGTCGTGCACCTTGGTCATTACTTCTGGAAAAGGTTCGGCTGCATTGTTATTGGTAATGCGACCAAAACCTTGATAATCCAGCGATTTCTTTCGGCTGTTGTCAATCTCGTTGACGTGCGTAATTCGCGGATTTGCACCTACCAGCAATAAACCGTTGCCTGCACTTGGTTCAAAAATGAACTCGGCATCTTTCATCTGTGTGTATTCGGCCACGATTGCACCTATGGGACAAGGTGTTGAATACTGCTTGTAAAGTTCCTTACTACTGTCTGAATACGCATACGTAGGTTGTACCTGGCTCCAGAAAAAGTCCATTTTCCGTAATCGACTTTCAAATGGAATCGGTTCTTTATAGAGCATTTTGTACCACAAAAGCCAACTCAACTCCACAGCTTCCCAAAGCGCACCGATGTTTGGCGCACCTGTTTCATCCTTTAAGGCTTCTACCTTCTTTTTTGATAGACGTTCCGCTTTCGCGAAAGCGGTATGCATCACAGCCACAACACGATCTATGTAATCGTTTTTGGACTTCGATTTTGTAGAACTTTGTTTTTTAGGAAGTGATTTAGGCGCAGGATTAGGTTTGTTCTGATCATCTAAATAAGCCTGAAGAGTAGCTTTTGAACGTTCTAAACGGTTCATCTGCCATTGCATTTCGCTGAAAGCTTCCTTCGATTTTTTGTCCGTTTTGGGTTTGCCCGTTTTGGGATTTACGTAGTCCAAATGATCTTCTACCAACTGCAAAAGCATATCATCTATGATTTCAATGCCTTTTTGAGGATCTGCCACGGGACGAGAATTCTCCACCACAGACCACCATTTGTGACTGTCGTTTTCAATGTCGATTTCTGCGCCCAAAGGCGAGACACTTCTATATCCCGTATGGATATTTACATACGGATAATCCAGATCTGTAGGGTAACCGATGGCCGAGAAAGCTTCCGGACCACGATTTTCCCATTCTTGTAAAAGGGAAGAGCGATTCACCTTCACGCCATAATCTTTGGGATGTGGCATTTGCGAGAGCTGAAAAAGCTCCAGACCAGAAACTTGATTGAGATTCTCATCTGTTATTTTATAAAGTTGAGGAAACTTAAATTTCAAGAAATTACCATCGCCTATGGTCAGACTTCCAGATTGAAAAGGCTCGCCAGCGTGCACGGGCACAAGCACATTAGGGACAATATGATCCCGATTGAAAATGTCTTTGGGTATCGCCAACGCTTCGGTCTCAATTTCTTTTAAGGGAATGAGCTCCAACTTCAGTGACTGATACAACCGATTGACTTGCATCAACGCCATCGCTCGGTCACCAATTTCCAAGTCGTACACCCAATCCTCAAAGTTTTGCAAGGCTTTCAAAAGATGGTTCTTAAAATGAATCTCGCTCCACTGCTCTGAGGCATCTTCGAGGTCGCTTATAGTTGTAGAGATAATCGTTTCTGGTTCGTCGTTCAGTTCTTCGGTCTGCTCGTTGAGTTTTTCAATAACTTCTTTTAAAATCGACCGTGTAGAAAGGTTACGTTCTGCATCCGTTTGATAACCAGAATCATCTTCTTCTTTTGGTGCTACTTCTTTAGGAACTTCCTTATTTTCTATTTCTCCTTCCTTAGCAACTAGCTCATCTTTTGAAGGTACTTCCTTAGCGACTTCCAATTCTGTACGTTCACTTTCTAAAGCGACCATACCATCTATCACGTTCCCATCTCTAAACAGGACGCGAGACTTTCTCTTATAGTTGCGAGGATGTACTTCTATATGCTTGAGCGCATCGCCATATTTACGCATCGCAAAGCGACTTGCAATCTCATAGGCTACCTTCTTGTAGGAATCAAATACGACGAAATGTTCCTGCTCGGCTTTTTGCTGTCCCTTAAGGAAGATTGTTACATAGGAAAACTGACCAGTGTCAATGTTTTCTACGGACGACTCAAAAGATGGATGGATCAAAACCTGTTTCCAATCGCCATCTCTACCAAATTCCTTTTCCAGCTCTTCCGTATAGCGACAATAGGCAGGATGATTGTCCACATACCATTTGGTAGGATCTGACAGCGTTTCCTTAAAACCTAGTTCCTTTAAATGGAAAGCTAGTTCTTTAGGAAGCACTTCGCTAAAATGAAGCTCAATGCCTTTTTTCTGTTTGTTGAGTGTACTGGTTAACTGCATTTGCGATCCCAAAATTTACTAGTCGCTTAAGCACTAGTTTGTGGTGTGACTTGGGATAAATATAGATTTCGCTTTCGCGAAAGTGGCGTCACGCAAAGGGATTGCGGTACATTGAAGCGTGATGCTTATAGGTCAATAAACAATAAACCCCAGCGAGAGCTAGGGTTTTGAAATTATAGGTGGTATAAATTAATCTTGGTTCGTTCGGTACGCAACAACATCTTAATAAAATCAAGATGATGTTGAAAACTTAAATCTACGAACAGCTTGTAAATGATTAAATTAGTAAGATATTTTTAATACAATATTATGGGAATCAAGACAGGTCCAAAAAGAATTGCAAAGTCAACTGGCAAACCAGATAGACGTCAGCGAGATAATAAAAAGACTGGTGGGAACACACCGTCATTAAAACCGCATAAGCATAAGAAAGGAGATTAAATTCTTCCAAAATAAGCTTGCCTAAATAAACAAATCCTGAAACACCTGTAGTTGCCTACTGGTAAAATGCTGTTCCATCCAGATGGACTTGAGCGCATTCTTGCCCATCTGCTCGCGTAGCTCTTTATCATTTACTAATCGTATGATGGACTTTACCCAATCTTCAGTAGTTTCAGCAAGCAGTCCTGTTTCTCCTTCTTTAAGGACTTGCTTAGCCGGATGGTAAACAGAAGAAATTGCAGGAATACCAAAAACAGCACTTTCTAATAGCCTTGTGTAAGGCCCACATTGAGAAAATCGGTGCTTTTCACTTGGCAATAAGACAATATCTAGTGCCAAATCATTCAATGTTTTAAAGTGATTTTCAAAAGCGACGGGCTTGTGATACTCTACAGCTAGTCCCTTAAGAACTAGCTCGCCTTGATTGTCTTTTCCATCCCAACCGTAAAAAACAAATTGAACTCCTTCCTTAAGGACTTCTTTTGTTTTTGCAACTAGTTCCTTAAGGACTAGCAAATCTGACAACTGACTTTTGCTACCTAAAATACCAATCCGAACGATCTCGGACTCATTCCTTTTTAACGGTGGTATCTCTTCATATCCCAGTCGTGACACTAAAGAGGGCAATTGTACTACGTGAGTGGTGTGGTTGGGAAAGTTCTCTAACAACAATTTTTTGTAAAAGTTAGATAGTGGCTTTGTTGCAGTTGTTACAATATCCATTGAAATCATATTAGATAACAACTGCTCTTTATCGCGTGTACCGATCTTGCGTGACATTGCGTGACTTTGTGGAATAGCAGTATAATTCTGATCCACATCCATTACCAATTGCACATCTGGACGCAAGACGCGTATAGCTTTGATAAAAAAATCCACATCTGAGAATATAACTGGAAAGATGATGTAATCTGCCCAATATAAAAGTTGTTCATCAATCAAGTTTTCATAATCTTCAAAACGTTTATTAAAGTCAAAAGTCTCAATCTTAGTGATTATAGCGGTATGTGACGCAGTTTTGTTCAACTCTAATGCTGGTGTTATTGCTCGATAATATCCTGTGTCATTCAAGCAAGGCGAAACATAAAGTAAATGAACTGTATCATCGCTTTCTTTACAATCTGGATATTTCCGACGGAAAGAGGTTTCGGTCTTTAGTCGTTTCTTAAGTTCTATAATGGTTCTCATATCAGTTAGTTTCTGCATTAATATTCATCTCGTTTCCTTCGTAGAATTTGGCAATGCGTTGTCCGGTAGCCTTATCGTAAATCTCAATAGTACCGGCTAAAGGGCCATATTTTTTTATTTTTTTGCGAAAGCGAGTCAAACCTGTTTCCCTACTTTTTGTTTTTGAAAATTTATGTCTCCAGTCGATAGAATACATTGTCCGTACGTTACCGTCTTTGAACCAGACGATCATCTTAGTTTCTGAGTCCTGGCCTAGTTTCCAACCTTTTTTCTTTTGTTGCATTATTTAAAGTATTTAATGAGTGATAAGAGTGATATTTCCTTGATATAGTTTTCTTTATGAAAAGCCTTGACCGTGACAACCCCTTGCTTGACATTGAGCCAAATCTGTACATCCTGGTCACAAATATGATTTGCCGTAGCAAACTCTTTGAGATACTTTTTGATACTGAAGGCAATCTTGTTTCTCACACTGGGCAACGTTGCAATGCTGTCTTCTAAGAAGAAATAAGCGAGTTCATCCGTTGGTATTTCTTTCATCAGCACATCTTGATCGTACAGATAGGAAAGTACTTTGTGCTGTTCTTGATAAATACGCAGGTACAAGCGCTCGACAGGAATTTGTTGCCAGGTTGCAATATGCTCGGTGTAGCTTATGATATTCTGAGAGATCTTCTTCTCATAACCGAAGACATCAATGGATATCTCGGCAATCGCTCCCTTGAGTTTATTGGTCAAGGCAACGTTTTTCTTTTTGAAAATACGTTTCATTTGTTAGGTATTGGTGTATAAAAATCGTTGTGTGGATGGGTTGAGTACACTTGCGTGAAAGTGTTGCAAGAGCTCAGGTTGACCGAGTTTGCCTATTCTCGTCTCACATTGCCTGAAAAGTGCTAATCTGGGTTTTTGCTTGGCAGTATCCTTTTTCTCATTATTCAAAAACCTGCGGATTTGTGAAGCGACAATGAGTTTTAACTGCACTTCAAGCTGTCTCTTCTTGTGATCCTGCCACCATTTTTTGGTGCCAGCAAACCCTGTTTTGTTTTTGGGATCAAAATATTGATGTGGTAACTGTACGAATCTGTTTTCAGGATCTTTGGCAAGATATTTCCGCACGAGTTCTATGCGATCTACATAGCATTGATGCACGTTTGCCAGATGTTTGTCAGGTACTGGATCGTACCATTTCCAGAGCAGTTCTCTTCCAATTTTGATCTGAGATTCTGTGAGATAGGTGTTTTGGTAGAGCACATTTCGCGAAAGCGTCCAAAGCGCATTCACATACACAGAAAGGGAAGCGGAACGAGCCGAATCTCGTGGCAAATTTTCGGCGCCAGTTTGATTTGTGGCTCGCATCCGCGCATTTTCCCCTGCATCATTGGAATTTTTGGGGCATTTTTTCCCTGTGTATCCTGTAAAATTGTTGCTAGAAGCGTTGCGTGACGTTGTTTCTTTTGTGAGCGGTAGCGAATTCCTTTTATTCCCGAATAGCTTGGCTCGGCTTGAGTTATCAACGCCTATTATTAAATTATTTATGTAACCATTGTTACTAGAGTCTGTATGACGACAAGTTGTCGTAGGAATATTTTTAACAGATTGATTGTGTGTAGATTGTGATTTCCGTGAATCCCGCTCGATTTTGGGCTTATCCACCGGTTTTAAACCAGTTGCTAACAGGATTTTTGGCTCGACCCAAAGATCATATCCAGAGTTGGTACCGTGCCATATCTTATTGATAATGATGCCGGCATCTATGAGTCTTTTTAAGTGACGCTGGATGGTTCTAGGGCTGGCGTTGCCCATTTTGGCCAACTGTAGATTGTTGGTCTTTAAAGGCGGTAAGTTTTTAAGATCAAGTGTTGTGACATTGCTCGCTTTCAGTAAAGAAAGGCCGTAAATCTTGATAATGTCCTTTGCAGTAGAGGCAATTGCCTGTCTTATGCGATTAGAAAGTTGATCTGTATTCTGGTTGTGTTCTTTAATGTGGTAATCCAATGCTTTAAAGGCGATGGAATAATTAACTATGCTCATTTTTAGGACTGTTATGAAACAGCAAAGTGTGTGCTTTGTCTATCTCACTAGTCGGATTGTGGTGCTTTTTTAGCATCTCTATTTCTTCCTTGATTTTTTTTATAAGGTTCAGGTAACCTTCATCTGGGCTATTTTCGGCAAATTTCATAAGATGAGATCTGCATTATAACTTCATCGATGTTTGCGACTTTAAAGGCAGGTTCTCTGTGAGGACTTTTCCCTTTTTACTATTGCGCAATGTTTTCTCGTGCTTGGATTCTAAAAGTGTAAGACAGGCTTCGTAAATAAGCTCTTCGCTGGACGGCCTGATCTCTTTTCGATTAAAAAATTTAGATACCGTAGGTCTGGATTTTCCAGATTCTTGAGCTACAAGCGCAATGGGGTTATCAAAGTACTTGTGCATTTTTCTCGTAATGGCTTTAATTTCATCGGGTTGATACATTCTTATAAAGTTTATGTGATTCGTTTGACAATTCAGTGTAAAAGTTTTGTAAATTTGGCAACAATTTAACGTCGTTTTTATATTTATATCGCCAAATATATGTATAAACGTTGCTTAATAAACTACAAAAAGAGATAATAATTTTATCACTCCTGAATTGAATGAATGAGAAAAAAGCGCGTAAACGACAAGAAGTAATTGATAATGAAAGACATAATATGAAGCAGAATCCAGATTATGATACCATAGATTTAAAATTTATCGAGGCCATAGACGAGGTATTGGAAAAAAATGATGAGCTCGGATTAAAACCTAGCAACGATAGTAGCCTTGGAAAACTGATTTATCCTTCTAACCGAAGCATCATCTCTTCAGTAAGAAGTAGGGCAAAGCATATTCCGCATCTCGCGCTTATCAATTTTGCAAAGCTATTTGATGTGGATATGAACTATTTCTATTCTGATAGATCCTTGAGTTATATACCACGTGTGACTACTGTAAACAACAATCAAGATTATTCTATAAAGAAAACTGGTAAAGGCTCATTTGTTACTCAAGCTGGCAATGGAACTATACGTGATATAAAGAATGTGGCTAAGGAAATAGTTACCCATAATAACACGAACTTAAATCCATCAGCCGAAATGGTCATCAATACTTTCATACAACAACTCGATGAGGCTTGTATTCCAGATTTCTATAGAATACTCAATGCTATGCGAGATGAAATGGGAAGTACTATTGAAGAATTGAAATTTCATCTAAAGAAGAAATCCAAAAGGCTCGACAAGCTAAACAAGCGTCATCATAAAGAACTCAAAGCTGTTAATCTAAAACTTGTAGAAACCAATGAAAGGTTGATGCAAGCGCAGGAAAATGAGAAAGCAACTATGGAGAAATACATATCAGTTCTTGAAAATAAATAAAACGTCCTTGTTTCGTAACGTTTATAAGTTTATGTTTGTACTGTAAAAATTCAGCCTTGAAAAAAGATCACACAGATTATTCAAATTTATTGAGACTTCTCAACGAGAAGGAATATGCAAATAAGTACATCGTAAATGCCGAGAGGCGTATGATTACACACTGGCAGGATATTGGACTCTTTGAGGACAAGCGCAATACTTCGGCAGGTTGGAACAAGTTTAGCCTTATAGATATTCTTTGGATGGGAATCATCATCGAATATCGTAATCTGGGCTTTCCCAACGAAAAAATTAAACCTGTTAGGCAATTTCTGTTTGAAGAAACTAAGATTGATAATTTGAAAGTCAGTAAGCTGGAATATGCGACTATTCAGGTACTCGCTTTCGCGAAAGCGTTATATCTCATAACCGATATAGCAGGTAACATTTATCTGGCAGATGATTATGAATATGTTAAGCTTTTGCAACAAGGTAAAGTAACCAATCATATCGTATTAAACCTTAATCAAGTCGTCAAAGAAAATATATCTGTACTCTTTTCTGAACCAAATTTTAATGCCTTTGCTGGTCTTAATAAAGACGAAATTCAAGTGATGCTCATCTTGAGAAGTGAGTCGTACCAATCTGTGCAAGTGACCAAAAAGAATGGCGAGATAGATATGATTGAAGGCACGGAACGCATTAGTGAGAAAGATAGAATTATCGACATTTTGAAACAGCACGAGTACCAGAATATTGAAATAAAACAAGCCAACGGTAAAGTGGTCTTGATAAGCCGTACCGTGAAACAAAAAGCAAAATAGATACCCTATTTGCCACCCAAATGAACTTGTCATCCCATAACGGAAGCAAGTTTGAACTAATTAATATGAAAACGTGATAAACATCGATTAACCTAAATGCAATGAGCTCAAAGAGCCATCCCAAATCCCACTAGTGCTATGACTATAAAATAGAATAGCATTTACGGAAGTAACAATGCAATCGATAGATGTAAAAAAAGAAAACAATAAGGAAGTACATAAAAGTAAAATGTCTGTAGAAAGGCTCAAGTCGTTTAAAGGCTTTGAGAATGTGAGCGAAGATGAGGCAGATGAAATAATTAAGAACCTTGAGCAATTTGCAGAGATACTGTGCAAACAAGTTCAACAAAACGTAGCCTAATGAAAGACCTGTCCATCTTTAACCAATTTGCCAGAACAGACGAAAGTAAGTCTCTAAGACAAGCAGGAAACGCCGTCATATACACCAGAGTTTCTACAAAAGAACAGGCAGATAACAATGCCAGTTTAGACACACAATTAAAATACTGTGAGCAACTTGCTCAAAAGAAAGGACTTGATGTAGTTGAGTATTTTGGTGGGACGTATGAGTCGGCAAAAAGTGATGAACGCAAGCACTTCCAGAAGATGCTCAACTTTGTTAAACGCAGGAAAGACATAGGCTATATCATCGTCTATTCTTATGATCGCTTTTCGAGAACTGGAGCCAATGGAGCGTATATAAGTGATCAACTCAAGAGGCAGGGAATCGTCACAATTTCTGCGACACAAGAGGTAGATACTTCTACAAGTGCAGGCTCTTTTCAGCAGAACCTTTATTATATGTTTTCTCAATTTGATAACGAGTTGAGAAGGGATAAGTCCGTATCTGGAATGCAAGAAAAATTACGCAGAGGAGATTGGACAGGCGCTTGGCCATACGGTTATACAAATACAAATCCGGGCAAGGGCAAGAAGCCCAACTTTGTAATCAACGACAAAGGGAAACTTCTCAAAAAAGCTTTTGAGTGGAAAGCAATGTCAAACACCTCACACGTTGAGATATCTAAAAAACTCAAAAGAAAAGGATTAGAGCTATCTGCTAAGAAACTTAGTGACTATTTCAGAAATCCATTCTACTGCGGATTGATGGTCAACAAATTGATTCCTGGAGAAGTGATACAAGGCAATCACGAGCCTATGATCAGTCGAGAGATGTTCTTAAAAATTCACAATCTTCTTAACTCTCGTGAAGAAGGCCGTAAGTATAATCTTGATGATGAAAACCTACCACTAAAAATGTTCGTCAAATCAACAGAATGTGGAACACCCTATACTGGATATGTAGTTAAGAAAAAAGGACTATACTATTATAAAAACAGAAGATCTGGAAGTCGCGAAAACAGAAGTGCGAAAAAGCTACACAACTCATTTATGGCACTTTTAGAAAACTACACACTAGCTGATCCAAAATACATAGAACCTCTCAAAGAGATCATCGAGCAAACCTTTATCGATTTAAACAAGGAACAAATTGATGAAGCAAAGGTACTAAACACGCAAGCTACAGAACTGGATGTTAAACTGGATAGATTAGAAGAACGCTACGTATTTGAAGAGATAACAAAGGTTCAATACGATAAGTTCAAGTCCAAACTAGAGTCAGAAAAGAACAAAATAACCGAACTAGTTTCAAACTCAGGATTTAATAGTTCGAACCTTAAAAAATCGATAGACAAAGCATTAAATTTAGCCTTGAACCTCCCGTCATTGTGGCAATCTGGTAATATCGAAGTCAAGCGTTCTTTGCAATTTATGCTCTTTCCAGAAGGAATAGGGTATGACTTCAAAAACGACCGACTTCGAACTTTTAGAGTAAACTCGATATTCAGCGCAATCGCCTCTATTTCAGATAACTTAGAAGGAAATAAAAACGGGACTTTTCAAAATAATTTTGAAAAATCCCGTTTAGTGACCTCGACTGGATTCAAACCAGTAACCTCTTGAGCCGTAATCAAGTGCGCTATTCAGTTGCGCCACGAGGCCTTTTTTGTGGGTGCAAATATATCTCTTTTTTATATAAAGGTCAAAATAAAAATTAAAAATTATAGACTTTAATCTAAAGCGTTCTTAGTGACGTAAAGTTTCCACCCAAAAATAGCCATCTGTAATTTTGTAGCTTTACTAAGGTCTAAGCGTTGTTTAGTATAACTAGGGAGAACGGACTTATTTATTTTGGATAATATTTTAAATAATTGTTTTTTCAAAATGAGCTTGTTTACACAGTATTGCAGTTACAAAATTATCCATTTTTTTGTAATTAACGCCATAGTTAATCATCTTATATTACTCTGCTCTTCTTTTACATCTACTAAAAACATAATTATATACAAAAGTTATTGAAGAGTATCACCTAATCTTTTTTCTAATTTATTAACACCACTTGTAGCAATATTATTTTTAGTTTAAACAATTATATTATGATTGTAATTGTGTGTTATTTATAATCAATTTGGAAGTAATTGTTTCAATCTAATTCATCGCTCTCAACGCAATATACATCCTCAAAGATTCCTTTTTATATTATCATTTCTCATACATTTAGTCTCAATTAATGCTGTAAACCTCTATTAAAATAATCTATTTTTATAGATAATAAAATAAGAAGTATTTTTTCTAAGAATATTTTCTTAAGGATTGCCAAAATCTGCCTTTCTTAAAAAATTGTAAAACTTATTCTAGACTAAGTTATACATTTTTATTTACAGAAAAATCGATAAAATAATATCGATAATAAGTTTGGCAAGTGTTAGCATAATCTTTAGGTTTTATAAGGTTAATAAAAACAACCATTATTATGATTGTTCAATCAATATATAGTATTACATAATTATCTTCCAAACAAAAACTGCAGAATCAATACAATTGAATTTACTTTTATAAGCAAATTAATCAACTATGTTATAATATTTTATATTTTGCCTTCATATATGTTTCAGTTCTAAATCTTATTTTCAATTTAACATTAAATACTGTAACAATTGTAGTCGCTTTTTTGAGTGCTATAAAATTTGCAAGAGGTATTTCATTTAAAAAAAGACTCATAATTGCTGATTTATCTTTTTTCCTTTTTAATATTCAGCTTTAATAATGTTAAAATTTAACTCAAAAGCAACATAAAGAGGATACTCTAATATAGTTGTGTACATTTGCAAAAACTGTGTAAATGAAAAAGTTATATTATTTTGTAATTGTAATGTTGCTGTGCAACATTACAAATGGTCAGGCTGTAGTTATTAATGAGTTGGATTGCGATACGCCTGGAATTGATAATGAAGAGTTTATAGAATTACTTTCGAGCATGCCTAATTTTGCTTTAGATGGTTATGTAGTCGTCCTTTTTAATGGCTCTGATAGTGGAGGAGATTCAAGTTATTTTGCATTAGACTTAGATGGTTACACAACAGATGTAAATGGACTCTTATTAATTGGCAGCACCTCTGTTTCGCCTTTTCCTCAGTTTGTAATCGCTCCAAATTTAATACAAAACGGAGCTGATGCTGTGGCTATTTATCTTGGTGACGACACCGATTTTCCAGATGGAACATTAGCTACTCAAACCAATTTAGTAGATGCTTTGGTGTATGACACTAGTGATACTGACGATACTGTTTTAATGGCATTATTGGGCGTTACGGAGCAAATTAATGAAGGCTCTGGAAATAACACAAATTCCATCCAGCGTTTCGATGATGGCATGGGAAACCCTAACAGCATTACTTACGTTGCAACCACACCAACTCCAAGAACTTTAAATGATGGTAGCGGAGTAGTTTTAAATGGCGTGTTAACAACCATTGCACAGACACAAATTAATGAAGATGAGGCTTTTGATATTACATTTACTACAGAGCAAAATGTAACTTCAGATTTGAACATTAATTTTACTTTGGCTAATGGTGGTTTCGATACTTCAGACTATACGGGTAACACCTCTGTTACCATTCCTAATGGCCAAAATACAATTACTACAACAATAACACTGGTTGACGATGTATTAGATGAAGGTGATGAGGTTTTAAAAATTGTCCTGT
This sequence comes from Lacinutrix chionoecetis, assembly GCF_053604665.1. Classification (NCBI taxonomy): domain Bacteria; kingdom Pseudomonadati; phylum Bacteroidota; class Flavobacteriia; order Flavobacteriales; family Flavobacteriaceae; genus Lacinutrix; species Lacinutrix chionoecetis. The sequence goes on from NZ_JBSHNQ010000073.1 coordinate 140,671, forward strand.
CTGCGTTACCATCAGAATATTTAACCCTAAATAACAATTTAGAAATTAGAGTTGTTGATAATGATTTTGTGGTCGCTCCTTTTGGTACACCAACAAACCCGACAACCAATATGGTGGCAAGCACTCAACCATCAGGTTATTACGATAGTTTAAACGGATTGTCTGGCACCGCTTTAGAACAAGCATTGCAAAATATAATTGCAGATCCTGCAATTGTTAGAGCACAAACGTATGCAGATGTCATAGATATTTTAAAAGAAGCCGATCAAAACCCAGCAAATTCAAATCAAGTTTGGTTGGTTTATACAGAACAAGGGCGTCCTAAATTAGATTTCCAAACCACTTCTAACAATTTAGGAACATGGAATAGAGAACACACCTTCCCTAGATCGCTGGCAGGATACGAGAGTATAGATTTAGACGATATTGCAGATGGCAAAGACGTTTTTTGGGAAACAAAAGCAGATTCTTTGCGCCATGGAAACTCAGATGCGCATGCGTTAAGAGCTGCAGATGGCCCGGAAAACAGCTCAAGAGGTAATCAGCACTACGGCGAATACAATGGTCCTACAGGAAATTCAGGAAGTTTTAAAGGCGATGTTGCCCGTAGCGTTTTATACATGCAAATAAGATATAACGGATTAAGTATTGAAAATGGTTTTCCAGACGTGACTGGTCAAATGGGAGATTTAGCAACACTACTGCAATGGCATAATCAAGATCCACCAGACGATTTCGAAATGAATAGAAACAACATAATTTATACCTGGCAATTTAACAGAAACCCTTTTATAGATATGCCAGAATTAGTAGATTATATTTGGGGAGCAAATGTTGGAAATCCTTGGTTTAATACACTAAGTGTTGAAGAATTTAATGCCGAAACCATAAAACTATACCCAAACCCAGTTACCAATCAATTGTTTATTTCAGGCATTAAAAACGATTACAATGTTGTTATTTATTCTTCCGAAGGACGAAAAATTCAATCGAACACGCTTCAAAGTAATCTACCCTTAGATTTGAATTTAGCAAGCGGATTGTATTTTGCTAAAATTACCTCTCAAGGAAAAACCCAGCTTAAAAAGTTTCTTGTTAAATAGTATCTTCGCAAAAATGTAATTAATAAGTTTATGAGTATATTTTTAATTCTCGTCGGATTAATCCTATTGGTAGTTGGTGGTGATTTTCTTGTAAAAGCCTCTGTAGGCTTATCTTTAAAATTCAATATTTCTAAAATGGTAATTGGTATGACAGTGGTGTCTTTCGCTACGTCTGCTCCAGAATTATTAGTAAGCCTTCAAGCTGCACTTAGCGGCTCTCCAGCCATTGCCATTAATAATGTTGTTGGCTCTAATATTGCCAATATTGGTTTGGTACTTGGTATCACGGCTTTAATTGGCGCCATAGGTATCGATAAGTCCTTTTATACCATTAATTGGCCTGCAATGATGATTTTTTCATTTGCACTCTATTATTTTTTAAGTAACGATGCTATATTAACTCAAACCGAAGGGTTTATACTGTTTTTTGGCTTAGTGCTTTTTATAATTATTCTGTTAAAAACAACAAAAAAAGATAAAATTGCCGAGGAGGTAGATGAGTCTTTAGCTGTGGTTTCCAACATTAAAATTTTATTCTGGTTACTTTTAGGCGCATTGGCTTTATATTTTGGTTCAGTATGGTTAGTCGATGGCGCCAAAGAATTAGCTATCGCCTTAGGTGTTAGCGATGCCGTAATTGCCGTAACTGTTATTGCTATTGGTACAAGTGTCCCAGAATTAGCGGCTTCAGTTATCGCTGCAGCAAAACAGGAAAAAGCTCTGTCTTTAGGAAACCTTATTGGATCGAACATTTTCAATATTGGCTCAGTCTTAGGTTTAACTTCAATTATAAAACCAATTCCTGTAACAGATTTAAAGATCTTAGACAACGATATTTTCTGGATGATTGGCTTCGCTGCAGTATTAATTATTCTAATTCTAATTCCTAAAGTCATGCAAATAAGCAGATACAAAGGCTTATTATTAGTCGTTGCTTATTGCTTATTCATTTATTTCGCATTTGTATAATTATTAGGGCGTTACCAAGACAAAAAAGTCTTGGTCAGGCTGTACGCTATATCTTTTTTTAATCTTTAAGGTGCTTTATTAAAGCTATTAATTACCTAAGCTTTTTGTTCGGTTTATAGAGTCTAAGGCATGTATAAAAAAAGGATGCCGCTGCCATCCTTAACGCAGGCTTACTCATAAACCTTACTCAATAGCAATAAAAAATGCCTGAACTCTCGTTCAGGCATTTTATTATTTACAAACAGTTGTTTTTTATTTTAGCGTTTAAGCGTAAAATGTGCACGAACCGATTTCTTTTGGTCTGTGCCTGGTTCTCTGTATTCTACAGTAAACCAGTAATCGCTTGTTGGCATTGGGTTACCGTTGTAAGTCCCATCCCATCCTGCGCCTGTTGGGCTAAGTTGTTTTAACAGTTTTCCA